>JABFRX010000207.1 GCA_013140995.1 Alphaproteobacteria bacterium | reverse complement strand
GTCCGCGCTCGTCACGTAGAGCTCCGTCGCCGAGTCGAAGTCCGGCACGAGCGTGTACACGACTTCGCCGTCGTCGGTGACGGTCGCGGGGCCATCGATTTGGAGGAAGGGAACCGTAACTTTGAAGGCCCACGGTGCGGTCGAATAGCGGGCGGAGACGAACTCGTACCAGACGGCGGTGTCTTGCGGCTCGCCATAGTCGCCGGTCGAGTATTCAGCCCCGGCCGCAAGATTAAGTCTGTCGGCATCGGCGGCGCCTGCCGCGCTAACCAAACCAACGGCGGCCACTAGCAGCCGAATCTGCCTGTCGTACATAGGTCCCCCGTCCATGAAGCCCCGATGCGGTTATTCGCGAATCATGCTCCGCACTTCACATTCAGGACGCGGCAGCCCATAACTTGTGTCAAGTTAACCGGGCGTCGGTGAGAGTGCGGGCAGGCTCGCGCACACGACGCGAAAGTGAGAGTCGATGCGTAACGTCGCCTTCCAGGTTATTGTTTTCACGGCACTATTTTCTGGCGCTGGTTGGACTGTTGCTGCGGCGCCTACAAGGCTTGAGTCGATTCCGGCGCCGGTTGTGACGGACGACTTGACGAAACTAGGACGCGGCATCGTCGATGTGACTCTTGCGGATGAGGCAGGCCAGGCGATCCAGTGGAACGCGCTTCACGGTCGGCCGCGAGCGCTCTTCTTCGGCTTCACGCATTGTCCCGTGATTTGTCCGGTTACGGTGTGGGAGTTGGACACGGCACTCAAGAAGATCGGCAAGCGGGCGGACAGCGTGCAGTTGCTGTTCGTGACGCTGGATCCCGAGCGCGACACGCCGGCCGTCATGAGGTCCTATTTTTCGAGCTTCGGTCCGCGCGTTCGGGCACTGACGGGCACAATGGCAGAGATTGAGCGCGTATCGAAGGCCTTTGCAGTTGTTCGCGAACGTGTTGTGCTCCAAGGCGACGACTACACGCTCGACCACACGGCGGCAGTGTTTCTGCTGGACTCAAACGGCGCGGTCGTCGATACGCTGGCTTACGGCACGCCGCAGGACGTTATCGTCAAGCGATTGGAAAACCTGCTTGCCCGGACGCCGGTAAGGAAGAATTAACGGCGGGAGCCGACAACTCGTCCGGTATATCCGGATGGAGTGTCGTGCCGAGTTTCGCGTATGAGGCCGCAGGCCCCGACGGCGCAATCGGGCGCGGCGTGATCGACGCGCCAAACCGGGGTGCAGCCGTGGAGCGGATCCTGGCTTTGGGCAGGACGCCGCTGCGCGTTGTCGAGCAGGATACGAGCGGCGCGACCGGCTTCGCGACGGCGCGATTGCTGCCGGAGTTCGGCTTGGCGGCCGATCGCCTTGGGCTGCTGCGCGAACTTGGAACATTGCTGCAAGCCGGATTGGGCGTCGAGCGCGCATTGCTTGCAATGCAAGGCTTGACCACGCGCCGGCGCAGCAAAGCGGCCGCGCAAGCGATGCTCGAAGGGTTGCGCGCGGGCGAGCCGCTGTCGGGCGCTATGCGGCGGGCTGGGTCCCTGTTTGCAGAGCCGATGCGGCGTCTCGTAGCAGCGGGTGAAGCGAGCGGGAGACTGCCCGACGTGATGACGCGGCTCGCGGTGGCGGAAGCGCGCAACAAAGAGCTTTCCGATCGTGCGGTGTCCGCGATGATCTATCCTGCCTTGCTAGTGATCGTGATGATCATTGTACTTGCGATCATTTTCACATCGGTCATTCCGCGTTTGGAGCCGCTGTTCGCGCAAAGCGGGGACGCGTTGCCATGGCCTGCGGCGGTGTTGCTTGGCGTGTCGCAGTTTTTCAATGCGCATGGGACATTGGTAGTAGTGGCTTTAATCGCTGCGCTCGGCGGACTGATCTACCTGCTTCGGCAACCGGCGGCGCAGGTGGCGCTCGCGCGATGGTCGTTCCGTTCGCGGCTACTGCTCGACATCCCGCGGCGAATGCATGCGGCGCAATTTGGCCGGAACGTCGCGATGTTGCTTAATGGTGGCATGCCTTTGAACCGTGCGCTCGAGACCGCGCAAGCCGCGGTTGGAAACGTGCATCTCAAGCAGCGGCTTTCCGGTGCGATCGAGCTGGTGCGGCAGGGCAAGTCGCTGAAGGCTGCACTTGAAGCGAGCGATGCCTTGCCGCGCGCGATCATGGAGTTTGCGGCTATTGGCGAAGAGACGGGGCGGCTCGCACCGATGCTGAACGAAGCAGCGGACATCTTGGATCGCGACGTGCAGACGAATCTGGACCGGCTGTCGGCACTGCTGCTGCCGGCGGTGACGATCGTTCTGGGGCTCGTAGTTGCCGGGATCATGAGCGGGGTCGTAAGCGGTATTCTGGCCGCCAACGAGTTGGCGCTATGACAAAGGGGTACTCGTTGCTGGAGCTGATCGTGGTGCTCGGCATCGTCGCGCTTCTGATCGTTGTCGCGGCGCCCACAGTTCAAGCATCCGTCGAGCGCATGACGCTGACCGCGGATACGCGCACGCTGCTCACAGCGCTGAGGCGCTTGCGGGAACAAGCGTTAGACCAACAAGCCGACATTGTGCTCAACGTCGCAGGCGGCGCCGTCGACGAGATCGAGGTTTCGAACGGCGAGACGATCGCGCTAACGCCCGGCACTGCTGTGCGGATGCGGAACGTCGTTATCGCTTGGGACGGGACGATTGCGGGGACACTCAATCTCGCGCGCGGCGAGGCGGAGGTGGCTGTTACCGCCGAGCCCTTGACCGGACGGCCGATTGCAGGTGCTCAACGATGAGCGGCCAGCGCGGGTTCACGATCATCGAGAGTTTGGTGGCACTTGCCGTGCTCGCGATCACGGTCGTTGCGCTCTACGAGGCTATTGGCACAAGCTTTCGGACATTCGACCGCGCGGCGAAGATCGAGGAAGCCGTGCTTATCGCACAGTCGCAGCTCGACCGTGTCGTCGCGTTGCGGCGATTGCCGGACGTCCGTCAAGGGACCGTGGATGACACGGCGTTCGCTTGGCAGTTGAGCGTCGTATCCGCCGCAAACGCGCGCCTCGCGACGCTGCGGTTGACGGTGACGTGGCCTGATCGCGCGGAAGGTATCGCTATCGAACGGCTGGTGCTGCTGGAGGCGGCGTCATGAAGGGGTACTCGTTGCTTGAGCTTGTGATTTCGTTGGCGTTGCTCGGGTTCATCGCTGTGGCGATGAATGGCGGCGTGCGCTTCGGCGCGCGCGCTTGGGAGGCAAGTGAAGAGAAAGTCGAAGCGGCTGAGCGCATGCAAGGTGCGCAAAATCTGCTGCGTACGCTGCTGCAACGCGCGATGCCGCGTGAACTCGATCCGGCATTTGCGGTTGACCTCGATCTGTTTCGAGGGACGGCAGGCACGCTGTCATTCACGGCATCCGCGCCGTCGGCGTTTGGAGCCGAAGGTCTCACCCGCTTCGACCTGCGCGTCGAGGGTGGGCCAGGTGGGCAGCAGCTCTTGCTCGCATGGAAGGGCGCTAACACGCCCGCGCAGCCGAATACCCAGACGCTTGTGGCCGGAGCGGACGCAATCGCGATCGCCTACGCCGCGCGAGACGGAGCAAGCTTTAGGTGGACGGACAATTGGAGCGATCAGTCCGGTGCGCCGCAGCTTGTGATGATACGTGCAACGTTTCCACCGGGATCGGGGCGCCGCTGGCCGCCTCTCATCGTCCGGACACGCATCACGCAAGATCCGTTGTGCGTCTACAACGCAGACACGTTCGGGTGTCCGCATGCGTGAACCGGTTACAATCGACCTTGGTGCGCCGGCAAATCTATCGGATTTGCCGGCTTTGGCGGCGCGGTTCTTTTTGTGGTGGGGCGGTGAGTTACGTGCGCTTCTTCCGTGGCGCAGTGAGGCAACGGGGAGACCACGCCAAGCCGTCCTCACCGTGCGGCCGGACCGGTGGCTCTTGCGCGCGTCGCAGGACGCGACCGCGGTTGCGCTCGACACGAAGACGACCGACAGCGATTTAGCCGACCGGATTCTGCATGCAGCCGATGGGATGCCGCTCTCCAATTTGACAGTGCTGTTGCCGCGCGAGTTTACGATTACACGGCGTTTGGAATTGCCTCAGATGTCGCTGGCGCACGCGCGTCAAGCCGTGGAGTTGCAAGTTGACCGGCTATCGCCGTTCAAGGCGGATGCGGTTCGAACCGCGACGCGCATCGTGGGGTACGACGACGAGAAAGGCGCGATGCTTGCCGATGTCGCCATCGTACCGCTGCTGCGCGTGCGGCCCATCGAGCAGAGGTTGCGCGCGCTTGGTCTTGGACCTGCGGCTATCGACGTGGAGGATGACAACGGTGCCGCGCAGGGATTCGACCTTCGGGAGCCGCCGAGTCCGGATGACCTGCGCCGCGGCCGGCTTCTGATTGCGGGTCTCGCCGTCGGCGCCATTGCGATCTGGGCCGCTGCCAACTACGCGTGGGGGCACGCTGGCGACAGCGAGATCCAAAGCTTGGAAGCGCGCATCGCTGAGTTCCGCCCGGCCGCTGAACGCAGCGCTCTGCTGAAACAACAAATTGAGAGTGTCGCCGGGCCGATCGCGCAGGCCAATTCCCGCGACCCCGCCGAGGCACTTGACGTGTTGCAGCACTTAACGCGGCTCTTGCCGGATAGCGTTCAGGTCCTTGATCTCAGCATCGAGGGGCGGTTGGTACGGCTTTCGGGCCTTGCCGCCAACGCGACCGATCTGATCGGTATTCTGGAGGGTTCCGATGCGTTCAAAGGCGTGAAGTTCGTTTCGCCGGTTGTGCGGAAAAGTGAAACCGGCGTCGAACGTTTTGAAATTGCGATGCAGCGCGAAACGGGGACGCTATGAGGTTGACGTTGTCGTCACTGCAACAGCGTTGGCTCGCGCTTGGATTCGCGGCGGCGGTTCTTGCCGTGCTCGGCGTATTTTTCGTTGCACCGGTTTGGGCCTCTGTCGCCCGGCACGAGGAGCGCGTGGCGATGCTGCGCGAACAGGCGGCGAAGCTTCAGGCGCTGAGCGCCGCAGCGCCGAGGCTTGAAGCTGCGGCCCGGCAGATGGCGGCAAACGCCGATGTGCAAGCGCTTGCGTTTCAAGGCACCCCTGGAACGGCGGTGGCCGATCTGCAGGCGACGGTCAATCGTGTCTTCTCCTCCGCCGGTGCAACGGTGACGAGCGGGCAGGCTCTGGATGTGCGGTCCGATGCGGTGCCAGGCGAGATCGCCGTTCAGGCCACGGTCGAGACCGACATCGCGGCGCTAGTTCAGGCGTTGCACGCGATCGGGTCGGCACGCCCACTCATCAAGGTCGAGCGAATTTCTATCCGCGAGCCGGACGCGGAGTTTGCGGGCGCGGCGCCGGCAGGGCCGCCACCGAACGTCGCGAACAAGCTCATCGTCGAAATCGTTGTCACAGCACAAACGCGGCGGGGGCTGTGATGTCTGTAAGTCTTCCGCGCTTGCTTTGGATTGTGGCCGGGATGGGTGTGGCGGCGCTCAGTGCAGCATTGTTGCCGTCACCGCTGCGTCTGTTCGATTTGTTCGAAGAGCCTGCCGTGGTGGAAGTCCGTAAGCCGCCCGCCTTGAAGATGCGCGAGATGCCGCCTGTGACCGCTTTCGCTGACATCGCAGCGCGGCCGATCTTCAACGCAGGCCGGAAACCGGACCCCATGACACGCACGGTGGCCAGCGCCCCAGCGGTCACAGGCGGCGACCCTGGTGAGCTGTCGGGGTTCCGCGTCGTCGGAATTGTCGCCGACAGCGTAACGCAGCGCGCGATCGTCGAGCGCAACGGCGCGCCCTCGATGAAGGTCGCGCCGGGCGATCGGCTAGCCGGTTGGCGGATCGATAGGATCGACGCGGCCGGCGTAATGGTCAGCAAGGATGCGCGCTCCGTGCGGCTTGGAATTCCGAAGGTTCGCCCGTAGCTGGGGACACCTTAAATCCATTATTCGATGCGGTGCGGGCCGCACCGCTAACGTGTTTAACTTGCGTGTAACAACCTTGAGTGGCCAGCATAGCTTATCGATCGGTCTCGATTCGTCCGCTCGAGGGGATGGCTGGGACAATTTAAGGGGACGGGGATGACATCGCATTGCGATGCCAAGCAGACTGTGCGTGTTGCGCTTCTTGCGGTGGCATTTTCGCTTGCGGCGTGCGCGCAGGAGCGTCCCATCATGGCGTCGCCGCCGGAGGTGGCTGTGCCCGCGGCAATGCCCGAAAACAACGAGCCGATGCTTATAGCGGGCGGCGAAGAGTCTGATGATCCGAAGACAGAGATTTTCCCGGCGGAAGGTGTGCGGGTGCCACCGCGGTTGCGCGCGCAGGGGCCGAGCGGGCCCGCCGGCGACGTGACGCTGGACTTCGCCGATGCCGATGTGAAGGACGTCGTGCGCTCGGTCATGGGCGACATTCTGAAAGTTGCGTTCCAGGTTGATCCGCAAGTCCAGGGGCGGGTGACGCTGAAGACCAGTGCGCCGCTTCGGAAAGAAGACGTACTGTCGGCGCTTGAGACGGCGTTGAAGGTGAACGGCGCGGCAATCGTGTTCGCCGACAACGTCTACAATATCGTGCCAGCGACCGAGGCGCAGCGGCGCACGGATGGGTTCGAAATCTCTGGTACGGCGCGCGCGCGAATGCCGGGCTACGGTGTCGAGATCGTTCCGCTACGGTTCATCGCTGCTGCGGAGATGAAAAAGGTCCTAGAGCCGATGGCGCCAGCTGGCGGCATAATGAACATCGATACGACGCGCAACCTCCTCATCCTTTCGGGGACCGGACCTGAGCGCGGGGCGATGCTCGATACGATCCGTCTGTTCGATGTCGACTACATGCGCGGGATGTCGTACGCGCTTGTGCGTCCGGCTCACGTCGACGTGCCGGCCCTGGCGCAGGAGTTGAGCCGTGTGTTCGCCTCCACGCGAGGCCCTGGGGCAAGTTTGCTTCGTTTTGTACCGCTGTCGCGGGTCAACACCCTGCTAATCGCCTCACCGAGTGCGGCATTGCTCAAGGATGTTTCACGCTGGGTCACGCGCCTCGACGTGCCGCCGCGGGGACCCGGGCGCAGGATCTACTACTACCGTCTGCAAAATGCGAAGGCAGAGGACGTGGCGCGTGCGTTGGCTTCGGTCTACGGCGCCGGCGCGGTCGATCTATCGAACATTCGGCCTGAGCCGGAGGACCAACCTTCGGTCGATGGTTTTGAAACCGGCGTCGACGCGCCGCCCCCAGCCGATGCGAACGCGCCGCCGCCTCTACCGGCGCGGCCGCGCGGCGAAGGCTTACGCGGCAGCGACCGGGGTCCCCACATTGCGGTCGATCAAGCAAACAACGCCTTGATCGTACGCGCCGATGGCACGGAGTATGCGTCGCTTGAGCGGTTTTTGCGCGAGATCGACGTGGCGCCGGATCAGGTGATGATCGAGGCAACGATCGCGGAAGTGACGTTGAACGACGATTTGAAATTCGGCGTCGAGTGGTTCTTCAAGAACGCGGATCATTCGTTCAAGCTGAGCAAGAGCGGTACGATCAGCAATTTCTTTCCGGGCTTTGCGTTCCGCTACACGTTACCCGACGTGGACGTCGCGCTGAGCGCGCTCGGGACGGTCACCGACGTCAAGGTGATTTTCTCTCAGAAGCTGCTGACCTTGAACAACAAGACGGCGATGCTGCAGGTCGGCGATCAAGTGCCGATCATCACGCAGACGGCGACCGGAGTCAGAACCGCGACGGACCTGACCGTCGTGAACTCCGTCCAACTGCGCGACACCGGCATTCTGCTGCGGGTGACGCCTCGCATCGGCAAAAGCGGTACCGTATTTGTGGACGTTCGCCAGGAGGTGAGCAACGCGATCGTGACGGATACGTCGGCCATCGACTCGCCGACTATTCAGCAGCGCAAGATCGCGAACACCATCGCGGTGCAAGACGGCGATTCTATCGTGCTAGGCGGTTTGATCCGCGACAGCCAGTCCTATGGCGACAGTGGCGTGCCGATCCTGAAAGACCTGCCGGTTCTGGGCAAGCTCTTTGGAACGACGAACGTGTCGGGCGATCGAACGGAGCTTCTGGTGTTTCTCCGTCCGCGTATTATGCGAAACGCCGCCGCCGCGCGCGAGATGACCGAGGAATTACGCAACGGCTTCCGCGGGCTTGGAGATTTGTTGGAGACGAACCGGGCTTCGCGTCGTGGCGGCGGGTCGCGGTAGGGGACACGAGCGCGGCGTTGCGCTCGTCGTCGTTCTCGGCTTTTTAGCCGTCATGTCGCTCATCACAATCGGAATTGTTGGTGCTGCGCGAACCGCAGCGACTGGCGCGTCGCGCGAGTTGGCACGTGCGCAAGCCCAGGCGGCGGTTGAGAGCGGTGTGGACTATGCGGTGAACGCACTGCTAACCGCGCAAGGCTTTGCGCCGTCGCTTTTGACAAAGCCCGAGGTCGTCGCCGTTGGCGGGTTCCGCGTCGTCGTGTCGGTCCGGCCGGAGCACGCAAAGGTCGATCTGAACTATGCAGATGCGAATTTGTTGGCGCTGTTGTTTGTTTCCGGCGGAGCGGATCAAAAGCGCGCCGATGCGCTTGCAGCGGCGATTGAAGATTGGCGGGACGGCGACGATCTCCTTCACGTCAACGGCGCCGAGCGTCAGCAATATGCGGCCGCTGGCCTAGGCTATGCACCGTCGAACCAATTTTTCCGTTCGCCGGACGAGCTTCGGCTGGTGTTCGGGCTCGACCCGCGGCTCTACGATTGCGTGCGCCCGGAGGTTACGATTCTGTCGCAACGGCAAGGCGTCGATCTGGATTTCGCGAGCGCTGGGATACGGCGGGCCGCCGGGATCGACAAGGACGCCGTTCCAGCACCGGCAGTTGTCCAGCCCGGCGATGCGTTTGAGATAACAGCGCGCCTCGACGACAGAACCCGCGGCGTGCGCCGATCGGAGCGCGCAGTCGTTCGGATCACAGGGGATCCATCGAATCCGTACTCTGTATTGTCCTTCGAACCGGCGCGCCCTTTAGAGGACGCGGCCGTCCGCAGTTGTCCGAAGCTTGTGACCGCGCAGGCGCGGCCATGAGCCTCGGCCCCCCCGAGTGGCTTTTCGCCTTCGTCGCGGGACCGTTCATCGGCAGCTTCCTCAGCGTGCTCGTCGTGCGGCTGCCGAAGGGCGAAGATATCGTTGTGTCGAGTTCGCGATGCCGCTCTTGCGGTACGGCATTGTCGGCGCTTCAGATCGTGCCGATCGTCAGTTGGGCACTTCAACGAGGCAAGTGCGGATCCTGCGGCGCGCGTGTCAGTTGGCTCTATCCGGCGATAGAAGCGAGTGCCGCTGTCCTCGTGCTTTGGGCAGCAACGCTCGGCATGTCGAGCGTCATGTTTTGGGCGACGCTTGTGCTTGGGTGGACGCTCCTTACGCTCGCGGTGACGGATGTCAGGGAGTTTATTCTGCCGGACGCTCTCACATTACCTTTGATTGCGGCGGGGTTAGCCCTCATCGCCTGGCAAATGCCGGACGCGTTGATTTGGCATGCACTGGGGGGAGTTTGCGGGATCGCTCTGATGTCGGGTGTAGCGTTTGCCTATAAGGCGCTGCGGGGGCGCGAGGGGCTTGGTTTCGGCGATGCGAAGCTGATGGCCGCCGCTGGTGCTTGGACCGGAATCGCGGGGGTCGGCACGGTCTTGCTTTATGGTGCAATGCTTTCGTTGGGCGTGGCGGCAATGCTGGCGCTGGCGGGGCGGCGTGTAGACGCCGATACGCCAATTCCGTTCGGCGCGGGGCTTGCAGCGGGGTTTTGGTTGACGTGGCTTTACGGGCCGCTACTGGTGGGCTAATCGGCCCCTAGGAGGCGGCCACATACGGCCGCAAACCTCGAGGTAAGCTTATGTCCGCAGCCGAATTGGCGCCCGCGAGCGCCGAGCAGAGGCTGGTCGATCATCTGCGCCAAACCGGCAAACTTGACGCCGAAGGGTCGGCGCGGGCGTGGCGCGTTTTCGAACACACGCGTGTTAGCCTTACTAAGATCCTGCTGGAACTGGGGCTCGTACCGGAGCGCGAGTTGGTGTCGGCGTTTGCGAATGGGCTAGGGATTCCGGTCGCGGATGCAGCGGATTATCCGCTGGAGCCGGTGTTGGGCGACAGCGTGACCTCGCGGTTCCTGATGGATACGAAAGCGGTTTTGCTCAGCGCCACCGACGACACTGTCACTGTTGCCGCGCATGATCCGCTGGACGCGTTCTTGGTCGATGCAATCGCGCTGGCGACAAACCGGAGCGTAATTGTGAAAGCCGCGCCGATGAACGACATCGAGGAAGCGCTACGGCGCCTCTATTCGGGCGGTGAGGCGGAGGCTTTGGCTGCCGCCGGGAATGCGTCGGGGGCGACGGAGGCCGACGTTGCACGGCTGCGCGAGAGCGCAAGCGAAGCGCCGGTTATTCGCTTCGTGAATGGCTTGATTTCGCGCGCTGTCGAGGCGGGGGCATCCGACATTCATATTGAGCCGCTAGAACGGCGCTTAAGAATTCGCACGCGCATCGACGGCGTATTGAAGGAAGAGGAAGCTGCGGCGTTCGAACTCGCACCCGCAATCGTCTCGCGCCTGAAGATCATGAGCGGGCTCAACATCGCAGAGCGCCGGTTGCCGCAGGATGGTGCGGTGAAGCTCGCGGTGCGCGGCAAGGAGATCGACCTGCGCATTGCGACGGCGCCGGTGACGTACGGCGAGGCCGTGGCGGTTCGTATCCTGGACAAATCGTCGGTTGCGCTCGACTTCGATGCTTTGGGCTTCGACGCCGAAATGCAGGCGAGGCTTGCGGTGTTGCTGAAACGGCCGAACGGCATCTTTCTGGTCGCTGGGCCCACCGGCAGCGGTAAGACGACCACGCTCTACGCGGCACTCCAGACGTTGAACACCAGCGAGCGAAAGATCCTCTCGGTCGAGGATCCTGTCGAATACAAGATCGCCGGCGTCAATCAGGTGCAGGTGAAGCCAGATATCGGGCTTACGTTTGCGAACGTGTTGCGCGCGTTCTTGCGGCATGACCCGAATGTGATCTTGGTCGGCGAGATACGTGATCCTGAAACGGCTCGTATCGCAGTTCAGGCCGCGCTAACGGGGCATCTCGTGCTGTCCACGGTGCACACGAACAGCGCAGCTGGCGCGCTGACACGTCTGCTCGATATGCACGTCGAGGACTACCTGCTGACGTCGACGATCGCTGGCATCCTTTCGCAGCGCTTGGTCCGCGTGCTGTGCAGCGCTTGTAAGGAGCGCACAGTGCTGGGGGCGGAATGGGCGGCTGAACTTGCGGCGCTCGGTCATGGTGCAAACGCCGCGGTTTACCGGGCCAAGGGTTGTACGGCTTGCCACGGGACGGGGTACAAGGGACGGAGCGTCGTGTCGGAGCTGTTAGTCCCCGGCGAACCCATTCGCCGTATGGTGAGCGAGCGGGCATCTGCCTCGCAGATTCATGCAGCGGCCGTTGCCGGCGGTATGGAAAGCCTCCGTCGGGCGGGGCTTCGAAAAGTGCTTGAAGGCGTGACGACAGCGGAGGAAGTTGCCCGCGTTGCGCAAGAGGAAAGTTGAAGCGATGCGGCTCACGAAAAATCGGCAACGGCGGCGGTTTGAGCGCGGGTATTCGCTGCTCGAGCTCTTGGTGGTGCTTGCGATCCTGGGTCTCATCATCGCGATCGCCGCGCCGCGCTTGATCGGGTATTTCGAGGCGTCGAAGGCAAAGACCGCGAAGATTCAAATCTCCAACTTGGCCACGGCTATGGACCTCTACTACCTGTCCAACGGCGGCTATCCGGCCGAAGAACAGGGGCTGAAAGCCTTGGTGGAGAAGCCTGACGGGGTGCCTGGGTGGGATGGGCCCTATCTCAATCGCGCAGAGGGGATTATCGACCCCTGGGGACGGCCGTACCTCTACAAACAGCCCGGCGTTCACGGAAAGTTTGACATTTCTTCGCTGGGAGCTGACGGCAAAGAGAGTGGCACCGGCGAGGACGCCGATTTGGGGTCCTGGTAGCCCCTAAACCAACTCATCTGCTACGTCGTATACTGGCGCAGTGGGTCCGGTGGGGCTCAGGGTTGAAGCGATGGGTCTAATTCCAAGTTCTTTGATCGAGCGGCGTTGGCTCGATGCGATACGCAGAATCGAAGTTGGCGTGCTGACGTTCGTGGCGCCGAACGGCGAGGTGCATGTTGTGACCGGCGAGAAGCCGGGGCCGCGCGCGCAGTTTCTAATCAAATCTTGGGATGTCTTGGCGCGGGCGATGGCGCGCGGCGACATCGGCCTTGGCGAAGACTACATCGCGGGGGCTTGGGAAAGCGAAGACGTAGAAGCGCTGTTTTCGTTGTTCTTGCTCAACATTGAGCAACTGGAAGGCTACGCGCATGGCGGCTTGCTATCCAGGCTCGGCTTCGTGTTGCTGAACACCGTGGCGCGGCGCAATAGCGAAAGCGGGAGCCGCCGCAATATCGAGGCGCACTACGATGTCGGAAACGATTTCTACGCGCTTTGGCTCGACGAGACGATGACTTATTCGTCGGCGCTGTTCAGGAATCCGGATGCGGCACTCGGCGATGCTCAACGGGCCAAGTACGCGCGCATCCTCGAGAAGGTCGGCGGGGGACCCGCACGGATTCTCGAGGTCGGCTGCGGTTGGGGTGGCTTTGCCGAGGCTGCTTGTGAGCGCTCGCATGAGGTGACGGGGATCACAATCTCGCCGTCTCAACATGCCTTCGCGAGGAACCGGCTTGGCGCGAAAGCTGACATCCGGCTTGAGGACTATCGCAACACCAAAGGCGCGTTCGATGCGATCGTGTCGATCGAAATGTTTGAAGCTGTCGGCGAACGGTATTGGCCACGCTATTTCCAGACCTTGGGCGAACGCTTGAAGCGCGGCGGCCGGGCGGTGGTGCAGACGATCACGGTCCACGACGATGTATTTCCCGGTTACCGGACGCGGAGCGACTTTATCCGGCACTATGTTTTTCCGGGAGGAATGTTGCCGTCACTTACGCGTTTTCGCGAAGAGGCGGAGCACGCCGGGTTGAAAGTGCGCGACGTGTTCTCGTTCGGCCAGGATTATGCGAAAACGCTGCGTGCGTGGTCGAATCGGCAGGTCGAGGCACAGGCGAAAATTCGCGCGCTCGGCTACGACGACCCTTTCCTTCGCAACTGGCACTTCTATCTTGGCATCTGCGCCGCGGCATTTGCCGTCGGCCGGACCGACGTTCATCAGGTGGAGCTTGTGCATGCGTAATGTCTTGATCACCTGCGTGGCCGTGTTGGGGCTCGCAGGTGCGGCGATGGGCATGACCCGGCCGCTGGAACTTGGCAGCACCATCAACGCTACGAAGCCTTACGGCAGCGGTTCCCTGACATGGCTGGTCTTCACGGCTTACGATGCGACGCTGTGGACGGATGCGCCGCAGTGGTCGATGAACGCCCCGTTTGCACTGACGTTGCGCTATCGCATGAGTTTCACGAGCGATGAACTGGTGGAACGCACCGTTGAGGAGATGGCGAAGGTTTCACCCGCCACACCAAAGGACGCTCTCACGCGGTATGGCGCAGCGCTGAAGCGGGCGTTTCCGACCGTGAAGGATGGCGACCGCATAACTGCGTTACATGTGCCGGGGCAGGGCACGCGGTTTTTCCACAACGGCACGCCGACCGCAGACATTACGGACGCCGGTTTTGCCGACCCGTTCTTCGGTATCTGGCTAGCACCAAAGACATCGGAACCCAAGCTTCGCGCGGCGTTGCTACGACTGCGTTAATCGCCCGCGGCAGCGGCTAGTTGCGACATGTCGAGCGGCGCGGGAGACACCCAGGGTGCTCGCGAACCTAAGCGCTCAGCAACAATCATGGCGCTCAACAAGCCGTCTTCGTGGAACCCGTGGCGCATATAGGCGCCACAGAACCAGGTGTTCCTGTCGCCTTGCATCGCCGCCAATTTTCTTTGCGCGTCGATGGCGGCTGTATCGAAGACCGGGTGGTGAAACGTTGTCCTGTCGAAGATGTCGGCGTCGGCCACGGGTGCGGCGGGGTTGAGGGTTACGAACAACGGATAGCGCTCGTCGATCGACTGCAGTTCGTTCATCCAGTAGGTGAGGGTGACTTGGCGCTCCCGTCCTTCGTTGCCCGCGTGGTAGTTCCAGGCGGACCAGCATCGGCGGCGCTTGGGCATGAAGCGCGGGTCCTTGTGCAGGAGCGCCTCGTTTTCCTGGTACCGGATGGCACCAAGGTTGTGGCGTTCGGCGTCGCTCGGATCGGCGAGCAGGGACAGTGCTTGGTCAGAGTGGCAAGCGAACACGACGTGGTCATATGTGCTGATGTTGCCCGCGCTGTCGTGGACCCGTGCGCCGGCGGCGGTGCGCTCAACGCGAGCTGCGCCGATGCCGTTGAGGGGCCGCTTTTTCAACGTTGCGGACAGTTTCTGAACGTATTGCTGTGAACCGCCATCGACGGTAAGCCATTGCGGTTGTCCGTCCATCGAGAGCAGCGAGTGGTTGTCGAAGAAGTTGACGAAGACTTGGGCCGGAAACTGCAGCATTTGCTGCGGTGGGCAACTCCAGATGGCGCCGGAGATGGGCAGCAGATAATAGCGCTTGAAGTTCTCGCTTAGACTCATCGCCTCGATCAGTTGGCCAAGGGTGATATTCGGGCTGTTTGCGACGCGCTGCACGACCTCGGTATTAAAGCGCATGACCTCGCGAAGCACCTGGATGAACCAGGGACGCAGGAGATTGCGGCGCTGTCCGAAGATTGTGCTGAAGTCCTTTGCACCCCATTCGAACCAACCGTTACGCATGGTGAAGGCGTAGGTCATCGAGCTGTTTTTCACTCTGACGCCAAGCCTTGCGAACAGCGCGGTAAGGTTCGGATAGTTGCGCTCGTTGAAAACAATAAAGCCCGTGTCAACGGGGATGATCCGTCCGCCGTAATTGACCGTAACAGTTCGGCTATGACCGCCGAGCCGCGGTTCCTTTTCGTAGAGGGTGACCGTGTGCTTGTGTTGGAGCAGATAGGCGGCGGAAAGCCCCGCAATGCCGCTGCCGATAATCGCGATATTGGCCATGGCACGTGTACGGGACCAGGCCCAATGCGGATCATCGGGACATGACGCAGCGTTTGCGAACGGGGGTTTTGGCGGCCTACGGCGCGCCGGCGGTTGCGTTCGCGATTCTGCTGCTCCCCCCTTACGTGTTTCTGCCGGGCTTCTATGCGCAGACGCTGGGGCTTCCACTCGACTGGATCGGGTACATCATCATCTTGTCACGCCTGTTCGATGCGTTCACCGACCCGGTGATCGGGTATCTCAGCGACAGGACGCCGGGCAGATTCGGACGGCGCAAGCCATGGATTCTGGCCGGGACGCCACTGGCAATTCTGGCCGTCGTGGTGTTGTTCGCGCCAGGTGATGAGGCATCGCTCGGTCAGTTTACATTCGGCATCTTCACCCTGACACTTGCTTGGACGATGTTGCTGTTGCCCTACAGCGCTTGGGGAGCGGAGCTTTCCGGCGACTACGACGAGCGCACGCGGATAACAGGTTTTCGTGAAGGGGTGGGGCTCGTAGGCACGCTGCTCGCAGCGGCAACACCTTCGGTCCTAACAGCTGCCGGTTACAACGATCCGCGCATACACATGGCGGCGCTGGCGGTACTCGTGGCTGCCTTGATTCTGCCGACCGTCGCATGGTTGCTGATCAAGGTGCCGGAGCCGCCGCCGCTGACGCATGCGCGCGTCCCTCTGCGCGATGGTCTGAAGGCGATTGCAGAGAATGCACCGTTCCGGCGGCTGATTGCAGCGTACTTGATCAATGCATTCGCGAACGGATTACCCGCAACCCTGTTCCTGCTGTTTGTCAGCCATGTCATCGGCGCGACGGACGCTTATGGGCCGCTGCTGCTCGCGTATTTTTTGGCAGGGTTGGTGGGAGTCCCGATCTGGTCGCTGGTCGCGCGCCGGTTGGGAAAGCATCGAACCTGGGTCGTCGCCATGGTCGTTGCGTGCGTTGCGTTCGCGTTTACGCCGTTCGTTGTGGGCGAGGGCGATATCGTCCCGTTCCTGATCATCTCCATCATTTCCGGAATCGGGTTTGGGGCAGACCTAGTCTTGCCAAGCGCGATCCAGGCTGATGTCGTCGATGTTGATACGCGCATGTCGGGCGAACAACGGACGGGTTTGTTCTTCGCGTTGTGGGGGATCGCAACGAAGTTGTCATTCGCACTGGCGGCGGCGGCGCTGCCTGTGCTGCACGCTGTTGGCTTCGATGCGACCGCGCTCGACGCGGCTGGAAAGTCCATGAACGCACCGGAGGCTCTCTTTGTACTTACGCTGCTTTATGCTGCGGTACCGGTCGCGCTGAAGGTTATCGCGATGGCCTTGATGTGGAACTTTCCGCTCGACGCGCAGCGCCAGCGGGCGATCCGCGCCGAGATCGAAGCGGCTTGAACTCTGTTGAGGCGATCAGCTGAACTTCGCTGCGATGTGACGAAAATAGGCGTCTGTATCGAGGCCTTTTCCCGTGACGCGTGTAACGAGGTCTTCGGTCGGAACCCGGTCGCCGGAGCTGTAGATCTTGTCGCGCAGCCAGGTTCGGAGAGGGGTGAAATCCCCCTGGGCGATTTGCTCGTCTAGGTTTGCCGTCTTCGCGTAGCTTTCAACCATCTGCGCCGCGTAGAGACTGCCCAGCGTGTAGGTGGGAAAGTAACCGAACATGCCTGAGGCCCAGTGGCCATCCTGCAAAACGCCGGTTAGATCGTCAGCTGGCTTAATCCCGATGAGGGTTGCGCTGCGTTCATTCCAGGCGTGCGATAGGTCTTCGACCTTCAAATCGCCGGCGATCATCGCGACTTCAAGTTCATACCGGAGAACGACGTGCAGATGATACGAGATCTCGTCGGCGGAGGCACGGATCAGGCTCGGCCGCACGCGGTTCGCGGCTTGAAAGAACTTCTCTGCGTCCATGCCATTGATCGCCGTGCCCAGCGTTTCGCGGATGCGTGGAAATAGAAAGCTCCAGAATGCCCGGCTGCGGCCTACGTGGTTTTCCCAGAGGCGCGCCTGGGCTTCGTGCATGCCCATAGATGGGGCTTGCGCGAGCAGCGTCGCCCGGTCTTGAGGTGCGAGGCCTTGGTCGTAAAGGCCGTGGCCGCCTTCGTGCAGCGTCGTGAGGATCGCTTCGAGAAGATCGTCTTGGTTGGGTCGCAGCGCGAGCCGGACGTCATCGAAGCCCAACGCCGTTGTGCCGGGGTGCGTGGCACGGTCCAAGTGGCCGCGGGTGAAGTCGAAGCCAACAGTTTCAAGCACCTCGCTGCAGATATCCCAGAGTTTCGCTTCGGGGATGTCCCGCGTTGTGCCGCCTGGCCAGGATGCCGTTTTTTTGCCAACCGCTTGAACCATCGGCACGAGGCGCACGCGGAGGTCGTTCAACACCGGCTCCAACCGTGCGCGTGTCATCCCCGGTTCGTATTCGTCCAACAGAATGTCATAGGGGTCTGCGTCGGGGTCGATTGCGTTCGAAGTTTCGCGGGCAACGGCGACAAGTTCGGCGAGCGCGGGCGCAAGCAACTTGAAATCGTTGGCCTCGCGGGCGTCTTCCCACGCGGCGGTCGCGCGAGCGCGCGCCTCTGCATAGGCGCGCACCAGATCGGCCGGGATCGCGAGGTCGCTGGCGCGGAGATCGCGCAAAAGTTCGATTTCGCGGCGCCAGCGTTCGTCGCCTTCGCGGGCGACGGCTACCTCCTCGATCAGGTCGCCGAGGTGGTCTGAGGTCAGCAGACCGTGGCGCGCGGCCTCAAGGGTTGCGAGTTGCTCGCCGCGTTCGCCGCGGCCGCCGTCGGGCAATATCGTTTCTTCGTCCCATTCGAGGAGTGCGATGGCGTTGTCGAAGTGCTGTAACTCCCCAATCTTCGCGCGCAATGCTTCCTCCGCGCCGTCGCTGCGGCCGCCTTGGGAGCGCTTCGGCACGCGCAGTTCGCGGGGCGGATGTGCGACGAGAACTGCTGCCATGCCACCGTGCTGGGCGACGTTCACGACTTGCTTCTGGCTAACGCGGCACATGATGCCGAGGCCGTTTTCTGTCGGGGCGAAGCCCATGACGGCGTAGAACGGCTCGGCGAAAACCCGGCCGTCTTTCCCCACAATAGGGAACTCGTGCACGGGCAGCCTTGTCGCCTTCTGGACGACCCAGTTTGCTTCGGTGTCTGCCGCGCTGGCGACGGCTTCGTCGATGAGCTTCTCCCAGTCGGCGGGCGACGTCGATGCACCGATCGTGACGCCCTCGCCGCCGTAGGAGCGGTTCGGCTTCATCACAAGCTCTTCGCGGTGGAGGCGCATGTATTCGAGTAAATCGCCCTCGACATTGTGCGGCAGCGTCGTTTTGCGCTCGCCCACGACGCGGGTCCACAGCACGTGACGGCGGAATAGGCGGCATTCTTCGGCGCTGAAGTATTTTTCGGCGATGGCGGGGTCGGTCAGAACCTCCCAGCAGCTTTTGTGGTCGAAGTCGCCGACGAGCGAGGAGACGATGCGATTCTGTTTGAACAAGTGGCGCATCGCCTCCAGCGGATGTCCGAGTTCATCTTCGAGTTCGATGAGGTCGCGGACTTCGTAGTCGCGGTAGGCGACATCGACGCACTCGTCGCCGTAGTAAACGTCGCCATCTTTCATACGCAGCTCGCTGGGGTCGGCGTGCGTGATGGTGAGATTGTGACGCTTGGCGAGGTATCCGCTGAGGACGGATTGTTCGTTGATACCGTCCTCGGCGTATTTCGGTTCGACGAAGCTCAGCCGGCACTTCGTGCGGCCAAGCGCACGTGCGTGGTCGATCAGAACTTGGATGAACAAGTCGCGCTGGTCACGCGGCATCTCGATCCTGAGCGCAGGGTCGTGATCGAGAAGCGTCGGTACGATATCGCGCATGACTAGCTGTTCGGCGAGCGGGGCGTAGTTGATGCCGCCAACACCGGACAGGTTGGCCTCCATGAAATGCAGCGTGTCCTGCCAACCCGCCGCCGTGAAATCGCATACGGCATCGAGGCGGCCGTAGACCGTGTTGTTACGTTCGTGGGCCGGGGTCCAGGTATCGCGCAACCAACTCTCCTCGCCCGGCGTGATCGCGATGACGTGCTTCACCTGCGGATCGTTTAGATACAGCGACGGCAGGCGTTTCAGTGCGTCGGTCAGGCGTTGGCAGACGTGTTGGACGTAAGCCATCTGTTCGTTCATCGCGAGAAGGGGGCGCAGCATCACGGGAATGGGCTCGAACTTGCCGTCGCGTTCGTAGGTGAACTCGTTCTTTTCCGAGTCGGCGCGGATGCGTTGGCCAATTTGCGCGAAAGTCAGATCGCTGATGTGGCCCGCGGCCTTGCGCACGCGGCTGTCCAAGGACGCTCCCGCGAGGCCCAGCGTTTCGTTTGGACTGAGGATGTTTGGCATCGTCATAGTGTTTCCGTGATTCCCCTTGGGAAAGTCTTGCGATTCCAGGCCGACCCTTGCCCCCAAGAGTTAGCATGGAACGGCTGGAACGCACGATCCGGCGGTCGCCGGTCTGCGCCAAATGGACCTGCGACCCGGCACGGCGGTCCTGTTAGCTTTCCCGCACGGGTGTCTAGAGGTGGCGCATATATGGGCCGGTTTTTTCTTTGGCTGTTTCTTGGCTTGCTGTTGGCTGCGGGCGTCTGGGTCTACTTCTTTCTGGTCGATGCAGGGGTGTTTTTGGACATCCAGCCAAAGTCGGCCGGCGTCTGCAGACAAGTCACAAGTGGGGGAGTCGTCGGCGTTGAAGACATCGCAATCGATCGTGAAACGAAGATTGCTTTTCTCGCGGGTTACGACAGGCGGCAAGTAATCGGCCCGAGGGCGATGCCTGGAGCGAACGTTCGCGGTGCTATTTGGATCTATGATTTGAACGCACCGGATGCGGTGCCCGTGGACGCGACAGCCGCCGCTTTGCCGGGTGGGTTCTCGCCGCACGGCATCAGCCTCTATCGTGGTGCCGATGGGAGCAAAGCTCTATTTGTGATCAACCATGCCGGGGGCAAGCACACGGTCGAAATCTTCGATATCGCCGGCGGGGCGTTGTCTCACCGCCGGACGGTTGCGGGGCCTGAAATGGTGTCGCCGAACGATCTCGTGGCAATCGGTGCGGACGCGTTTTTTGTAACCAACGATCACGGCAATCCGGCGGGTTGGCAGCGGACGGCAGAAGACTATTTGAGGCTGCGCCAGTCCACCGTTCAATACTTCGACGGCCAAAAGTTTGCGACGGCGTTGAGCGGTATCGGCGGCGCGAACGGCATCAATGTGAGTGCGGACGGACGGTCGATCTATTTGGCGGCCGCCTCGGAGCGCAGGGTGTATGTTCACGATCGAGATGCCGCGACCAATGCGTTGACGAAGCGTGCATCGATTGAAGTGCCGGGCTTCGCGGATAATATCGATGTTCTGGCGAATGGGGATTTGCTCCTTGGCTTGCATTCCAAGGTCCTTGCGTTCATCGAGCATGTAGGCGACGCAACGAAGCACGCGCCGAGCCACGTGATGCACTTCAAGCCGGACGGCAAAGGGAGCTTCATGCCCGGCACGATGTACTACAATTTGGGCGAGGAGATATCGGGGGCGAGCGTGGGTGCCAGCATCGATAAGCGCTTGCTGATCGGTTCGGTGTTTGAACGCAAGATCTTGGATTGCATTTGGGATGGCGCGCCCTAAGCCCGTCAAGATCGCCGTCGGCGCGAGTCAAGTTTCGGGCCTGTTGCTGGCGCCTGAGACGCCGCGAGCGGGCTTCGTTCTCGCCCATGGCGCGGGCGCGGGAATGACGCACCCATTCATGGAGGGGGTAGCCCAAGAATTGGCCGAGCGTGGGATCGCAACCTTGCGCTATCAGTTCGCGTATATGGAGCAAGGCGGCAAGCGCCCCGATGTGCCGAAAGTAGCGCATGCGGCGGTGCGGGCGGCGGTCGCGAAAGCGCGGGACCTCTTGCCGGATTTGACACTGATTGCCGGCGGCAAGTCGTTCGGTGGGCGGATGACGTCCCAGGCAGAGGCGCTGGAGCCACTGGGAGTGCGCGGGCTCGCTTTCTTCGGGTTTCCGCTACATGCCGCGGGCGCACCCTCAGACGAGCGGGCGGCGCACCTGTTCGATGTCGGAGCGCCGATGCTGTTCCTGCAAGGGACGAGGGATGCTCTCGCCGATGTGGCGTTGATGAAGCCGCTGATTAAGAAATTGGGCAAACGCGCCACACTCCATCTTGAGGCCGACGCCGATCATTCTTTCCACGTTCCGGCCAAAAGCGGCCGCAAAGATGCCCAGGTTCGCGCAGAAATACTGGATGCTTTTGCAGCTTGGGTCGCCAGCCTGTAACGAATGGGCTTAGGCCTCAGCTAGAGATTCGATCCGACCGCGATGCTTCGTTCCCTTCTCTCTGTAGGCGGATTTACGCTACTAAGCCGCGCGGTCGGCTTCGTGCGCGACATCCTCATGGCGTCGGTGCTTGGCCGTGGGATCTTGTCGGACGCGTTCGTGATCGCATTCCGGTTGCCGAACCATTTTCGCGCGATCTTTGCTGAGGGGGCGTACAATGCGGCGTTCATTCCGCTCTACACCTCTTTGCGGCAGCAAGGCGGTGACGCTGCGCGAACCTTTGCGCGCACGATGCTCGGGTGGCAGATCGCGATTCAGCTCGTTGTTCTTGTCGCGGCGTTGATCTTCATGCCATGGGTGGTGGCGGCTCTGGCGCCCGGGTTCACGGAGCGGCCGGAGCAGATGGCGCTTGCCGTGGAACTGACGCGGATCACGTTTGCGTACCTGCTTTGTCTGGCAGTGGTTACGCATCTCGGCGACACGCTGAACGCCGAGAAGACGTTCTGGCCCGCGGCGGCCGCGCCTGTTTTGCTGAACTTGTGCATGATCGCAGCGCTGAGTACAGCGGTGTATTTCCCGACGGCCGCTCATGCGGCGGCTTGGGGCGTGTTTGCCGGCGGTATCGGAGAGGTGTTGCTCCTCGTGTTTGCCACCGCTCGCAACGGGCTGCCCGTGCTGCCGTTGTGGCCGAGGGCGACCGCCGACGTGCGCAGGTTTGCCGCGCGTTTCGGACCTGCGGCTTTGGGCGCGGGCGGCGTGCAGATCGCCTTGTTCGCCGACACGATTTTGGTGAGTTTCTTGGCGGTCGGCGAACCAACGTCCCTCTACTACGCAGACCGCGTGAATCAGCTGCCGATTGGCGTCATTGGCGTGGCTCTAGGGACCGTGCTGCTGCCGGAGCTTTCGCGGGCGCTGGCCGTCGGCGACGAGGTGAAGGCGACGCATTCGTTCAATCGAGCTACCGAGATTGGGCTTCTGTTGACGTTGCCCTGTCTCGTCATGTTCTTGGCGGCGCCGGATGCAATTATGCGGGGTTTGTTTGCGCGCGGCGCGTTCGACGTCCAGGCCGCGGAAGCGGCCGGCGGTGTTTTGATGGCCTACGCCATCGGTTTGCCGGCGTTCGTATTGCTTCGCACTGTGACGCCGCTGTTTCACGCGCGCGCCGATACGACGACGCCGGTTATTGCAACCGCAGTCGCGATCGTGGTCAACCTTGCCATGAAGTTTGCGCTGATCTTCGGCGTTGGTTTGGGTGCGTCTGGGTTGGCGCTTGGAACGTCGGTCGGGTCGTGGGTGAACATTGCGGTGCTAGCTGCAGTGGCGGCACACCGGGGTTTGCTCAACCTCGATACGCGACTGATGGAGATGGCGCCGCGGATCGTGCTCGCGGCGGTGTACGCCACCGGCGTCGTCTGGCTGATCTCGCAGCCGCTCGCTGATGCGTTCGCAGCCGTCACCTTCCTGAGGGCCGAGCTTTATCTGGTCATAGTTGGGCTGGCTGCGCTGGCGAGCTATGGCGTGATGTTGCTTGGTCTTGGATGGAAGCGGTGACGCAGCTCGAGGCGATGGCGTTGACATTTGCCATCGAGGCGGCCGTTGCGGCCGCGCTGGCGGCCGCGTTCGGTCGCGCGGTTCTTATGTGCGCCACGGCGGCCGTCGCGGGAAGCACCGTCACGCATCCGATGTTGTGGGCTGTCTTCCATGACATGCAGGCAGTCTATGGAGTGATGGCGACGCCTGTGCTTGAGGCTGCCGTGATTGCCGCCGAGACGCTTGCCTATCGTGCGATTGCTACTCCCCGTTGGGATGAAGCTGCATTGTTTTCGGTTCTAGCAAACGCGGCGTCTTGGTGGGGCGGCGAGCTCATTTACGCGCTGACGTAAAACCCTGGCCGATCGCGAGCAGCAGAATCGGCAGTTCGATCCAGGCGTGGATGGCGGCGGCGACGCCATAGGCTGCGCGAGCATCGGTGTAGCTGACCGCGTAAATGCCGAACGCTATGGCCGCGATGGCCGTGACGCCGATGGCGAACATGGGCCAGCTGGGCCAGGGGACGATGGTGGGCGCGGACGTTCGCTGCTTCGCACGCAAGAGCTGCGGTAGCAGCACGATGACGGCGACGTAGTGCATCGACTGCGCGACCACCGCTGCCGAGAAAAGGTTTAGATCCCAAGAATCCGCCGGTAGGAACGATAGTAAGGGCTTGTCGCCGGCGCCGAACATCGAAGTCCAGTGCAGCTCGGCAACTTGGAACAGTGCGTTGACGAGGTCATGAAACACCCCCGTTGCGACCAAGGCAGGAAGTACGAAGAACGGAACCGACAGCAGCATCAGCCACCGGCGGCGTTCTTCGCCTTCGGTGATTTCAGCGACGAAGCCGAGCGGGGTTAGGTTGTGCAGCCAGGCCCAGACGAGGAACGTGGGGACTGGTGCGAAAATCGCACCAAGCGCGAAGGCGATGCCGATAGCGGCGCCGAGCGGCTTGTTGTGGCGCATAAGCGATGTCGCGGTCAGTGCTAAGGCGGCGCCGAGGCCAAGCTCGATCCAGAGGAAGATGTCGCCCATCAGGATGTGCATGCCGTTGGCGATGCGGGCGGTCGCGATGAACGCGACGAGCGCGCCGATGGCGGCGAGTGGGGCAGGTGCGATCCGCGCGCTGAAGCGCTCGTCGACGTAGCGGAGCTCGTAGAGCACGTGCGGCAAGCCGAAGGCGCTGATCATCAACACGAAGGCCGCAATCGGGGCGACGGCAACGGCCGCAACGGAGACGAACGACACCGCGATCCAGAGCGCAACGAGTCGCGAGGATCGAGCTTCAAGCGCGAGCGGGGACACGTTCATGTGGAAAACCATGGCGGCTGTGATGACGGAGCGTCAACGGCTGAAAGACTGCGAAGTGCACGCAGGAATAGAAATTTCTGCGTCGATTGAATGATTTCATACGGAGCGTCTCTAATAACTAACATTAGAAGCGCAAGCATTCTCGGTGAAAACACGATGTGAGCTCGTACTCGGACGGGTTGGTCCAGCCAACATGGGGTTGTGACGCCGCTTGCGAGCGGCGGCCGCAACGGCCGTCAGTCTTTATCACCCAAGCTCCTTTCATCCACAGTGGCCCTCTATTGCGATCCGGAGCGGCTGCTAGAGTTAGATCACTGAAGTGATTCTTTCGCGCCTAGAGACGGGATGCCCCCCTACCCAAGCGTTCCCGTCGAACCCATCGCCTAGGCGTCGAATGCGGCAGGTGTTCGCCCCCAACGGCACCTGCCGCTTTTTATTTGCGGTTACACCATCATCGCTTCGATCAAATGCGGGCCGGGTTCGGCGAGCGCGCGCTTGAACGCCATGGCAAACGCTCCAGCGTCGTCAACGCGCACAGCGCTGGCCCCCATAGCGCGGCCCATTGCGGTAAAGTCGATGACCGGTTTGTCGAGCGAGAGCAGCGACCGCGAGCGTTCGCTTTGCGCCGTCGCGCCGACGCGGTCGAGCTCCATGTTCAAGATGCCATAAGACTTGTTGTTGAACAGGACTGTGACGACATGCAGGTTTTCGCGCGCGGCGGTCCATAAGCCTTGGATGGTGTACATCGCGCTGCCGTCGGCTTGCAGATTAATCACCGGGCGGCCTGGACACGCGACCGCGGCGCCAACTGCCATGGGTATACCGTCACCGATCGCCCCACCCATGAGCGCCAGCCAGTCGTGTGGCGCCGCGCTCTGGGACGCGATTTGGGCCCAGGTGCCCGATGTCACGGCCTCGTCCGATACGATGGCTCCTTCGGGCAGCAGCGCAGCGAACGCGTTGCCGAAGCTCTCGACGTTGAGCTTACCGCTCGTCGGAACATCGGGGAGCGCGCCGGCGGCAGGTATGGGGGCAACCGTGGCGCCGACTTCTTCGGCGAGCGCTGTCAGCACGTCGATAACATCGTTGTCGTTGTCCCATGGCTGGTAGGTCTTGCACGCGGGCGAAAGGAAAGTCGACGGCTTGTTCGGGTAGGCGAAGAACGCGACCGGCGCCTTCGTTCCGACCATCACGGCGTGGCGGAAACCCTGCATCATCATGACCGCCATTTCGCCCAAATAGGGCACACGGTCGGGACGCGCGCGGCCACGGCCTCGCGCTAAGCGCGGTACGAAGGTGTCGGCAAACAGGCGCGCGCCCGTTTTCTCCGCGATTGCCGCCGCGAGCGCGAGTGGTCGCTCGAGCCCGGCGTGGCCGCCGATCAGCAACGCCGCCGGTTCGCCGGAACGCAGCGCGGCGGCGGCTTCGCGCACGAGCTTCAGATCTACAGAGTTTGCCCTCTTAGCCTTTGCAGTATGATGTTGCGGTATGCCCGTCATTTCCGACCAAGCAATGTCGGCCGGTACGATCAGCGTGGACAAGCCGCCGTTTGGGCGCATCGCAATGTCGAAGGCTTGGCGGGTCTTCGCGAGCGCGTCATCAGCCGACACGGGGTCGCCGATCCAGTCGGACACGGGCTTCGCGATGGCGTGTATGTCGCTTTGCAGCGGCGCATCATATTTGCGGTGGTAGGTTGCGTGATCGCCGACCAGATTGATCATGCGCGAACTCGCCCGCTTGGCATTGTGGAGGTTCGCAAAGCCGTTACCGAGGCCTGGCCCTAAGTGTAGCAGCGTCGCGGCGGGCTTGCCGGCCATGCGGGCATAGCCGTCGGCGGCGCCGGTGCATACGCCTTCGAACAGGCCCAGGATCGGCCGCATACCGCCCACGCGGTCGAAGCTTGCCACCAGGTGCATCTCGGACGTGCCGGGATTGCCGAAGCAGACCTCGACGCCAAGGTCCACAAGTTCGCGCAAGACGGCTTCGCTGACGTTCATGGGAGGCTCCCTGGGGCTATATCACCTGTCACGATAGCCAAGGCTGGTGGACGGCGCCACAGGGGTAAGGTGCTTCCCCTGGCGGTTGGTGGCTGGTGGACCGCCTTTCGCATAGCTTGCCGTCAGCTGTGTCAAGGATTCTATCTAGTGTTCTTTGTCTTGAAGAATGTCGTCCGGTTGGTGATTTCGCTCATCTGCTTGAGCCCGATTATCGTGCCTTTGCTTGCGATTGAGCGGAAACCCCTGGTCAGTGAGGCCGATCAACAGACATTCGACGGCATCGCGGACGCAAAAGAGATTCTGCAGCGGTTCGATCCGCGCGGAATGGATCCCGCGGCAACCACGAGGGTCAGCGTGCGCGACAGCGAGATCAGCGGCGCGATCGGAGCAGCCCTGTCGCGAGTCGGGAACGCGCATGCGCGGGTCCAGGCGGCGCCGGATGCTGTGCTCATTCAAGGAACGGCGACGTTGCCGATCCCGGAGACGTTTCTGGGTAAGTATCTGAATGTTCAGGCCAAGATCGCACCGTCGGAAACAGGGCTTGAGGTGGCGAACTTGTCGGTCGGGTCGATCAGCGTGCCCGGATGGATCATCAAACCCACCGCCATCTACCTGCTCGATTGGTTTGTGGGCGAGGGCAAAGGCGAGCCGATCTACGGTAGCATCCGTTCGGTCACGGTTGCCAACGACACGATCACAGTAGGCTTGCAGCCGCCCGAGGGTGTTGTTGCCGACGTGAAGGCCGCCGCTGGCAAGGTTCTAAACATCGACAACGCCGAAGCCATCCGCTCTTACTATCTGACGCTGGTTGGGACCAGCGCGTCACAAGCCACGACGCCAGTATCTCTCGCAGCGTATCTGGGGCCGCTCTTTGCCGTTGCGCAGGAGCGTTCGCAGACGGGCGATCCGGTCGAGGAGAACCGCGCGCTTATTCTTGCGCTTGCGATGTATTTCGGGGATGAGCGGTTCCAGATGCTGCTTGCCAACGTGAACACGGAGACCGCGGAGCAGGGCCCGTTCGACGTTGCGTCGGTCAGGGTGCAGAGGCGGCATGATTGGGTGCGCCACTTTGCGACGACTGCCGGTCTTCAAGTGGCGGGCGGCAGCGGCCTCTCGAACCTGATCGGTGAAGCGAAGGAGGTTTCGGACGCCGATGGGCCATCGGGCTTCAGTTTCACGGATATCGCTGCGGACCGGACCGGCGTTCGCTTTGCGGAGGTCGCCACGGCCAGCGAAGCGTCCGCCCGTGCGATACAGAGCGCGTTTGCGGGCGGGATTAACGAGGCCGATTTCTTCCCGAAGGTGAACGACTTGCCGGAGGGGTTGAGCGACACGACGTTCAAACAACGGTACGGCGACATCGGATCGCCTGCATATGCTGCCGTAGTGAAGAAGATCGACGCGCGGATTGGCAGCATCGCGCTCTATCAGTAACCCGCTAGCACGCTCACGAACGAGCCGATGACGGGCGTGCCGCGGTCGTTGCCTTCGAACGACGGCGGTTGCTTGCGGTCGATGCGATAGACGGCGACGCCGGCTGTGTGCGCGGCGTCGGTTTCAGCGGGCGCGTCGGAGAAGAACGTCATCTCGAACGGTTCGACGCCGATAGAGGTTGCGATCTTCGTGTACGACGCGGGGTCGCCTTTGGGGCCTGTCGTGGTGTCGAAGTAGCCGCCGACCAGCGGCGACAAGTCACCTGCGACGCTGTGAGCGACGTAGAGCTTTTGGGCCGCGATAGAGCCTGACGAGTAGATGAAAACTTGGACGCCGTGGCGCGACCAGGTTCGGATCGCCTCTACGGCGTCGGGATAGAGGTGAGCTTTCAGTTCGCCGGACGCGTAGCCTTCGCGCCATATGATGCCTTGGAGGGCTTTGAGAGGCGTGATTTTCTTGTCTTCGTCCATCCAGGCAAGAAACTGGTCTTCGGCTACCTTGGGTGAGTCCAGCGCCTTTCCCGTCGCCTCGCGGGCACCGGCGACCGTTGCTTCGACCTCGGGATCGGTCCAGCGGTTCTGAAGCACTTCGGCCAGCCGGGTACGTGCAAACGGGAACAGGACATCGCGAACGAACGCGATGTCCCCGATCGTGCCCTCGATATCGAGAAGGGCCGCCTTCACGCGTCGTGTTTCGGGATCGTGTCGGCGATCTTGTCGCCGGTGAACGTTGCGACCCATCCTTCGGGCGTCGTGAACAAGCGGATTGCGGCAAACAGAGGACGCGGACCCATGTCGAACCAGTGGCGCGTGTGGGCGGGGACGGACAACAGGTCGCCTGCCTCGCAAACGACTTTCAACACATGCTCGTTGTTGCGCAGGTAGAACGCGCCGGCGCCTTCGACGAAGAAGCGGACTTCGTCGTCGGCATGGGTGTGCTCCGATAAGAACTTACCGCGCATGGCGTCGCGGTCGGGATGTTCCGGGTGAATGCGCACCACGTCGACCGATTGATAGCCACCGGTCTTCTTCAGGCGATCGATGTCGTTCGCGTAAGCTTCAAGCACCGCGTCTTGGCCGGCGCCCGGCGGCAGTTGCTTTGTCGCTTCCCAACGTTCGAAGCGAACGTCGAACGGGATCAACGCTTTGCGAATTTCACGTTCGTCGCGCGTGGCATCGCGCGGGGTTTTGCCTTTGGTCAGGTCGTAGACCGTCATGATTGTCATGCCGGAACTCCTCTCAGCTTCAACATCAGGGTGAAAAGATAGTCGAACGCGTCGAGATGTCGAAGAGCCTCCGCAACGTCTTTCCCCCAGGCGTAGATGCCGTGTCCGGCGAGCAGGAAGCCCCAACCCAGGCCGTCCGCCTTCAAGCGGGTTTCCACGCGGGCGGCAAGCGCCTCCATATCTTGCTCATTGTCAAAGACGGGTACGTCGAGGTGGGTCTCGTGTGTATTGACGCCTGAGAACGCTTTCAGCAGCTCTAGGCCTTCGATGCGTACGCGCGAGTCCTTCGCCAGTGCCAGCGACGCCAAGACCGCGGGCTGCGCGTGCACGTGCGTGACCGCGCCAATCGTAGGCGACAAGCGGTACATAAGGTAATGCAGGGGCGCTTCGGCAGATTGGCGCGGGTGCGTTCCGCCGGCGAACGGCGCGCGGATGACGCCATCGGCTGTCAGCTTTGTCTTATCGCTACCGGAAGCCGTGATCGCACAGTCGGTGGCGTCAATGCGTACGGAGAAGTTGCCGCTTGTCGCCGGTATCCAGTTCTTCGCACCAGCGTGATGGGCGAGCGCGATCACACCCGCGACCGCTTGGTCGGGTGAGGTCAAATCACGGGGATTGGCGTTCTTCATCCGCGCTACCTTTCAAGCGGCGTAAATATGGGAACGCGCGGGGGAATGTCATCCCCTTCTGCCTAAAAGAACGGGCGCCGCGGCTGGCGGCGCCCGATAGACAAGCGCGTAGCTGGCTCTAACCGCCGCCGCGAATTTCGGTCCAGAATTTGACGATCTCGTCCTTGTTCTTAAGCCGCACTTGGAAGGTGCCCGCTTCGAGGAAGGACTTCACGTCGCGCACAAAGCCCATTTCTTTCAGCTGATCGTCCGTGTAGTCGGCAAAGACGGACATGTTTGCCGGACCGTTGTGCAGGGTTTCGAGCTGATACTTCATCGCCGCGGGCGAGATGCCGCTGTCGATCAGCGCGTAGGCCTTCTCGAGGTTCTTGGCTTCGGCGTGCAGGACCATGCCGCAGACATAGGTGAACATCCCGCCCGGCGGATTCATGTACGCGACCGATTTGCCTTCGCGCTTCAACGAGGCATGCGTCTGGTTCCAGGTGATGGCGGCCACGACTTCGCCGGAGGCGAGACCTTGGCTCAGCGAAGTTTCGTCGCTGGAGATGAAGCGCGCGTTCGCGACGAACTCACGCAATTTTCCTTGTACCGTTTTCCACTGCTCGTCGCTCATGTTGTAGGGATCGACGCCCCAGGTTTTCGCGATGAGCGTGACCGTGTCGTCGACGCCGTCGAGGCCCGCGACCTTTCCCTTGTATTTGGGGTCGAACAGAATCTTCCAGCTTTCCTTACCTACGTATTCCGGCGCGAGGTCCGTGCGGTAGGTGATCGACGTGTTCGCCCAGTACTGCGGGATGAACCACGCTTCGGTTTCCGACTTCATCATGCCGGGAATGTTTTTGAGGTAGTCCGGAATGTCTTTCCAGTGTTTCAGCTTCGTCGTGTCGATCGGCTGAATGAGGCCGGCGTCTTGCCAGCGGCCGAACTCGTATGAGCAGGGGGCCATAACGTCGGGTTTGTAACCCGTGCGCATCTTGGCGAAGGCTTCGTCTTCGTCGGCCCAGATAGCAGTTTGCGGTTCGACGCCGTATTTTTCCTTGTACTCGGCAAGGAACGGCGGGTCTGCCCAGTTTTCCCAAGTGAAGAGCAGCGGTTCTTCGCTGCCGGCTTCCGGCGCTGGCGTCGTCGCTGCGGTTTGATCCGCGGGCTTGTTCGACTGCGTGTAGAAGTAGTAGCCGACGGCTCCAAGCAAGGCGATCGCGAGGACCGCAATCAGGGATCTGTTCATCCGGGTCTTTCCCTAGAAGTTTCGGACAGGACTCTGCGCACAAAAAAAACATGCGGCCCGCCGATTAGCGAACCGCATGCCCAATCACGTCAAGCGGATTGTTGTCGCTGCCAGCTTATTGAGCGGGCGGAGCGGCAGGATCAGCCGGAGCTGCCGCCGGGTCGGCCGGAGCCGCTGCCGGGTCAGCCGGAGCTGCCGCCGGGTCCGTCGGGGCTGCCGCCGGATCGGTCGGAGCCGCTGCCGGATCAACCG
>JABFRX010000126.1 GCA_013140995.1 Alphaproteobacteria bacterium | reverse complement strand
CGCGATGGCGCAGAGCATCGAACTGATGCTCAAGTCTGAAGGCTTTAACGTCTACACCACGGATCTTGGCGAGGAAGGCGTAGACCTCGGCAAACTGTACGACTACGACATCATCATCCTCGATCTCCAGCTGCCGGATATGTCCGGTTTCGACGTGCTGAAGCAGCTGCGCGTCAACAAGATCGCGACCCCGATCCTCATCCTGTCCGGTTCGACCCAGGTCGAAAACAAGGTCAAGGGCTTGGGCTTCGGCGCCGACGACTACATGACGAAGCCGTTCCACAAGGACGAGCTGATCGCCCGCGTTCACGCCGTCGTCCGCCGTTCGAAGGGCCACTCGCAGTCGGTCATCCAGACCGGCAAGCTGACCGTGAACCTCGACACGAAAACCGTCGAAGTTGACGGTAGCCGCGTCCACCTGACCGGCAAAGAATACCAGATGCTGGAGCTGCTCTCGCTGCGCAAGGGCACGACGCTGACGAAGGAAATGTTCTTGAACCATCTCTACGGCGGGATGGACGAGCCGGAGCTCAAGATCATCGACGTCTTCATCTGCAAACTGCGCAAGAAGCTGCAGGCCGCCGCCGGCCAGCACTACATCGAAACCGTCTGGGGCCGCGGCTACGTGCTGCGCGATCCGTCGGAAGCCGCCACGAACGCGGCCTAAAGACTAAGGCCTGAGGGGGTCTGACGAGGGGCGCTGCCGGCAACGGCGGCGCCCTTCGGCATTTAAGGCACCTTAACCGCCAAAATCCGACCCTGACCCCATGCGTTTCTTACCACCTGTTAAGCACCCTTGCGCGCGCCTCCTTAAGGTTCGCCCCCTACCCTGACACTGGAGAACAACGTGGAACCCGCGTCATGGCCCGCATTTTGGTGCTCGACGACGACAAGCTGTTCGGTGCGCTGATGCGGCGCGCCTTAGGACAGCGCGCGCACGAAGTGACGCTGGCTGAAACCGCCGGCGATGCCCGCGCTACGCTGGCCGCAGGCACGTTCGACGCGATGGTCTGCGACATCATTCTGCCTGACGAAAACGGCCTGCACCTGCTGCGCGACGTCTGCGCGAACTATCCGGCCATGGCGACGATCGCGATTTCGGGCGGCAAAGCCGGTGGCAAGAGCCTGCCGGTCGACGTTCTGCATCTGGCACAAACCGTCGGCGTCGACGCCGTCGTGAAAAAACCGCTCGAACTGACGAGCTTTGTGGCGACAGTCGAAAGCGCGCTCACCGAAAAGCAAGCGGCGCCGTCGATCCGCAAGCAGGTGTCTTAAGCGGCGGCGCCGCTGCGCGCGAACTTCACGTCGAAGCGCACGGTGTCGCCCTCGTGCACGTAGTTGATCGTGCTACCCACCTTCTTGGCGAGAAGGGCGGTGACGAACGGTGCAATCGTACGGCCTGTCAGGTCTTCAGGCGGTGTCGCCAGCGCCAAACCCTCTTTGATGTCCGGCGCCAAATTGGCCTTGAGCCCCTTCGCCACAATCGAAACGACGATCGCGTTCTTCGGTGCCTCGACGCGCACGGTCAAAATGCCACCACGCGGAATGCAATCCGCCCCAAGCGCAGAGAGATTCAACAGAACGCGGACGATTTCCTTGTCCACCGCCACCGGCGGCGCGTGCCAATCGAGCTTCGCCTTGCCGACGCGAAAAAACTCTTCGGCGACGTTGGCCACTTCGCGAAGGTCGATCTCCGCGCCGGCCGAACCCATGGCACCGAACGCCATGCGGGCGAACAAGAGCCGTGCCTTCGCCTGGCCCACGCTGTGCTCGATCAGCCGCATGGCATGCTCGCGCATTTGCGCGTCTTCCTCGTCGGCCAGGATCTCAAGCCCGTTCGAAATCGCCGCCACCGGACTGATTAGGTCGTGGCAAACGCGCGAAACGAGCAAGGCGCCGAGGTCGGTTTCGCTGGCGGGCTCGGGTGATTTCACTTGGACTTCCGGAATTGGCGTCGGCACCGGGGACAAGTATTCTGAAGCTAGACGTTGCATCAACCTAAACCACCAAAGTCCGCTTAAGATTGGCTTAAGCGCGAACGGGATGAACGGGCAAAATGCCGAAGCAGCAGGCGGCCGCCAGTGAACTCGAACCCGGCCAATATGTCATGCTCGAAGGGGCGCACGACTGGGGATTGGGACAGATTCAATCGGTTGCAGGCGACCGTGCGACCGTCAATTTCGAGAATATGGGAAAACGCTTGATCAATCTCAAACACGCGAGCCTGAAAGTGGTCGATCCGCAGGAGCTTCCCAAAACGTGAGCCCCCTAGAAGCTGAAACTCGGCAAGCGCTGCTCGCAAAGATGGTCGAAACCGCACGTAGCGCGGGTGCACTCGTCATGCGCCACTACGCGGGCGACAGTGAGCGCCGCTACAAAGCCGACAAATCCCCGGTCACCGCGGCGGATGAGGAAGCCGAAGCGCTGATCCTCAAAGCCCTGCACGCCGCCGCCCCTACCCTTCCCGTGGTCGCCGAAGAAAGCGCTGCCGCCGGCAAACTCCCCGACATTTCAGGCGGCGTATTCTTCCTCGTGGACCCGCTCGACGGCACGAAAGAATTCCTAAACAAGAACGGCGAATTCACGGTCAACATCGCTTTGATAGAACAGGGGACACCCACAGCCGGCGTCGTCTTCGCCCCCGCCATCAATCGTCTGTTCTGGGGAAGCAGCGCCGGCGCCTTCGAAGAAGCGCACGGCAACCTGCGCAAAATCGAAACCCGCGCGTCACCGAAAGAAGGCATGACCGCGATCGCAAGCCGCAGCCACCGCGACCGCCTGACCGACGAATACCTCGCGCACTACCCAATCGCGAACCTGATCGCGGCAGGCTCCTCGCTAAAATTCTGCGTGATTGCAGCGGGCGAAGCCGACCTCTACCCGCGTCACGGGACTACGATGGAATGGGACACCGCCGCGGGCGACGCCGTACTGCGGGCAGCCGGCGGCCGCGTCACCCGCCTCGACGGCAAGACCCCGCTCATCTACGGCAACGCCCGCGAAAAATTTCAAAACCAAAGCTTCATCGCCTGGGGCCGCTAGATCGCGTCCAAACGCAACCCAAAGAGTGATTGGTTCACACCCGCACAGCCTTGCCGGCCCTGTCTAGCCTGTTAGTCTCGCCGCGACGGATGAGGAAACCCGATGCTGCGTTTCGCAACCACACTGACGTTCTTGTTCGCTGCAGCAGCAGCGACCGCTCAAGCGCGAACGCTGGGCGACACCCAAATCGTAAACGAAGCTGCCCTTGCGAAATTGAAGAACAACAAGGGCGTGACGCTGCAATGGCTGTGGGGCGCAGGCCCCGGGAAATTCGTGGTGACCGAAACGCCAACGGGGATCACGGTCTCGGGGCAACAAGGCCCTCATAACGGCGATCAATTGGTGATGACCGGCGTGATCACGCGCATCCAAACGAATACGTTTTGGTTCAAGGGCCGCATCGCGATCACGGACAACGAAACCACCGAAGTATGCGTGCGCGAGGGAACCTATACGTTCCGCATCATCGGCGCGCGCAGGTTCTGGCGGATGAAGGAGAACGCGGCCGGTTGCCCCGGCCGTGCGGACCTGGCGGACTACGTCGACATCCGGTTTTGAGAAGCGTCGCGCCTAGGCGCGCTTCACCTTCAACAACGTCGACTCAGCCGCCACCACCTCGACCCGCGTACCGGCAGACAGATCGGCCCCGTCCACCGCCTGCGCGGACCAGCGCGTGTCGCCGACAGTGATCGCGCCTTCGCCGTTTCGGAAGTCTTCGGCGACCGTCGCGAACTTGCCCACGATGTGATCCATCCGCCGGTTCAGCGCCGACACGTCGCCGGTCGCCTGCTTCGGCAGATAATGCGACGCGACGACCAAAGCCCCGGACAACACCGCAAACACCGCAAGCTGCCCAACCCAACCCACATCGACAACGGCCGCCAGCAAACCGGTGACGACCGCCGCAACGCCCGGCCAAATCAGATACTGCGTCGGCAGCACCATCTCGATGCCGATCAACAGCGCACCAAGCGCCAGCCAGTGATAAGGCCCGACCTCAAGAAGCCAGCTCATGTCCATGATGGCAATCCCCGCTTGTTGAACCAACTGTAGTCCGTTACCGCGTCGGCGGCACCGAACCCGTACCGCGCGCCGCAGATGCCTGCGCACCCTTCTCGCCCGCGAGCTTCGCCAATTCGCCGATGCCCGCGATCGAACCCAACAAGCCGGCCGACTCCATCGGCAAGATGACGAACTTCTGGTTTGGCGCCGACGCAAGCTCCTTGAACGCTTCCACATATTTCTGACCGAGGAAGTAGTTGATCGCCTGCACGTCGCCCTTCGCGATCGCATCCGACACCAGCGTCGTAGCTTTCGCTTCCGCTTCGGCTGAGCGTTCGCGCGCTTCGGCGTCGCGGAACGCGGCTTCGCGCCGGCCTTCGGCTTCCAAGATCGCTGCTTGCTTCGAACCTTCCGCGCGCAAAATAGCCGCCTGCTTCGCACCGTCCGCCGTCAACACCTCCGCGCGCCGTTCGCGTTCGGCCTTCATCTGCCGCGCCATCGAGTCGGTAATGTCTGACGGCGGCGACAAGTCTTTGATCTCGATACGCGTCGCCTTCACGCCCCACGGCTGCGTCGCAGCATCGACGACGCGTAAAAGCTTGACGTTGATCTCGTCGCGCTTCGACAGCACCTCGTCGAGGTCCATCGAGCCGATCACCGTACGCACGTTCGTCAGCGCCAGGTTCGCGATCGCTTGCATCAGGTTTTGCACTTCATAGGCCGCGCGCGCCGCATCGACGATTTGAATGAACGCAATCGCGTCCGCCGTCACCTGCGCGTTGTCCTTCGTGATCACTTCCTGGCTCGGAATCTCGAGCACCGTTTCCATCATCGACATCTTGCGGCCGACGCGCTCGAAGATCGGGTTGATCAGTCCGAGGCCGGGTTTCAGGGTGCGGACGTACCGGCCGAACTGTTCGACCGTCCATTCGTAACCCTGCGGCACGAACTTTATGGCGCGGAAGATCAGAACGATGGCCACAAAGACGAGCGCGAAGATGAACGTCGTACCGAAATCTTGGAACATTGATTCCCCTCCCGGGCCTGCTAAAGCGGCGTCCGGCCGCCACGAATCAGCCGAAATCATAGCGAAGCTCACAATCAAACGCCTTGCTGGCACTTCGCAACGTCATATGGCCAGGGTAATCTTGGCGCACAAGGGGCTTGAACGTTCTGGAGAAGCTACAGATGACCGACAAGAAACTGACCCGCCGTGACACACTCGTAAAGGCCGGCGGCGGCGCACTATCGCTCGCAGCCGCCATGACGCTGGTAAACGAAACGGCCAGCGCCGACGACACCTATTCGAAAAACGAAATCGTCCAAGTCGCCTCCGACTTCTTCGGCATGACGACTGCGGCCGTGGCGCAAGCCGTCGAACGCATCTTCGCCGACCTCGGCCGCCCCAACGCCTACATCAAAGGTGAAGAAGGCTCCGGCGCGTTCGTCGTCGGCCTGCGGTACGGCAAGGGCACGATGCACCGGAAGAATTTTAAGAACCTGCGCGTCTATTGGCAGGGTCCGTCGGTCGGCTTCGACATCGGCGCGAATGCCTCGAAGTGCTTCACGCTCGTCTATCAAATCCGCCGCCAGGAAGAGATCTTCCAGCGCTATCCGGGCGTCGAAGGCACCTACTACTTCATCGCGGGCATCGGCGTGAACTATCAACGCACGGGCCGCATCTCGCTTGCTCCGATGCGGACTGGCGTGGGCCTACGCGCCGGCGTCAACGCGGGCTATCTGAGCTACACCCGCGAGAGAGACATCCTGCCGTTCTAATACCAATCGTCAAAAATTCTGACGCCCAAAATAAAATCGTCATGGCCGGGCAAGCGAAGCGCGACCCGGCCATGACGATTTAGAGTGGCGGCGCACAATGCAGCAGGAGATCATCGCCTACTACGATCGCCTCGCGCCAACCTATGACGCCTCACGTTTCGAAAACAGTTACGGCCGCTTCATCGACGCGCGCGAACGCGCACTGCTTCGTGCTTGGCTCCCGGCGAACGCCACGAGTATCCTCGAACTCGGTTGCGGCACGGGCCGTTTATCAGGCTTCGCAACCATCGCGACGGACGCAAGCACGGCGAGCCTCGCACTCGCGCGCACGCGCGAAACGGCAACCCGCTTTGCCGCCGCCGACGCCGAGCATTTGCCGTTGCCGTCCGCAGCGTTCGATGCCGTGTTCGCGTTCCACCTGCTGATGCATATTGAGACGACCGCGATTCACAACATCTTCGGCGAAGCCGCGCGCGTGTTGCGGCCTGGTGGCGTACTGATCGCCGATATCGTCTCAAGAACGCGGAGGAACCTCACCGGCGAGCGCCGCGTGGCAACACACGCTTGGCATGGCGCAACGGCGCTGACCCCTCAAGAGTTCGAAGCCGCCGGTCGCGCCGCGGGATTCAATCCTCTCAAAATGACCGGCTTGCTGTTCCTGCCTGTACATCGCCTGCCGGAACGCGCAAGACAGCCGCTGGCGCGCCTGGACGGCTGGCTCGCCGGCCGGTGGCCGTCGCTGTCGTCCTATCTCGTCGCATGCTTCGAAAAACCATGAGCACGCTCCGCCGCCTTGTCCGCAAGCTCGCGCCAATGCCGCTCCGCCTCGCCGTTGCGGTGACACGGCGCACGTGGAGCGATTGGCGCAATCCGCCCACCTTCGCGAACGAAACACTCGATCACGCCACACGCGCGAACCTGAAGCCCGCCGTCACGATCACCCAACCGATCCGCCGCACGGCGCACTTCGAAGGCAAGCTCCACAACTTGACGCTCGCCGCGCACAAACTCGACGGTTTGCGCGTGTCCCGTGGCGCCACCGTCTCGTTTTGGCGCATCATCGGAAGACCGAGCGAAGCCCGCGGCTTCCAAACCGGCCGCGCCATCGTCAACGACCGCTTAGGCGCCGACATCGGCGGCGGTCTCTGCCAAGTCGCAAGCCTGCTCTACGAACTGGGCCTCCGCGGCGGTGCGACGACCGTCGAGCGCCACCCGCATAGCCGCGACCTCTACACGCAAGACACCCGCTTCACGCCGCTAGGGCTCGACGCTGCCATCGTCTGGGGCTTCAAAGACGTCCGCTGGACGAACCCGCACCCGTACGAAGTGGTACTTGCCTTCCACGTCGAAGGCGAAACGCTCCACGGCAGCATGCTCGCGTCAGCGCCGCTTCCCACCTACGACCTCGAAATCAAAAGCCAAGACGAGGGCACGCTCCGCCACGTCGAAGTCACCCGAGGCGCCACCGTCAGCCGGGAAACCTACGTCATCGACGCGTCTTAGCACTCTCACAAAAAAACAGCCCCGCGTCACGCGGGGCTGCTTCATTCCAACTCAGCTAAGCCGTCACTGCGACAGCCAATACGTCATCGACGCGTTCGGCCGTCCGACGAAGCACTGCCGGTTCAGCCTGTAGTGGCGCACCAGTTCTTCGCCCTGACGCGCTTCGCTCTCGTTCGAGCCGAAGCTGACCATCCAGTGACTGCCATCGGCAAGTTTCCACTCGCCGCCGACCCAGCGGGCCTGCGTCGTGTTTGGATTGTTGTTGATGCAATTGTCGCCCGGATAGTCGTTCGAGGGCACGCCGCCGCCGCGCTTCCAGTACGTCATCGACGGACCGGGGCGCCCGAGGAAGCATTGCTCGGTGAAGCGATAATGGCGAATGATGCTCGCCGCTTCGTTCGCCTCATCCTCTTCCGTGCCGAAGCTCAGCATCCACATGCTGCCTTGGACGACTTTCCATTCGCCGCCGACGTAGCGCGCTTCGACCTGGTTCCAGTTGAAGTTGATGCAGTCCTCCGCAAAGCTCAGACCGCCACCGCCGGGCCCACCAGGAGGCCAACCGCCGCCACCGGGACACGCCCGGAACAACCCTTCAAGTAATCAGCCACTCCTTCGGATGGCTGATTACATTCTCCAAGATTTCACTATGCGTTGATTCCATGCGGCGCAATCTTGAACAAGAAAAGGCAGCCACGCCTAACGCAGCTGCCCCAGTCGCATTCCCTACTCCCAAGTCGTGTAGCCGAGCGTCAGCGTCTTTGGATATCCGGCGCCCCACCCGTTCACGCGGAACTGGCTATAGCGGCCCTCATTCGTCCGGACACAGACATAGGAGCCGACCGGCAAAGACCCGGTCGGGATGCGCGTCGTCGTGTACGGCCCACCGGTCGAACAACCCGCGTAACCGCGGTTCGATCCGTCGCCGAGCCACATGCGCGCACCGTTACGCGGCACGAGATACATCTCCCACGCCGTCACGGCTTCGAACCACACGTCGGCCTGCGGATTGTTCGCGACGCCGCCTTCGTCGAGGTCGAACGGCCACGTCTGCGGCACCGACAGCGAATCCGTCGAGTGCGTCACCGGCGCTCCGCCACCACCGGGC
>JABFRX010000111.1 GCA_013140995.1 Alphaproteobacteria bacterium | reverse complement strand
TCGGACGAGTGGGGCTAGGCGGGTTGCCGCCGCAAGCGCCAACCCGCCTAGCCCCAATCGTCCGATGCCGTTCGTCATGTTGCGCCTCCTCGTGCGTTCCCCATTGTGCGCCCGAAACGTGTCAGAGTCACATGGCGCGATTGTGGCCGCCTCAAGGCTCGGCCGCAGCCGGACCCGGCGGCCCCATCTTGGCGCGAAGCGCAGCCTCGACCCGGTTCGAGATATCGGCGGCCAGAATCTCGCGGTCGGCGGGCGAAAGTCTGCGGGCGGCCACCATCACTTTCCCAAGCGACCCCTCGCTCATGAAGCGTGAGATCAAAACGCCGATACCGCCGAAGACAAACACGATCGCAGCGACGATTCCCATGCCGATGAAGAACTGAATGATGCCCTCGACACCGCCGGCCTCGGCGATGCCCCACTGCTGAAACAGGAAGGCCGGGTTCGTGACCCAAGTCACAAGCACGTTGAAGAGGATGAAGAGCAACGTCGCGAACCCGAGCGCCAGGACAATGTGCGACCGCGTGTTCCGGAAGAGCAGAACACCTGCAAGGATCGAGGCCACCGCCGTCAACGGCAACGCAAACGCCAAGATGCTGTTAACGGCCGCGCCATCGATCGCCTCCGCAGCTGTTTGCGGCGAAACACCGACAGTCCCAACGAACAACCCGATCGAGAATCCGCCGACCAGCGACACGAACTGGTTCCATGCAAACACCAACGTCGCGACGAACGCACCGCTGACGAACCACGGCGAAAGCTCCGGCCGCGACGGCGCCGCTTTGAATCCGTTGAGCGCATTCTTCGCGCCGCGATGAAGGAACGGAAACGCCGCGAACGCCGCGCCGATAAACACGTCGCGGATCTTCTGATCCAGGAAGTCGAGCTCCCGCACGATCGGCGCGCCGAACTGCACGAGCCCGAACACAGCCAAGAGCGCAAGCCCCAGCGCCGAATACTCCTGCGCATTCGTCGGCACACGAAAGATACTGTTGTCGCCCACTGCCGCCTGACCGCTCATGACTACTCCTCTCACTTCCGATACGCCGCGCACTGTCGGTGATTTGTGAGGCGAAAACTACCGGCCGCTCCGGAACGCCGCAAATGCCGCGCCGCACGCGCCAGGCATTGCCGGGATTTGGCTGCCGTCTGTTGCCCAAATGCTAGAGCGGCTGCGCCAAGATCGCGCAAACGAATCATGCCGTGGGGGAGTACCGATGCCGTTGAGACCCATACTGGGAACTGCCTCACTGCTGATGCTCACCGCGTGTTCCGCGCCGCAGCACATCGGCGACGATTACCGTGACACACCCAGAACGAACTTCGCGTTCGAGAGCAACGCCTACCGCATCTTCGACAAGCCGAACGCGGGCAAGCTTGTCATCACGCCAAGCGTCGCCAACGCCATGAGCGACTCTCTGATCCGCAACGTCACATTTGGCGCGTACGGCAACGCCGCGCCACAATCGTCGATTGAGGCAGCCGTCGCGGCCTACCTCGCAAGCAACGGCCGTGAATGCACCACCGGCTCAGCGACGCTGGTGCGCAAGCCGCAATGGGAAGTCGCTTACACGTGCGAAATCAAATACACGGCGACGGAGTAGGCGCACTCACTGCGGCGACGGGTCCTCGGCCGTCGCGATCGAGTCCAGATAGCTGAACAGCAAATCGATCTCGCGACTCGTCAACTTCATCGGCGGCACGCGCGCCTCCGCCTGATCGTGCTCGGCCAGAATTCCGACGCGCAAAGCCGCGCGCAGCTGATCGCGCGACCACCGCCGCCCCAGCGCGCGGAACGGCTGCGCGCCCGGATAGGGGCTTGTATCCGTCGCCGCGACCGCATGACACCGCGCACAGCGCTGCTCGATCAGCGCCACACTCGGATCGCGCGTCTGAATCGAACGCATATACGCGATGAGCGCGCTCACCGCCTCGGGCTTGAACTGAAACTCGGGCATCGGCCCGTGGGCGACCCGCATGCCGAGCGAAAGCTCGGTTTCAAGAACGTCTGCATTGTAGCGACGCAACAGCGAACGAAAGACCGGCGCCGAAGGCATAGGGCTCGCCCCAGCCTTTCCGATGGCGTGACACTGAGCGCAGTTCTTCTCGGCGACCAGGCGGCCATCCTCGATGAGCGCCGCCCCTTCCTCAGAGTCCGGACGTCCGGACTGAATGAGGGGCGACCCGTCGTCGAGACATCCGCCCAGCACCAAAGCGACCGCCGCCGCACAAAGAACCCACCTCAACATCCAATCACCCTTGGTCTGGATTGGCTTCATCCTGCCGCACCGGATCACGTCTCGCTTTGACGTAGCGCAAGGCGGGATCTGTCCCACTTAGGCACCGTTTTGCTTGGCGATTCGCTGGAAACCAACGCCCATGTGGAAATCCGTCTTAACGGGAACCCTGATTGCCGCTCTGATCGTCGCGATCTTCGTCGGCGGCGGTTGTCAGGTCCTGCTCGGCCTGCAGTCCTGCAGCAACACCGGCACGTCGCTCGCCATGACGATGATGAGCCCCAAGCGCCACGACTACTACGTTCGCAAAAAAGTTCCCCTCCCCTATCGCAACCGTCGCAACCCTTTCAACCTGACGATCGGCAACATCGTCGAAGGCGCTCGCCTCTACGATCTGCGTTGCGCGATCTGCCACGGCATGATGGGCATAGGCGACGGCGAAGCCGGCGAGAAACTCGAAATCCGGCCTGCCGACCTCGGCCGCAGCCTCGGCGAGCCGCTCTACCGCGACGAATTCTTCTACTGGAGCATCGCCGAAGGCGGCACTCAGTTCGGTACCGACATGCCTGCGTTCAAGAACGATCTAACGCCCGGCGAAACTTGGAAGATCCTGACATTCATGCGCGCCGCCTTCGCCGAGAGCAACGCGCCCGCCAAGGACGCGACCGCACCGCCCTAGAACAAGTCGCCTTGGCGAGGGTCGCTCTTGCGCGGCGGCTCCGGCGGGCTCGCACTCGGATCAAACGGGTTCAAGTTCGACGCGTCGTCGTTTTTGACCGCGTTGACCCGGTTCGACACCGGCCGCGGCGCAAGCGTCCCGTCCGGCGCCGGCTTGATCAGGGCCTTCGCATTATCGACGGATACCCGGTCCGCCTCGATCCAGGCAAGGTAATCCCGAGGGTCCAAAATCACGGGCATCCGGTCGTGAATGCCCGCGATCTCGGCATTCGCCAGCGTGGTCACGATCGCGACCGTATCAACCACCTCGCCATCGGGGCTGATCCACGTCTCCCAGATACCGCCCATCGCGAACGGCTTCCCGTCGGCCCGCGCGACGAAATAGGCCTGCAGCGGCTTGTCGTTGGCGTCGCGCTTCCACTCATAAAACCCGTCGGCCAGAATCAAACATCGCCGCCGCCGCGCCGCATCGCGAAACATCGGCTTCTCGAAGATCGTCTCGCCGCGCGCATTGATCTGCGGCTTCTTCACCTCTTTCGCCCAATGCGGGATCAAGCCCCACCGCACAAGCGACAACCACCGCTTGCCGTTCACCACCCGGATGACCGGCACCATATGCGTCGGCGCAACGTTGAAGCGCGGCCGCACCTCCATCGGCACGTCGCTGTCGTCGACGTCGAATCCCAGCTCGAAATCCCGCCGGAAGTTCTTCAAAACCACACGAAGGACGTATCGCCCGCACATCGGCTAAGTCTTAACGGCCCCAAAGGAAGGCCGCCACACGGAATCAAGAGGATTAGCAGCGCGCAAACCCAATAAATTCTGCTGCCAGACCCGCCCGCGCAGGCTACAAAACGGGCAGCCGCTCCCCATATGCGAAACTGCGCGGTTGAACAAAAGGGTCCTCCTGGATGTCGACTCCTGTTACCGAAGCCTCCCTCTCCCTCGAAGAACGCAAGGCCGCACGCCGCGCTCGCCGCTATGGCGAAGTCGCCGACACGCAGGTGGCGCTCTCGGAAGAAGACAAGCAACACTTGATCGAACGGGTCGAGCACGACAACCCGATCTTCAAGGCCTTCGAAAGCCGCGAGCTCTCTCAGGAACAAAAGATCAGAGAGATCGCGCGCCTGCTCGAATTCGACCCGGCCGAACCCGACAACGACAAGAAAATCGAAATCCTGGCCGAGTTCTTCGAGTACGTGCAGCTACAACGCCGCAACATGGCACTGGGCCAAATCACGACCGTCAGCGACCAAGCCTACGCCACGTTCAAACAGAACATGGACAGTGTGTTCGAAGGCTTGAACACGTTCAAAGGCGCAATCATGCCGTTGGACGAAATTTTGGGTCTACTAAAGAAATTCCGCTCGACCGAAGGCCCCGGCAAGAAGTCTATTATCGAGCAAATCAATGACGCGTTCCAACAGCAGAAGATGCTGAAGGAATCCCGCCGCCAGCGCGAAGAGGCGGTCGCCAACTTCATGGGCGTTCTCAACACGACGCGCGCAGACCGCTTGAAATGGGAATCGTGGCTCGGAACAAACGACACATTGTTCGGCCGCCTTTTCCGCTCGAGCGAGATCAAGCAGGCCAAAGACACGGTTGCGAACCTCACACAAGCCGACACGGCCCAGCAGGCGAAGATTGCCGACCTCCGTGCCGCACCGCTGTTCCGGCCGGGAACAACGACGCCGATCGAACAGAACATCCTGGATATGGAAAAGCAGAACCCGGAGATCCTTAAGGTCCTCGACATCGGCGGCGAACTCTTCGGCAAGAACATGAAGAGCGCAGCCGAAAGCGGCGTCTCGTTTATCAAGGCCGCCGAAGAACGCATCGGCACGTCGATCGAGGGCTTCACGAAAGTCCGTGAGAACATCCTCAACCTGAACTACACGAACAACAAGATCGCCGTCCTCCTTGCAGTCATGAACAAGGCGCTTGAGATCGCGACAAAGCGCAACAAGGAAGTCGTAGGCGGATTGATCGCCCAGGTCGGCGACCCCGACGCGGCCGCCGCGAAGCCCGCCGAAGGCTCTACCGAAGACCTGACCGCGGAGATCGAACGCACAAAGGCCCGCAACCGCATCCAGAACATGAACCGGTTCCTGGCGCGGCTAGGCGACCTCGACATCAACCTGGTCCGCTCCGTCGGCGAAATGGCGCAACAAGGCGCCGTGATTACCGACCTTGAGCGCAAGAACGCCTCCGCCATCAACTATGCGATGAGCATCCGCTCGCAGACGATCGCGACGACCTCGACCCGCGTCGTCACGCTTCTGAACGCGATCGTGAACACCGTACTGACCGAAAAGGCGAGCCTGATCGAGGACGCGCTCGACCATATGAGCCAGGAGGCGAGTATAGTCCTGACCGACGAAATCCGCGCGACGCCGGGATTGCTCAAGAAGCGCCGCGGCGCCCTCGAAGGCCAGATCACGGACATCGAAGACTTGAGCGAAGCGGTGAGCGAAACCACCACGACGCTGATCGACGTCCTGAAGCAAACGAAGACGCTCGCCGACGAAGTGCAGCGTTCGGCCGAAGAGCTGAACAAGATCACATTGAAGAGCACACGCGCCGAACTCGACGCTCAGAAGGACGCACCAGCAAGCACGCCTTCGGCAACGAAGGATCGCGCGGCCGCGCCGAAGAAGGGCATCGACGCGCTCTTTGACAACTAAGATGCAAAAGCCCGTCGAAAAACCGGCCGACAAGGGAGGGGTGCTGCCGCACCTCTACGAACTCGACCGCGACCTGGACGAAGATTTCACCCTGATCGGCCGTGACGTCGAAATCCGGCAGATCGGCGAGGTGCTGACGCTGCGTGGCAGCCGCAACGTGATGCTCACCGGCCCAACAGGCGTCGGCAAGACGGCGCTGATCTACGGCATCGAGGAGCGCCGGCGCAAAGCCGACATCTCGCAAGACGTTATCAAGCGGCGCTTCTTCCGCCTCGACAGCGAAAGCCTGCTCGCCGCCGACGACCCCGCACAAATCAACAAGGATTTCCAGAAGATCGTCGATCACCTCGAAGACGCGCAGCACAGCGTCCTCGTCGTCGATAACTTCCCGAACTTCATGCACGGGCTCGACGCCAAAGGCGCGCACGGCGTATTGAACAGCCTGATGGCGGCGATCCGTACACGCCGAACGCAGTGCATCTTGGCCGTCTCGGACAGCCAGAAAGCCAAAGTCTTCGACCAGCACCCGGGCTTCCGCGAGTTCTTCACCGTCATCGATCTGAAGGAACCCGACGCGGATCAGGTGCTGAGCATCCTGCGCGGCCTGCGCCACGTGTTCGAGGCAATGCACGGCATCGTCATCGGCGACGATGCGCTGCAAACCGTCGTCCAACTCACGACGAAGTTCAAAGGTGCGTTCGACGACCAATCGCTACCGCGCGTCCCCCTACGCCTGCTTGATCTCGCCTCGGCCGAGTTCCGTGCCGATATCATGAGCAAGCCGGCCGAACTCGACCGCATCGAGGAACAGCTCGTCAATCATCGCAACCAGCTCGCCGCCAGCGAACGCGCCGACGACGCGAACGGCACCTGCGAAAAGCTTCGCGCCGAGATCGCCAAACTAGAAACGAAAGAGCGCGAGCTGTCGAAAGACTGGCTCAAGAAAACCGACGGCGTGAAGGCGCTGCTCGATCAAAAGCGCAACTACGCAGTCGAGCTGCAGAAACTCGACGCCGAAACCGAGGCGTCGAAACGCGAGGGCCGCCCCAGCGAAATCGCGCGCCAAAACGACGAACTCGCAGACAAGTATCGCGCCGCCCTCTCAGGCATCAACGAAAAGCTCGCAGGCATCAACGCCGGCATGCCGAAAGACCACAAGCTCACGCCGGAACGTATACGCCGCACGTTCTCGAAGCGCACGGGCATCCCGGTTGCGACGCTTGGCGAAAGCGAACTCGAACGCGTCATCAAACTCGAAGAAGCGCTGAAGGAGCGCATCTACGGCCAAGACCGCGCAATCAGCTCGATCGCTGCTGCCGTTAAGAACGCGGCAGCAGGCCTCAAGGACCCGAACTCCCCCGCCGGCGCTTACTTTTTCATCGGCCCCTCCGGCGTCGGCAAAACGGAACTCGCCCGCGCGCTGGCCGCCTACACGGACGGCAAAGCCGACGCCGAACCCATCCGCCTCGACATGTCGGAGTACGGCGAGAAGCACACAGTCTCGAAGATCATGGGCGCCCCGCCCGGCTACGCGGGCTACGAAGAAGGCGGCGTCCTCGCCAACGAAGTCCGCAAAAAGCCGAACTCGATCGTCTTGTTCGACGAGATCGAGAAGGCCCACCCGGAGGTCTTCAACATCCTGCTGCAGATCCTGAGCGCGGGCCGCTTGACCGACGGCAAGGGCCGCCTCATCGACTTCAGCCAATGCACGATCATTGCAACGTCGAACGTCGGCTCGCGCCACTTCGTCGACGATACGCTGACCTACGAAGAAGCGGTCACGAAGGCGCACGCCGACGTCAAAGGCTTCTTCAAACCGGAGCTGCTCGGCCGCTTCACCGACATCCAGTTCTTCAAACGCCTGGACGCCGATTTGCTGTTCAAGATCGGCAAAAAGAACCTCGCCGGCGTAAACAAGATGCTCGACGGCAAGGACGTGACAGTCGAGTTCGCCGACGACGATCTGCGCCACGCCGTCAACCGCGTGATGAACCCGCGCTATGGCGCGAGGCCAATCAACAACCTGTTCGCCAAGTTCATTAAGAAACTGGTCAGCGAGATCGTGCTCGACGAAGAGCTCAAGCGCGTCAAGGCAAGCGCCAAAGCGGGTCGCGGCGGAAAGATCGCAATCACGTTCGATGAGGCAAAGGACGAGTTCAACGCGACGTTTAAGCCCGCAACATCGGGCCTCTTCTCCGCCGCCGTCGAGCCGAAGACGATGAAACTCGACACGCTCGACCTGAACAGCGACCGATGAGCGGCGCAGACAAGCCCGGCGACGGCAAGCGCGAAATCCTGAACCCGGACGACACGCTCCAGGACCTCTCGGAAAACCCAACGGATCGCGCGGAAGCGCACGCCCGCGCCGCCCGCCGCGCACTCGAAGAACAAGAACGCCAGCGCCAGGAAGACGAAAAGAAGCGCAAAGCCGAAGCTGAGCGCGCACTGGGCTGGCACGGCCGCCTCTGGCGCCGCATCCGCGCATTCGGTCAGAGCTTCGCCGGACCGCTCGCCGCCATCGGCGCGTTTTTCACCCAGCGCATGCCACGCACGTCGGCGCGCGTTGCCTCGGCCGTCATGTTCGTGGAGCGCCTTTTCCTGAACTATGTCTGGCCGGTCATCGTCGCCGTCTCGACCAAGACCGACAAGACCGGCGCACGAAAACTAACACTCACCGGGCGCCTGCTAATCGCAGCCGTCGTCTTCATGGCCGCCTGGCCGTTCTTCAAAATCTACTACGTGCTCGGCACGACACGCACATTCCAGGGCGTGCACATCACGTTCAAGCAGATCATCGACCGGGACCGTTACCTCGTCTTCGGCGACTACACCGACGCAGCAGGCAACAAAGAGAACATGGCCTTCAACGTCACCGACAGTTGGGTCTATTGGAATTGGGCGCCGGACCTAATCTTCGCGCAGGTTCCGGTCGTCGGAACGTGCGCTTTCAAGACCTACGGCTGGTACGTGCGCGTACCGCGCTTTGTGCCGTTCTTGGGCCGCACCTTGCTGGTCGAACCCGTCGTGATCGACGCCAAGTGCGAGTCGTCGGACTTGCCGGCGCGCACGACCGGCGGCGCTTCCTGAACCCGCCCTGCCATCAACGCCGGATAGGGATTGAGCGGCGGCCCCCGCCACCACGACTGCCCCGCAATCACGTGCTGAATCTGGAAGTGCAAATGCGGCGGCGTCTTCTCCGCATTGCCGGTTGAGCCGACGTAACCGATCAACCGCCCCTGCTCGACGTTCATGCCCTTTTTCAAGTCGGGCGCATAACCGTTCAGGTGGGCGTAGTAATAGACGTACTTCCCCGTCGCATCGAGTTGGTAGACGGCGATACCGCCCTTGCCGGCCAAATGAAGCCCGACGATCTTGCCCGGCGCCGTGGCGCGAACGACCGCACCCTGCGGCGCGAAGATATCTATGCCCTTGTGCTGGCGCCCGCCGGAGCGCGGTGCCCCGAACGAATCTTTCAGCTTGTCGACGCCTACCCCCTCGACCGGAACCCACAGCGGCCGCTGCGCCAGCACCGCGGGCCACTCGACAGGACCATCCTGATGCGGCGCCCACACAAGCGAGCCGGCGCCCAGCAGCGACAACACTGCCGCTGTCGCCAGCGCGACCTTGGGTCTGGTGAGCAAGAGCATGGCCGAAGTTTCCGCCGCACCGCAGCTGCCGTCAACTCGCGCTATTCACGCAACCGCGAGTTGGAGATCACAACTTCATCTTCAATCCGAGCTTCGCGGCGCGACCGTCACCGGGCGAACCCACGTGAATCTTCCTCCATGTCCGACCGTGCGCCCTTGACCACACTGCCCCGCGAAAGCGACGCTAGCCCACGCAAGAGCGCGCTCCGATAGGTCATATTCGGGGAAGCGATTCGTGCGTGAGACGGCCGGGGGGGGCGTCCTTGGAGTAGCTTGCGAGACGACGCGGAGTGGAATTACGCGCCAATGGCCAAGAAGCCGGATCGATCGCCGCCGCCATACCGAACCGCCATCCTCGTTCTTGGGATGCAGCGCAGCGGCACGTCGGCGCTTGCGCGGATCGTGAACTTCCTGGGCGCCGCCATGCCGCGCCACCTGGTGCCCGCAAACGACTGGAATCCGCGCGGCTATTGGGAGTCGGCCCCGCTGGTTGCCTTGCACGACGAGATGCTCGCCGAATTCGATTCCTCTTGGGACGATTGGCGCGCGCCGCCCGCACGCTGGAAAGAAAGCGAAACCGCCAGCCGCTTCGCGAATAAAATCCGCATGGCTGTCGACGAGGAGTTTGGCAACGCGCAACTCTTCGTTCTCAAAGACCCGCGCATGTGCCGGACGCTGCCGTATTGGATGTCGATCCTGGAAAAGTCAGGCATTCGTTCCGCGCCACTCCTCGTCGTCCGCAACCCGCTTGAGGTGGCGGAGTCGCTGCGCGAACGCGACGGCATCCCGTTCGAGAAAGCGATGCTCCTATGGCTGCGCCACTACCTCGATGTCGAGTACGAAACGCGCCACCTGCCGCGCAACATCGTAACGCTCGACGCGCTGCTTGAAGACTGGAAGCTACTGGCCGTTCAATCCGGTGCGCGCATGGGCGTGCAGTGGCCGCGCCAGCCGAACGACGCCGCCAGCGACGTGCGCGAGTTCTTGGACATCGAACTGCACAATCATCGCGCGACGCTGGCCGAACTCGACGCGCACACCGAAGTACCGCATTGGGTGAAGACGGCTTACCGCGCGCTCACGCTGCTGTGCGACGAACCGAAAGCGGCCGAACCCAAGCGCGAACTCGACCGCATGCGCGCCGCCTTCGCCGAGAGCGCGCGCCTCTTCGGCGTTGTCGCCTTCGCGCAAACCGAAGCGTTGAAGAAAGCGGAGAAAGACGTCGAGGAAGCCAACGTGAAGGGCGCCAAAGCCGACGCGCTGAAAGCCGACCTCGCCAAGGCGCGAGACGAGAAGGCGGAGGCAAACAAGCGCCTCAAGGCGATGGAGGGCGACATGAACGCCGCCCGCGCCCGCTGCGCCGAATTCGAGAAAATGGGCGTCGAATTGGAAACGGCCCTCGGCCAGGTCAAGAGCGAAGCCAAGGAAGCCTCGACCATCGCCGACGATCACCAGCGCCGCTCCGAGATGTCGGTACAGAAAGTCACGGCGCTGATGAAAGAGATCACCGAACTCGAAAAGAAACGCGTTCAAGCGCAAGAGACCGTCAAGAAAGCCGTCACCGATGCGAAGGAGTTACAATCGCTCGCCAAACATTTGAGCGAACGCACCGACGCGATCGAAGCCCAACTCAAATCCCAGATCAAGAAAAGCGACAAAGCCCACGCCGAAATGGAAGAGGCCCGCTCGCGCGCCGTCACCGCGCTCGCGAACGCCATGGATTTGAGCAAGCAACTCGCGGCCGCGAAGGAGCAAATCCACACGCACGAAACCCGCGCGATCAAGGCGCAAGCCGAAGCCCGCCAACACCAGGAAGCCCTGGTCGCGGCGCGCGAACGCATCGCCGACCTTGAAGCGAGTGAGCGTGACATTCTGACGGAGGCGGCCGAGCTGCGTGCCGAACTCTCGGATGCTTGGAACCAGACCGGTACGTCACCGCAAACGAATGGCGAGGCCAAGCCCAGCGCCCTGAAGGGCGGCGACATAGAATCCCGCGCCAGGCGGGTCGAGGAAGACCTGCGCTTCGAACGCATGCATGTGCAGCACCTGGAGCGCCGGCTAACCAGCTGGAGCGGCATCGCAAGCGCCGCCTTGCGCAAGATCACCCGTCTCGGCCGCAAGCCACCGCCGCCAAAGCGCAAACCCGCCAAACGCATCGCGGGCCCAGTCCCCGTGCGCGGCTAGCCGGATTCGGCAACCAGCTCACAATTCCGTGTTGAGCGACTCCACCGGCGTTCGCGCATACTTGTCGATCTCATTCGGCTTTCACCCCGTATCGAGGTGCCCTGATGACGATCCGCCTCTCCCGCCGCGACATCGCCCGTGTGGCGCTAGGCCTCGCCGCAACCGCGGCGTCGGCGACACCAAGTTTCGCGCAAGCGCCGCGACCGCCTTACACCGGCCCCAACGTCATCGTCATCCGCTTCGGCGGCGGCGTACGGCGGCGCGAAACGATCGACACGCAGCATTCCTACAGCCCCTATCTGTCGAAGGCACTGCTGCCGCAAGGCACGCTCTATCCATTGATGCGCATTGAGGGGCGCGAGGGTATCGTGACCAGCCACGCGCAGGGCACGCTCAACATCCTCACCGGCCGCTACGATCGCTACGAGAATATCTCGCGCCGTTTCGGCCAGGAAACGTTCGAAGCCAAAGCCCCAACGCTGTTCGAGTACCTGCGCGCGGCCTACGACGTCCCCGCGCACCAAACGTTGATCGTCAACGGCGAGAATCGCCCCGACGAGGACATCCTCGTTTATTCGACCGACCCGCACTACGGCATCCGCTACCACTCGTCGGTGGTCAGCCTGACGCAGTTCAAGGCTCACCTGCTGCGTGGCAAGATCGGCACGCTAAGCGGCGGCGAACGCACCGAGGCCGAGCAACAACTGCGCGTGCTCGAATCCGCCGATCTCAATCGCGACATCGTCCGCCCCTCCGGCCCCCTTGAAGCCTTCTGGGAAAGCTGGCGGCGCGACTACGGCGAAAGCGGCCTCGTCAACGCCCGCGGCGACCGCCTGCTGACCGCGCTCAGCCTGCGCGCGATGAAGGAACTGAAACCGAAGCTGATGCTCGTGAACTATCAGGACCCCGACTACATCCATTGGGGCAACGCGTCCCACTACACCCGCGCCATCGCCATAATCGACGACGGTATCCGCCAGATCGTCGAAGCCGTCGCGGCCGACCCACACTACCGCGGCAACACCGTGTTCATCGTAACACCCGACTGCGGCCGCGACGACAACCCGCTGATGCACATCCCCTACCAGCACCACTTCAACTCCCGCGCCTCGCACGAGGTCTGGGCCTTCGCCTTCGGCAAAGGCATCGCGCGCAAGACCGTCGTCGACAAACCTGTCGAGCAGACGGCCATAGCGCGCACCGTGGGCCAGATTATGGGCTTCGACGCAAAGTCCGCCGAAGCCACGGCCCTGGGAGAGGTGTTTGCATGAGTACGTTCTTCGCTTTCCTCTGGCGCTACATTTTGGGCGCGCTATTCACGCTAACCCCGTTCACCGCGATCCTCGTCGTCGGCTGGACGCAACGCGCAACTGCGCGCGCCGTCGCCCACCGCTGGCACGCCAAGGCGAACGGCACGAAGGCGGACTTCGCAGCATTCGCGACCGCTGAGGACGACACGGCAACCCTCGCTCATTGGCCGCGCTGGATCATGGCCGACAACGCCCGCGAGCTCCTTGCAGAAGCCCGCACCGCGGGTGCCGGCCGCGGCACGGCACTGACGATGCGCGCACTGTTCGGTTCGCTCTGGTTGAATGCAACACTCGGGCTCCGCGCGCTGATCCCAATCCTGCTTGTCGCACTCCCCGCAGGCTTACTGTTCCTATTCTCATGGTGGTCGGGCTGGGACAACTCGTTCAACAAGGGCTACGAGCAATCGTGGATCGGCCCAACCGTTGCCTTCGTGGGCATTGCCTATTTCATCGTGGCCATGACGCTTCTACCGCTCGCCGAAGTCCGGCACGCGGTGAACGGCTCGTGGCGATCGTTTTTCGATATTGCCTTTCTTCGCCGCGCCGCCCGCGAGGTGAGACCGGGCCTCATCGGCCTTGCCATGGCGTTCGTCACGGCAGGTTTCGTCGTCGCCGTTCTGAAGACCGCCCCGCTCGGTCTTGGCAATACCGCTGCAAGCCCAGAAGACGCGCTGAGGATCGCAAAGGGCTACCCGCTCCTCATCGCGGCCGTCTTATTCCCCCTATATGTCGCGCTGCGCCTTGCAGCTGCCCGCGTCTATGCGAAAGCGACCACAAAGCTCGCGGCCAAGACGGGCACGGACGCCTTCGCGCCGCGCGAACGGTCGCTTCTGCAGCGCCTTGAACTCGACGGCGGCGCAGAACCCGCACGCAGCAACTTGACTAAACTTGTCGTGGGTTCGGGTTCGCTCGTCACCGGCGCAATCGCCAGCACCGTTATGTTTGCTGTCTGGTTTGGCTTGGTCGGCGAAATCTACGTGTCTCAGTTCCTCGTCCACGATTGGATGCATTGGGTAAACCACCCGCTTATCCAACTCCCATGGACCGGCAGCATTTTTTGGCCGCCCTAAGCCATCGTTACAATTTGACTAAATAGCACGGGCCCGCTTTAAGACCCTGTTGATGTGATGGCGTCACAGTGGACGCGTTGAAGCCGGGGGGACAGTCAAGGAGTTCCGGCAATGTCTGACACAAGCATCATCACGTTCTACTGGCAAATTCTGGTCAACCAGATCGGCACGTTAGGCCTGCCCGTAGACAAACATTTGGTCGCCTACGCGCTGATCGCAGCGTTGGTCTATGGCTTCGGCTACGTCTCGAAAAAGGTTGCCGGCCACGACTAAGCCGCTGGCGCGGCCCGATGTCCGCCCGTGACGGCGACAAGTTTGTCGACGCGGCGCTGGACCGAAGGATGTGTCGAGAACAAGTCCGCAACCGTGTTGCGCTTGTTTTCGATACACATCTCCATAATGCCGGACGGCACGGACGGCATCTCGGACTTGCCCTCGATCTTGCGCAACGCGCTGATCATGGCGTCCGGGTTCTTGGTCAACTCGACGGAACCCGCGTCCGCCAGGTACTCGCGTGAGCGCGATAGCGCAAAGCGGATCACAAGCGACAAGAACCAGGCGATCGCAATGATCACGACAGCGATCAGGATGGCGATCGCCCCGCCGCCCTTACCCTTGCCGCCACCCGAAGACGACCCGCCGCTCGACCGCCACGTCGTCGAACGGATGCCGCGGCCCCCGCCATCGAACAACCCGCGGAACACCATCTCGCCCACGAACGTGATCACGCCGGCAATGATCACCGCAACGACCATGATCTTCACGTCGCCGTTGCGGATGTGCGTGAGCTCGTGGCCGAGCACCGCCTCCAACTCCTGATCGTCGAGCGCGTTCATGAGACCGCGGGTCACCGCAATCCGGTACTGCTCGTCGTTCATGCCCGACGCATAGGCGTTCATCACATCCGTTTCGATGATCTGCAGCTTCGGCGTAGGAATGCCGCGCGAGATACAAAGATTTTCGAGCAGATTGTAGAGCCTGGGCTCCTCGTTCCGCGTCACGTCCTTCGCCCCCGTTGAGCGGTCGATCATCCCCTGATGAAAGCGAAAGCCGATGAGCACCCAAAGCGCAGTGGCCAGCGTCGCAAACGGAACGAGCCAAATGAACTGCGAAAGCGTCTCGTCGAAGATGATACCAAGCGGTTCGTCGCCGATCATGAATCCGTTGACGGCGAGCGTAAACGCGAACACCAACAGATAGACGAGAACGAACAGCCCGGCGATCAAAATCGCCGAGCGGTATTGGTTCGTTCGGATGTGCGAGTAAAGTCCGTACGCTTCGCTCATCGCGCGGGCGCCTTAAGACCTCTCAACTCAAAACTTCACCTGCGGCGCAACGTCCAGCGTCTTGCGCTGATCGTCGCCCACGTCGAAGAACTCGCGCTGCGCAAAGCCCATCGCGCCCGCGAATAACACCGCCGGGAACTGTTGAATCCCCGCGTTGAATTCCGACACCGCGTTGTTGAAGAACCGCCGCGCCGCCGACAGCTTGTTCTCGACGTCGCTCAAGTCGCGCTGCAGCTGCTGAAAGTTCGCGCTGGCTTTGAGGTCCGGGTAAGCCTCCGACAAAGCAAACAACTGCCGAAGCGCGCCGGAGAGCATATTCTCAGCTTGCCCCTGCGCCGCCGGCCCGTGCGCCGCGAGCGCCGCGTTGCGCGCCTGCACCACCGCATCCAGCGTCGTCTTCTCGTGCGCCGCGTAACCCTTCACGGTTTCCACCAAATTCGGGATCAGATCGTGCCGCTGCTTCAGCTGCACGTCGATGTCGGCGAACGCCTGATTGGCGCGCTGCCGCATGGCAACGAGACCGTTGTAGATCGCAATGATCCAGACCACGAGGAGCGCAATCACCCCCAACACGATCCAAATGCCGTAGTCACCCATAAGCGACGTCCTCCTCCCGACTCGTAGGGCTCACCCTAGCATGCCCGCCCTAGGTCTCATCTAGGTGGCCCCTAGCGCCCCATGTCGCAAGGCCCGCTGAGTCGCCGATTTCGGCGCTAACCGGCCGGCCGCCCCGGCAGCGGCGTTATCTCCCGCTTCGCTAATACGGAAAGCGCCTTGCTCTTCTCGCTCTTGTCGAAGGCGGCCATAATCGCGCCGAAACGCGCTTCGACCAACGCGCGGAACTCGACATGCGTGAAGATGTAGAGGTCGTTGTCCTTGATCGCCTCGACCACGCGCTGGCCCACGGGCTCGGTCGGGATGCCGGCTTCGACCATCGCCTGCGTGTCTCTCAACGTATCGCCGATGCCGATCGTGGAAGCCTCCGCCGCGCCGTAGCGCGCCGGCTTGTTGCGAAAACTGTCGTAGATGCGGGTCTGCACGAAGCCGGGACACAACACCGACACGCCGATGTTCTTCGCAGCCAGCTGCCCATGCCAGCCTTCCGACATAGCGACGACCGCAAACTTCGTCGCGCAATAAGGCTCCGCGAGCGGAAACCCGATCATCCCCGCCATCGACGCCGTGTTGACGAAATGCCCACCCTCGCCATGGCTCTCGATCAGCGGCGCGAAAACCTCCGTGCCATAGACGACCCCCATCAGGTTCACGTCCATGATCCAGTCCCAATCGCGCTCTGGGACCGTGCCGACCTCACCACCGGCGGCGACGCCGGCGTTGTTGCACACGACGTGAACCTTGCCGAAGGCCGCGATCGTCTTCAACGCCGCCTCGCGCAACGACGCGCGCGAACCGACATCGCAGATCACGCCCTCGACCCGCACTTGTAAATCTTTCAGCTCCTGCACCGCCCGCGTCAGCGCAGCCTGATCGATGTCGGCGATCACCACCTTCATGCCCTCGCGGCCGAACGCTTTCGCCATGCCGAGCCCAAGCCCACTGGCGCCGCCCGTGACGAACGCAACCTTGTCCCGCAAGTCTTTCATCAGGCCGCCGCTTTCTGTTCTAGCGCGTCGAACTTCGCGACCAGCGCACCACCGCTGGAATGCTTTTTGAGGCGCGCTACGATTGCCGCCCGCCCCTGCTCGCGCGAGAAATCGGCTTGCGTCACGGCGTGCCAGTGGATCATCCCCTCCCAAATGGGGTCGATCATCTGCGAACCCTTGATGCGATCCCCGTTCAGGCACTTGATCGTGACACTGCGCATCTCGGAGACGAACGACTGCAGATATGCCACATGAATGGCCTCATCGGTCCGAATACGTTCGACCAATTCCGCTGCATGGTTCGCAGCCTCGCGCCGGTCGCGGAACACGTCTGGCGAGCGCATCAGGTTCGTGCAGAACGAAAAGAACGACTCCGCCCGAACCTCGATCATCAACACGTTCATGAGCAGCAAGATCCAATCCTCATAGATCTTGTCGATCTGCGGCATCAACCGCCCGATCTCAGGCCGCGCGATGCTGGCGGGCACGTCGGGGATCGGATACGCGTCCTTGCCGAACAACGCGTCGCGCACGGCAAACCACATATCGTCGTGCCCGCCCTGACCCCCGGCCTTGTTGCCGCCTTCGTCGAGACCGTGCGCGTACAGCAACCCTTTGTTCAGGTGCCCGATCGACATGCCCGACACGTCTTCTTCGACGATCGCTTGAAAGTCCGGCGCCGTCGCATCGCAAAGCGCACGGCCCCGCGCCTCGATGATACCGGTGATCGTCAGCGCATTCCAAAGCGTCTCGCCCAGACCATTGCCCAACAGCATCTTCTGCTGATCGATGTTCGGATAAGCCTCGCGCTTCAAAAGCCGCGTGGACGCATCGATAACCGGAAACCCGCGCGAAGTCAGTTGCGCCTGCCACGCCTCGACAGCGGGCCAGCGGTGAAGCGTACGCGGCGAGATGTAGACGCCCTTCGCATCGAACCCGCCATGCAAGCGATACCCCGCCTCGACCTGCGGCTTGGCGTAAGCATGCTCCGCCATCAGCTCTTCGCGAGAAAAAACAACGCGCGCCATGATCAACCTCCCAATGATTTTGAACTGATAATTTGTCAGCGGCGGGGGGGATGTCAATTCACTTTGCTTGGCCCGCGCACATCCTCAGACGGGTCACTACCGCCGAAGGGCGGGAGAAGGTGGCGCGCCGCCCCATCAGGCGCGGCGTGATGGATGAGGGAATCCGCTGACTCTCAAAACATCTACTTCCGCGGCGACAGTGCCCGGACGATGAACTGCGTCAGCGTCTTGACGAGCGCGCTTCGCGACCGCCCGCCGCGATAGCTGAAGCTCGACGCCTGATGGATAGCCCCGACGATCGCTTGGCCCAGCAACGGAAAGTCGAAGTCTTTCGCCACCACGCCTTCCTTCGCTTGAGCTTTCAACAGCTCGCCCCACTCGGAACCCCAGCGGTGCAGCAGCGTCTCTTCCTCAACGCCACCGCTGCCCGACGCGATAATCGCCTCGTCCGAGAGCGCGGTGGCTAACACGCCGGCGTGTTCTTCCGCGAAATCGTAGATTGCCGTCAGCACGGCCTCGACAAACTCCGCCAGGCTCTTCGCATGCTGCGCGCGCACCATGATGGCGCCGTCGATTTCGGCCCGCGCCTCTTCGACAAACGCAAGGAAGCATTCGCGCTTATCCTTGAAGTGCAGATAAAACGTGCCGTGGCCAAGCCCCGCCGCCTTCGAAATGTCCTGCGGCCGTGTCTCGTGATAGCCGCGGGTCACGAAGATTTTACGCGCCGCCGCAAGCAGCCGCTTCCGGCTCTCTAGGCGCCGCTTCGCGCCACGCGGGCTCGCGTCCGGAAGTGCAGACTGGCTCATCGGCGCCATGCTTGGGTCGCGGCTGGCGCGAAGTCAACTTTGGCGGGAAATCCGTCCGGCTACCCTGCTTGTCGCGCCAACGTTAACGGCGCATGCTAGGGCTCGAAACTCACAAAGGTACGTCCCCCATGCGCCTCCACCGCATCGCATTTCCGCTGGCCGCGGCAGCCTTAGCCGTCGTCCCGATTGAAACACTGGCCAACCCTGGCGGCGGATCCACGCCGCGCATCGAAACACCCCGCCCGCCCCCGTCGTCGAAGAAAGAAGAAGCGCGCGAGACCGACTTCCAACGGGCGGAATACATGATCAAGGGCGAGCAATACGCAGAAGCAATTCCGCTGCTGCAAAGGGTCGTCGCCGACAATCCGCGCGATGCGGACGCGTGGAACTATCTCGGCTTTGCAAGCCGCAAGGTCGGCAAGCTCGACGAAGCCCTCGGCTACTACGAGAAGGCGCTCAAGCTCGATCCACGCCACAAAGGCGCGCACGAGTATCTCGGCGAACTCTACCTCATGATGAAGAATCTGCCGAAAGCCGAAGAGCAACTGACCTTGCTCAAAAGCATCTGCGCTTCGAACTGCGAAGAAGTCGAAGACCTCGAAGCCGACATCGCCGACTACAAAGCTGCCCAAACGAAACCTGCAAGCTAGGCAGCTTTCGCGCGGCCCAGTTTCGTTAGCAGATAGTCGAGGTCGCAGACTTCCAGTTCGCGATACTTTTCAAGGATGCGTTCGACGACACGATCGGCGAACGCAGCGTCGTCGCCCGGATCCACATCGAACTCGCGCTCCTGCACCATGTCGATCGCGACGCGAAACGCCGGGAACAGCGCCTCCGGAAATGCGCACTGCCGGTAGATTGCCTTCAGTCCGAACGGGCTCGCATCGTGGATCAAGAACCCGGCTTTCTCGGCGCTCAATCCCGCAACCTCCGCCATAGCGTCTTCCGCAAAGCGGATGTCGCCGCCGCAAAGCGCTTGGAGCACGAGCGGGGCGGTCAACTGACCATCGGCATGAAGTTGCGCAACCTGCACTCGCGAACACGCGGGGTGCGGCATCTCTACCTCGTCGATCGAAACGTCCTCAGGTGAAGCTTGCGCCGGCACCCGCCCCGGCGCGAGCTTCTGCAGCCGCTCGCAAACCGCCGCCGGCAGATCGCCACGGCTGCCCATCGCGGCCTTCACCGTTTCGAACCGGCCGTAGCGGTCGAGCACACGGCACAACAAGGCCTCGTCCAAAACCGCGCCACCACACTCTATAAGTGCCGCAACGGCCGCGGCATTCCCGCAAGCCACGACAGCCGCCGCCACCACCGCACTTTGCGAGCCGCGGCGCGCGATACAAACCTGCTTGCGGCCGTCGCACTCGGCCAGAATGTTCGTGAGATCGCCGTCTAGAAGCACCGGCGACTCTTCCAGGATCGGCTGTGCGACGTTGAGCACGTCGTCCGCAAGGACCAACGCAATCTCGCGCGGCAGGCGGTGCGACCGGCGCAGAGCCGCCGCAAGCGCAACCCGAACGGCGAGTTCCGTGTCATTCGCAGCACGCTTCAACAAGCCAACCAAGAGGCGCCGCTCGTCGCCGTCAAGCTCACTCGCAAGCTCGACCGCAAGGTGCCGCACGCCCAACGCACGGCGCGCAGGTACGCTGTCGGCGAGCAACGCTTCCAGCTCTTGGAAGCGTACGTCGCCGGTTGAAGGATTTTTTCCGCTAGGATGTTTGGCGGACATTCGGCAACGTTAGGTCCCCATGGTTAAAGCCCCGTTATGATCGCAACCCTTCCCGAAGCGCTGGCAACCGCCGTAGAGGCTGAGGTCGCAGAACACGACCCTGCCGCCATTCGAACCGCTGCGGCCGCTCTGTCTGAGGCCTATCGCGGGCAAAGCACCATTGCGTGCACGCTGTCCCCCGTCGAACGCGCGGCCTATCTGGCCGTTAGGTTTCCATCAACCTTTGCGAGCGCAGCCGCGGTGTGGAGCGAACTCGCCAATGTCTGCGATCTCAGCCACGTGCGAACCGCGCTCGACGTCGGCGCAGGCCCGGGCACCGCGTCGCTCGCCGCTTACAGCGTTTTGCCAAACGCGACGTTCTCGCTTTTTGAACGCGATTCAGGTTGGCGCCAAACCGCCGCCAAGCTTGCTACCGCGCTCGAAATCGAAAGCACGTTTCGCGTTGGTGCCTTGCCCGGCGCACTGACCCCACATGACATCGTTGTTTCCGCCTACGCGCTGAACGAGCTGGCCGAGCCCGAACGCGCCAAAGCGATCGCAGCACTTTGGCCGGCAGCGCGCGTCGCACTGATAGTATTAGAGCCCGGAACACCGAAGGGATTCGCTGTCTGCGAAATGGCCCGTACACAAGCGCTAGCTGCCGGTGCGCACGCCGCGGCGCCATGCACCCACAACGATCGCTGTCCCATGACCACAGACGATTGGTGCCATCGGCCGGTTCGGGTAGCGCGCTCCGCAATCCACCGGGCAGCCAAGCTCGGGTCTCTAGCGCATGAAGACGAAAAGTTCAGCTATATCGTCCTGACGCGCGATCCGCCGCGGCGCACGGCACCGGCGCGCATTGTGCGCAAACCGATTCGCAACACCGGCCACGTGCACATTGACCTGTGCAATGCGGGCGGCCTGCAACGCACAACCGTCACCCGCCGCGACAAAGCGAACTACCGCGGGGCACGCGATGCGGAGTGGGGTGGCGTTTGGCCGCCGGATCAGACCGGCGGCTGAAGCAAACCTCGAAGGCGTTCGACCTCTTGCATCAACGCCGCCGCCTCAAACCGCTCCGCCGTGCCTTTGCCCCAAACCGGGCTAGGCCACGCCGCATCGGCCTCATTGCGTGCAATCACATGCACGTGGAGCTGCGAGACGATATTGCCAAGCGCGCCAATGTTGATCTTGCGGCAACCTGTTGCCCGTTTGAGCAACGCCCCCGCATGCCCCACCTCGCGCCAGAGCCGCTCCTGGTTTTCACGCGAAAGATCGAACGGCTCCACCAAACTTGGTTGCCGCGGCACCAGCACGAGCCAAGGATAGCGCTGGTCGTTCATGAGAAGCACGGACGATAGCGTCCAATCGCAAAGCCAAACCGTGTCGCCGGCCAGTCGCGGATCAAGCGCAAAACCAGTGGATGTCATCGTCACCGCACCAAACCTGTGGAGCCCCTCTATAGCGCGTTTTGCGGTGAGGTGGTGCAGTATGCCATGCTTCGAGCGCCCCCGACGGAGGAACACCCGTGCGCCTGCTGACGATCTTCATTGCAAGCCTGCTGACCGCAACAATCGCTCTCGCGGCGGTCGCCTATAGCGTCATCAACGTCCGCCCGGGTGATACGCTGAACATGCGGTCACAACCCAACCCCGGTGCACGCGTCGTGCAGACGATCCCGCACGATGCGAACGGCGTACTGCTGACAGGCCGCAGGTCCGCAGGGGATTGGGTTGAGGTCACGTATCAACGCCGCCGCGGCTGGGTGAACGCACGGTTCTTGGGGTTAGCCTCCGGCAGGTATGAGATTCCGGCATTCCTCGACTGCGCCGGAACCGAACCCTTCTGGTCGATCAGGCTAACGCCGGGCTACGCGAGCGCGGATCTGATGTTTGCCGAACGGCGCTATCTCTTTCGTATCTCGCGCTTCCAGCAAGTCATGAACCGCACCGACATCGCTCACATCCGCGGCGCCTCGCGCAACGCGTCGCTATCGCTGATCGTGCGTCACGAAAGCTGCTCGGACGGCATGTCGGACACGAACTACCCTTATTCCGCCGTCGCTCTGATCTCGGGCGTCAACACCATCGCCGGTTGCTGCCGGCCCGCACAACCGCGCTAGAGCCCGATGAAATCCGCACTCGAAGGCATCCGCGTTCTCGACTTCGGCCGCTACATTGCCGGCCCCTATTGCGCCGCGCTGCTGGGCGACATGGGCGCCGAAGTCATCCGCATCGAAAAACGCGACGGCTCGGAAGATCGCACGCTGATCCCGCTGATACACAACGCCGACGGTTCCCCCGGCGAAGGCGCGCTGTTCCTGCAGATGAACCGCAACAAAAAAGGCCTGACGCTCGACCCCGCGCACCCAAAAGGCCGCGAAGTGGTAAAGCGTCTGATCAAGACGGCCGACGTCGTCGTTGTGAACCTGCCGCCGCAAACGCTGAAGAGCCTGAACTTAGATTGGCCGAGCGTCCACGCCTTGAACCCGCGCGCAGTGCTGACGACCGCGTCCGCATTCGGATCAGGCGGCCCTTACGAAGAGCGCCTTGGCTTCGACGGCGTGGCACAGGCGATGTCGGGCGCCGTCTACATGTCCGGCACCCCGGAGCAGCCTGTGCGCGCCGCCGCGTCCTGGGTCGACTTCGGCACTGCGTCGCTCGCCGCGTTCGGCACCATGACCGCGCTTTTCGCCCGCGAAAAGACCGGCCGCGGCCAGCACGTCGAAGGCGCGCTGCTCAGAACCGCCGTCACGTTCATGGCCCAAACGCTGGTCGAACAAGCAGCACTCAAGAAGGACCGTGTTGCCACGTTGAACCGCGGCCAAACCGCGGGTCCCTCCGACATCCTGCGCTGCAAAGACGGCTGGATCACGGTCCTCATCAATGGCAACCCGCTGTTCAAACGCTGGGCGAAAATGATCGGCGAGGAAGGCCTCCTCACCGACCCGCACTTTGCAACCGACGAAGCCCGCGGCGACAACGGCGAACAACTGAGCGGACGCGCGGCCCGCTGGTGCGCCTCCCGCACGGTCGCCGAAGCGCTCGCCGAGCTCGAACGCGCGAAGGTCCCCGCAGGCCCCATCCTCAGCCCACAACAGCTGCTCGACGACCCGCACGTCGAAGCCGCACATTATCTGACGAAGATCATGTTCCCCGGACTTCCAGCGCCAGTGCCGATCGTGGCGACGCCGGTCGTACTCTCGGAAACGCCGGGCACAATCACTGCGCCGCCGCCTACGCTGGGTCAGCATACAGACGAAATCCTGGCATCGCTGGGTATGTCGGGAGCCGAGATCGAAGACCTGCGCGCGTCCGGTGCGATCTAACGCGGCGTAGCCGCGGCGGCCCGGCGGCGGATCTGATCCGTCTCTTCAAGGCCCAAGATAACATCGGAGAGCGCCTCCGCCTGCATTTGAAACGCCTGCGCGCGCGGACGCTTTTCGAACTCGAGAGACTTGAGCTCCGCCATCATACTGTCCGCATACATGCGCAGATACTGCGAGACCTCCTCGAACGCATCCTTATGCGCCGCATAGAACGCGCCGCCGCCGGCATAAGGCGTCGAACCTGCAAGCAGCCGCCCCCAAACCAGCGCACGCTCCACCCGCGTGGGATCGGGATCGCGCGAAAGGTCGGGCCGCCTCGGACCCTTGCCCCCAAACGCACCCAGCCGCTGCACCGGCAGCGCCGCCGTGATCTCGCGCGGCGCCCGCACGATCAGCGAATCCATGGCGTCCGACGCCAATTGGCGGATCTTGATTAGCCGTTGGCCCCACTTGCCCTCGCGCTTGACGCCGATCTCGCGCACAAGGCCCGCCGACATCTGCACGAACCGGTCTAGCTTCGTCAGCACCGTATCCGGATCGATGTTGTCCGGCCGGACCGACGCGATATCGAGCGCAAGGTTCTCCATGTCCGCTAGCAACACATCGCCGACGATCCCCATATCGGAAACGCTGAACAGCGCATCGTTCGTCCGCCGCGACGTAATCGTGGCAAGCCGCAAAGCCTCCCAAGGCCGCTTCAACCGCGCGAGAACCAGCAACCCCACATAAGGGCTCAGGTCCGACTTGCGCGCGGTCAACTGATCGTAGATGTCGCGCACGAATGTCGCGTGCTGCTCGGTCAGCGTATCGATGCGGCGCGGCAACAGCCCGCGCAGCGGCGCAAGATCGTTCGACCCCATCATCAGCGACACGATCTCTTCGAGATCGGCGAGCGCTTCTTCGCTGCCGAATTTTGCAGCCAGCACCCGCCGCTCCGTACTGCCTTGAACCGCACGATTGAGCGCGGCCCGGAGCACGGCCAAAATCTCAGCATGCATGCGCTGCGTGACTTCGGCCTGCAACCGCATATCCCGCGAGAACACGGCACGCGAAACCTGCGTCTCAAGCTCGGCCAAGCCGACGCGCAACGTGTCCTTCAGCCAGCGCCACAGCGCACGCACGGTCGAACGCGCGATGCGGCCGGGCTGCTTGTACTCGCGCGGATCGTCGACCAAAAAGTCGGCGAACGGTTCGCAGAACAAACGCTGCGCCGTCGGCACGCGCCGCGCCTGCACGCGCCGAAGCGTCGGACGAAGGCCGTCGAGGATCGTATCGACGGGCAGCGACCGGTCGCCCGCAAGACGCCCACGCTCCACCGCCGCCGCCAAGGTCAATGCCTTGTCGGCCGGCAGTGTGGCCAGTAAGCGCTTTAGCTCATGCTCTTTTGTGGGCAGCTGCATCGGTCAAAGCAAAGCCCCGCGGCATCTGCAGCTGGGCTCACGGTCATGGGTTCGTTCATTCCTGAGACATCCCACCAAAGCCCGCCGGCCGCCTGCAAACAATGTCTCTTTTTGCCTTCACGTACGCGGGTCACAGCATTCGCTTCCCGCGCGAATCTCAGTTGTTGTTGCTGCCGCCGCCGGAAGAGCCGGCGCCGTCACCGCCGCCGGTGCCGCCATCAGGCCCGTGGTTCTGCTGCCCGAACGGATTGAGGCCGTAGTCCACAGCTTCGTCGCCGGCACTCCAATCCTTGTTCTCCGGCGTGCCGATCTGACCGTTCGGGCCGACTTTGACCATGTCGCCTTCGCCCATCTGAACGGTCTGTCCCTTGCCGTTATCGATGAAACCCTGCCCGTGCTCGAAGAAGATTGTGTCGCCCTTCTCGTCGGTCTTGATCTTCACCGTCGTGCCGCGGATGCCGATCGTGACCGACGGCGTTTGCAGCCGCACCTGATCCTTCGGCATCGAACCGGAGACGAACCGGAAAAGGCCGCGCGTCATCTTCAGCGTCTGACCGCCGGCACCCTGGCCCGTGCCGAACACATAGTTGTCGACGACGACGTTCGACGCAGACCCCAGCGTCAACCGGCTACCGTCCGTGAAAGTCACCTCGAGCGCCCCCGACGGCACCGTTTCGAGCCGTGCATTCCGCACCACAGCATTGAGCCGGTAGAGCGGACCGCGGCCGGCCTGCGGCGGCGTCTGATAGGCGTATCGCTGCACCCGCGTTGCCGATCCGACAGGCTCAGCCGAAGCGATTGAGGTAAGGCCGGTGAAAGCCGCCAGAACGGACGCCGCAAACAAGATGCGCATTGGAAAACCTCGGTCGTTGGGCAAAAAGGCAGTGGCCGCCGCTTCGGAAGGCCCTACCCCCATTGAGTCGCAAATTTAGGCGTTTGCCGGCACCGCCGCAACGGCGCGCCAGAGTCAACTATGACGGGCGTTACACCGGTTTACCCAACAAAACCGGCGCAGGCTCCGATTCCGGACCACCCGGGCAACGCGCACGTCGTGCGCGAGACCTCCTGTTCCGACAGTAGAGCCGGCCTCTGCCCGCATGTTATCGTCCGTGCACTGAATTATTGGTGTCGCTCCGTGTGCGGAAGGATCGGTCCCCATGAAGGGACATGAGTTCAAACGTTGGCGCAAAAGCCTCGACCTGTCCCAAAGCGACGCGGCCGACGCGCTGGGACTAAAGCGACGTGTCGTTCAGTACTACGAAAAGGGAAAGCGCGACGGCGACACGGTAAAGATCCCGCGCTCGGTCCGTTTAGCCTGTTACGCGATCGCAGTCGGTGTGATGGACTACCACGGCCCCGAAGCCGACCGCAGGCGTAAGAAAAAGCATGCGCACGAAGAGACGCATCAACTCGCCTAGACGACACGCTCCACAGACGGCAGATCGAGTTCCGCCGACAGGCCCCCGGCTTGCGCGCGTCCCAACGTCAACTGCCCGCCGTAGAGTTCCGCGATCTCTTTGACGATACCGAGCCCCAAACCCGAGCCGGGCTTCGACTCGTCCAAACGCTCGCCACGCTCGATCACGCGTTTCTTTTGCTCATCCGTCAGGCCGGGACCGTCGTCGACGACAAGGACGCTCAATCGCCCGGGCTTACTGGTCGCGACAGTAACGGTCACCTCGCCGTCGGCCCACTTGCAGGCGTTGTCGAGCAGATTGCCGACCATCTCCTCGAAGTCGGATCGGTCGCCGCGGAAGTACATCCCTTCGGGACAGTGCTTCTCGACATGGATGCCGCGCGACGAATAAATCTTGTTCAGCGCCCTCGCGAGGTCTGAGATGACAGGCGCCACCTCGGTACGCGCGCCGATAACCTGCGCCGAAGCGACGGTGCGCGCCCGTGCAAGATAGTGGTCGACCTGCCGCCGCATCGTCTGCACCTGCCGCGCGACGGTTTCGGCGAGCGGTCCGGTAGCCCCCTGCACCTCGTTGGCAAGCACGCTGAGCGGCGTTTTGAGAAAATGCGCCAGGTTGCCGACATGCGTGCGCGCACGCGAAACCACTTCGGCGTTGTGCGCCACGAGCGCATTGAGCTCTTCCGCGAGGGGCTCAATCTCGGCCGGAAACGGCCCTTCAAGCTTGTCCGCACGTCCCGCGCGAATATTGGCGAGCGACTTCGACACCTGATCGAGCGGCGCAAGTCCCCACTGAACCTGAAAGATCGTGGCCCCGATCAAACCGGCGCCCAAGATGACGATCGACCAAAAGAGCGTGTTGGTGAAGCTTGCAATATCCGCTTCGACGTCCTGCAAATCCGCCGCGACCATGATGCGGAACTTCGCATTGCCTCCGATACACGGCTTCCCATCTTCGGTCTCGTCGGGCCCAGGGAAAGAAATGTCGCGTTCGGCAAGCCGGAGCTGCTGCTGCTTAGGGCCGGTGATGTAACCCATCCGAACTGAACTTGTCGCACGTGGTTCGGACTTCAGCGCTTGATCCGCCAGCGACGGCGATTTCTTCAGCGGCTTGGCTGGCGTTCCGGCGGCACTGATTTGCCAATACCAGCCCGAGAATGGATTGAAGAACCGCTCCGCGGCGAGCGGTCGCGGCATTACAATCGTGCCCTCGCAATCGAGTTCCGTGACCGCAATGACGCTTTCGAGATCTGCGACGAGCCTATTGTCGAGGCCGCGCTCTGCCGATTCACGAAACACGCGCGACAGCACCAACACGCCGGCAGCAAGCCCCAAGACGCTCCAGATGACCGCCAGCACGGTGAGACGAAAAGCGAGTGAGTTAGTGCGCAGCATCGGCGTCGGTATCGGCAGCTCCTTCATCGAGCTTATAGCCGAGACCGCGCATCGTATGAATGACGTTGACGTTCAGCTTCTTGCGCAACCGCCCGACGAACACCTCGATCGTGTTCGAATCGCGATCGAAGTCCTGATCGTAGAGGTGCTCCACCAATTCGCCGCGCGAAACCACCCGGCCCTTGTGGTGACCGAGATACGCGAGCAGCCGGTATTCGAGCGAGGTTAACTTGATCGGATTCCCCTGCACCGTCACGCGCGCAGCACGGGTGTCGATACGCAGCGGCCCAACCTCGATGTCGGAGGACGCAAGCCCCGCCCCGCGCCGCAACAATGTACGGACACGCGCAAGTACTTCTTCGGTGTAGAACGGCTTCGCGACATAGTCGTCTGCACCGGCATCGAGACCCGCAACCTTGTCCGCCCAGCGATCGCGCGCCGTCAGAATCAGAACGGGCATCGCACGGCCGGCCTTACGCCACTTCTCGAGCACGGTAAGGCCATCCATCTCAGGCAAGCCAAGGTCAAGTATCACGGCGTCATAGGGCTCGGTGTCACCGAGATGATGACCCTCCTCACCGTCGCCGGCGGTATCGACGACATAGCCTTGGTCGCGAAGCGCGCTGGCGAGCAGGCGCTGCAAATCCGGATCGTCTTCGACTACAAGAATGCGCATTGCTTCACGTCTCCGTCAGCCACGATGACCGAGAACCTGTCCCGTTTGGGCGTCGGCAAACACGATTAGCACGCGCCCATCCGGGGTCAGCCACTTAATCCGGTAAATCCACCGCCCATCTCTGAATGCCGGCCCGTCGACACCAAGATGGTGCCCAGGGAACCGCGCGGCAACGTTGCCGAGCACGACTTCGAGCGGCAGCAACTGCGGCGCATCGTATCCGCCCCTGCCGCGTCCGCGGCCGCGGCCGCCATCGTCCTGAGCCTGCACGACGATCCCGCCGTCGCCCAAGCGCACGCCGACGCGCGGACCAGCCGCGGCCGGGAGGGCCAGGGCTGCCGCCAAGACGGCAATCAGGAAGGGGCGCACGACGCTAAACATGCCCGTATAGATAGGTATCCCTCACTGAACCCCGGGTGAATAGGCCATCCAGACCACGTTCAGGCAGGCCCGATCAATATGCGCATCAAGGGTTGGCTAACCACCCTTTTTGAACAGGAGAAACCGAATGCGCAAATTTGTGACCGCTGCCGCAGCCGCCTTGGTACTTGTCGCTAGCGTGGCGAGCCCCGCCTCTGCCGACCAGAATTATCCTTATCCGGGCAACTCCGGCTACGGCCAGAATCAAGGTCAGTACCAGGGCCAATACGACGACGATTACCGCTATCCGCAAGAGCGTCGCGACCCGCGCTACGACAACTACAATTTCGACCGTCACAACGGCAACTTCGACAGGTGGGAGCGCGGCTGGACCGGCCAAAACGGCTACGACCAGCAGCAGTACCGCTATCACAAGCCGTTGAGCCAGAAGAAACTCGTGCGCGCGCTCGCCTATCAAGGCTATTACGGCGTCCGCAATTTGCAGAGATCGCGTTGGGGTTCGGATTACCGCGCCTTCGCGTTCACCCGCAACGGCCGCCCGGTTATGCTTCGCGTCAACGCCTTCACCGGCCGCGTGAGCGACGTCCGCTACGTCTAACGCTCGACGTAACATGAAAAGCAAACGCCGGGCGCCAACGCCCGGCGTTTTGCATGTCTACCGCGTTACCGAAGGCCAGTAGGCGTCCGCCCCGGCACTGCACGCAGCGCGCCCAAGCTTTTCCGCCCAGTACATTTCCGGGCCAAACTCGGCGCGCCACGAATAAAGCCGCCGCGTCGCGAAGTGGAGAGAATGTTCCTTCGTAATCCCGATCGCGCCGTGAACTTGATGGGCAATCGAAGCCGCAACACCCGCAGCCTCGCCCGCGCGCACCTTTGCAATGCCAGCCGAACGGCCGCGCCGCTCGTCATTTTCGATATCGTCAAAGGCACCATCGGCTGCAACACCGCTCGCCGCCACATGACCGGCGAGCACGGCAAGCTGTTGCTGGATCGCTTGAAACGCCGCAATCGGTTTTCCGAACTGCACGCGGGTTCGCGAATACTCGACCGTCTGCATCAGAATGCGTTCCAACGCGCCCGCCATCAGCGCCGCGCGCAAGGCCGCACCGTAGGCCAGAAGATCGTCGCCCGACACGCCGGCGACAGTCGTTCCCGCGGTGTCGGCAAAGACGAGATTGTCGCGTGGCTCGCCCGCGACGTTGACTCCCTCGCCAAGTTTCCCGCGCCGCACCGCAATCAACACAGCCTCGCCGCTGTCTTGCGCGCTCAACAACACGTTCGCCGCATGCCGCCCGTACGGCACGCGCACCGCACGGCCTTTCAAATGCGCGTGATCGCCGTGCGTATGCGTATGCCCGTCGAGCACGGCAAAACTGATCGGCCCACGCGGCGCTTTCACTTGTCTCGCGGCTAGAATCGCCCGCGCGATGATCGTTTCGCCGAGCGGGATCGGCGCCAAGTGCCGCCCGGCCGCACGCAAAAGCACCGCGGTGTTCGCGGCACGCTCGAGCTGCGGCGTATCGGCATCGGCGAGCGTATCCAAGAAGCCCGCCTCCTCCACGGCGTCCCAAAGCGCCTCCGCCCACACGCCTTTCTCGGCGGCGTTCAGAAGATCGACGGTCACGTGCTGCGCAAACAGGCGGTGCGCGGCGTCGTGAATGAGGTTCGCTGTCTCGCTCATGTCGTCACCTCAACCCCAGACCGCGCGCAATGATCCCGCGCAAAATCTCGCGCGTACCGCCGCGCAGCGAAAACGACGGCGCGACTTGCGTGAGATACGCCTGAACGCGCTTCAAGCCGTCGTCCGACACAAGCGATGTCTCGAGCCCGAATAGGTCATGCGCGATCTCAGGGATGTCTTGCTCGAACACGGCGCCGACATCTTTCACCAACGCCGCTTCAAGTGCCGGGTTCTCGCCACGCTGCAACTTCGTCGCTACCGACAGCGACAACTGCCGCAGCGCATGCAGCCGCGCCGTCAACCGCCCGATCGCGATCGCAACGCGCTCCGACGGGTTCGCCCCTGCCGCTGCGATCAAATGCTTCAGCAACACCATGCTCGACAAAAACCGCTCCGGCCCCGAGCGTTCGTACGCGAGTTCGGCGGTGACCTGAGCCCACCCCTGCCCTTCGGCAC
>JABFRX010000264.1 GCA_013140995.1 Alphaproteobacteria bacterium | reverse complement strand
GAATTCCGCTTACGTCAGATTCCCTCGCCGTCTTGGCCCAGGAAGTCGCGGACGAAGGGGGTGGCGGGTTTGCCGATGACTTCTGTGGGGGCCCCGACTTGCTCGATGCGGCCTTCGTTCATCACGGCGACGCGGTCGGCGAGCGCCAGGGCTTCGTCTTGATCGTGGGTGACCATGATCGTGGTCAATTTCAAGTCGTCGTGCAACGCGCGGAGCCATTGGCGCAGGTCCTTGCGGACCTTCGCGTCGAGCGCGCCGAAAGGCTCGTCGAGAAGCAAGATTCTGGGTTCGATCGCGAGCGCGCGGGCGAGCGCTACGCGCTGGCGCTGGCCGCCGGAGAGTTGGCTTGGGTAGCGTTTGCCGAGGCCGTCGAGTTGCATGCGCTTCAAGAGCGTGTCCACGCGCGCCGCGATTTCGCGGCGCGGTGGGCGCTTCGAACTTGGGCGCACGTCGAGACCGAAGGCGATGTTTTGCGCGACCGTCATGTGGCGGAAGAGCGCGTAGTGTTGAAACACGAAACCGGCGCGGCGTTCGCGCGCGGGTACGTGGGTTAAATCCTGGCCGTCGAGGTCGAGCTTGCCTTCCTCCGGCAGCTCGAGGCCGCCGACGACGCGCAACAGTGTCGTCTTGCCGGAGCCCGAGGGACCCAGCAGCGCCATGAACTCGCCCTTCTCGACGGTCAGGCTCACTTCGCGCACGGCCGATACCGTGCCGAAGCGCTTTGTTACGCGCTCGATCCTCAACGCCATGCCGTCACTCTTACCATCCCCTGCCCTGATCGCGCCAACACCGGCCTAGTGGCGGTGTGCCGCCGCGATCTCGTCCCCGTAGCGCCATTCCAGCGCGCTCTTCAGCACCAGCGTGACAAGCGCCAGCATCGCCAGAAGTGAGGCGACCGCGAAGGCGGCCGCGAAGTTGTACTCGTTGTAGAGAATCTCTACATGCAAAGGCATCGTATTGGTTAAGCCGCGGATGTGGCCGGATACAACCGAAACCGCCCCAAACTCGCCCATCGCGCGGGCGTTGCAGAGCAACACGCCGTAGAGCAAGCCCCAACGTACATTCGGCAGCGTCACGCGCCAGAACATCTTCCAGCCGGAGGCGCCGAGCGAGAGCGCCGCTTCTTCTTCTGCGGTGCCTTGTTCCTGCATCAGTGGAATGAGCTCGCGCGCGACGAATGGGAACGTGACGAAGACCGTTGCGAGAACAAGGCCGGTGACGGTGAAGATGACCTTGATGCCGAGCGCGTCGAGCCACGGACCGAGATAGCCTTGCGCACCGAAGAGCAGCACGTAAACGAGACCGGAGATCACCGGGGAGACGGAGAACGGCAGATCGATCAGCGTGATCAGCACGTTCTTGCCCCAAAAGTCGAACTTCGCGACGGACCAGGCCGCAGCAACGCCGAACAGCGTGTTCAGCGGCACGGCGATGGCCGCAACAATGAGCGTTAGCCAGATCGCGGACCGCGCGTCCTGCTCCACGATCGCGGCGAAGAACGCTTCGACGCCGTTGCGTAGCGCTTCAGCGAAGACCGCGATCAATGGAGTCAACAGGAAGAGGCTGACATAGGCGATGGCGATGAGGCTCAATGTCCAGCGGACGGCTGGGCTGTCCTTCGTCGGTGGGCGGTAGGTGCGTGTGCTCATCGCCGCCTCGCCCAGGCTTGCAGCATGTTAATCGCGAGCAGCATCGCGAACGAGATCGCGAGCATCGCCGAGCCGACGGCGGCGGCGCCTGCGTAGTCGAACTGCTCCAGCTTAATGACAATGAGGAGCGGCGCGATTTCGGAAATCATCGGCATGTTGCCGGCAATGAAGATGACCGAGCCGTACTCGCCGACTGCGCGGGCGAAGGCGAGCGCAATGCCGGTCAACCACGCCGGCAAGACGGCCGGCAGGACCACGCGGCGGAACGTTTGCAGGCGCGTTGCACCGAGCGTCGCTGCCGCTTCTTCGAACTCCTTCTCCAGATCGGCCAAGACCGGTTGCACTGAGCGCACGACGAACGGCAAGCCGATGAAAGTCAGCGCGACGATGACGCCGAGCGGCGTGTAGGCGACTTTGATTCCCAACGGCACAAGTAGCTGTCCGAACCAGCCGTTCGGGGCGTAGAGCGTGGTGAGCGCGATGCCCGCAACGGCTGTCGGCAGTGCGAACGGCAGGTCGACGAGAGCATCGATGATTCGTTTGCCCGGAAACTCGTAACGCACGAGCACCCAGGCGGCGAGCAGGCCGAAGATGCCGTTGATCGTGGCGGCGACTAACGACGCACCGAACGAGAGCTTCAACGCGGCGATCACGCGCGGGGCGGTTGCGGCGTTGAAGACGCCCTCAAGGCCAAGCTCCCACGGACGGATGAGAAGCGCCGCCAGCGGGATCAAGATGATGATGCTCAGATAGAATACGGTGAAGCCGAACGTCAGCCCAAATCCTGGGAGCACGCTCGGCTTCTTGAAGGTCCAGCTTGTCGCTGTTGCGGTCACTATCTTCCCGGCTGGTAGATCTGGTCGAATACGCCGCCGTCGGCGAAGTGGATGGCTTGTGCCTTTTGCCAGCCGCCGAAGACTTCGTCCACCGTCACCAGGGGGATTTTAGGGAACTGACCGGCGTATTTGGCCGCGACCGCCGCGTCGATCGGGCGGTAGAAGTGCTTGGCGATCAGCTCCTGCGCGGCGGGAGCGTAGAGGAACTTGAGATAGGCTTCGGCCGCGGCGCGGGTGCCCTTCTTGTCGACGTTCTTGTCGACGAGCGTCACCGGCGGTTCGGCCAAAACGCTGATCGACGGATAAACGATGTCGAACTTGTCTTTGCCGAGTTCCTTGACCGCGAGATAGGCTTCGTTCTCCCAAGAGATGAAGACGTCGCCGATGCCGCGTTGCGTGAACGTGGTGGTCGAACCGCGGGCGCCGGTGTCGAGCACGGCGACGTTCTTGAACAGCTTCGTGATGAAGGCCTTCGCGGTGGCGTCGCTGCCGCCGTGCTGTTTCAGCGCCCAAGCCCAAGCGGCGAGGTAGTTCCAGCGTGCGCCGCCCGAGGTCTTCGGGTTCGGCGTGATGACTTGGATGCCGGGCTTTGCGAGATCGCCCCAGTCCTTGATCTTCCACGGGTTACCCTTGCGCACCAGGAACACGATCGTCGAGGTGTAGGGCGAGGAGTTGTGCGGCAGACGCTTCTGCCAAGTGGTGGGGAAAAGCTTCGCGCGCGAGGCGACTTCGTCGATGTCGTAGGCAAGCGCCAGCGTCACCACGTCGGCCTCCAAGCCATCGATCACGGAGCGGGCTTGTTTACCGGACCCGCCGTGGCTTTGGTTGATCGTGACCGTGTCGCCGGTCTTGGCTTTATAGTCGGCGGCGAACGCTTTGTTGAACTCCGCGTAGAACTCGCGCGTCGGGTCGTAGGAGACGTTCAGCAACGTCACGTCCTTCGCGAACACGACTTGCGTGAACAGCAGTAGAAGCGAAAAGGCGGCGAGCGCGTAGCCGGTGATGCGCGACGTCGTCGTCATAAGCGAATTCTCCTTCACTTGGGCGGCAGGCGTCAAAAGGTGAATTGTGTGCGGATGCTCACGATCTCAAGGTCTTGGCCGATTTGTGCACCTCGGGCGGCACGAAAACGCCGGTTCCGTAGGCATTTGCGACGCCGGTGCTGAGCCGATCGACCTCGACCACTGGTAGTCCAGCAAGAAGGGACGTTGTTGTTCACGTACCAGTTGAGTCCGAGCGTGACAGCCGTTTGCCCACCACCGCGCGTGCCACCGGCAGGCGGTAGCAAATCTTCGCGATAGTTCAGGTCTGAAACACTGTAACGGGCGGCGAGTTCCAAGGCACACCAGCCGTCGCCTTTGAGATCGAGCGGTTTTGCGGGTCTAAGTCCCGAGAACGTGCCCGTCGTTGGGTTCCACGCGCGGGTTTCGCCGGTGAGTGCCCAGGCGGCTTGCACGTACCAGCCGCTGAAGTCGGGATCGGGCAAGGCGCTGAGCTCGCGTTCGAATTGGTACCAGATGTGTTCGCCTTGAACGTAGACGTTCTGGAAGTTCGCGGCGAGTTCGACGCCAGGAGCAAGCAGCGTGTCGGTGTTGATGTTGCCGGTGTCGATCAAGCGCGTGCTATCGACGCGAACGAACCGCGGCGGAAGTCGGTGGCGAGCGGTCCTGCCCGGCCTTGAAAATAATTCGCGTAATCGAGCGACAGGCGGCCGCGGAGCGAGATCGAACTCTTGCCGTCGCCGGAGGTGTACGTCGGACGGGCGTCTTTGATCGCGAGTTTAGGTCCTTCGCCGGCGAACTGGTTGACGGTTGAGACTTTGACGTCCTGCACCTGGGTCGAGAGTTCGTCGAGTTGCTTTTGTTGCGCGGCGATTTGTTGCTTCAGCGCTTCGATCTGCGCCTTAAGGTTCTCTTTCTCGCCCGCCTGAACCGGCAAGACGGCGACAGCGTACAGTGCTGACGCCGCAAGCAGTGCATTGCGCATGGTAAGCTCTCCAGCGGCGTGATCGGACCCTCATCTCCAAAGAATACCCATAATCTCTATCAAATCAATAGAGATTTAATCCCGCGGTAGGCTTCATTCTACATACTGGTGACGGGAAACGGCGCAATCAGGCCGCAGGTTTCATCTTGCGCCGGTCTGCGAGCGCGTCCGAAAGCGAGTGCCGCTCCAGTATCTTCGCGGTGGCGTTGCGAACATCAATGAGGGCTTTGCGGATGGCGCAGGTCGCTTCATCCGTGCAGTCGTCACAGCGGCGGTAGGCCGTGCGGCTGGCGCACGGGCTAAGCGCGAGCGGACCATCAATAATGCGTATGATTTCGGCAAATTCGATATCTTTCGGATCGCGGCCCAGCTGGTAACCGCCGTTGCGACCGCGCACGCTGTAGACCAAGCCGCGGCGCTTTAGGTCCAGCAGAATTTGCTCCAGGAATTTTCGTGGGACGCCTGCCGCATCGGCGATGTCCGCCGTCTGCTGCGGTTCGTCCTTGGGCTTGGCGGCCAGGTGCAGCATGGCGCGCAGGGCATAACGGGCTTTTTGCGAGAGCATGAGTTTAGTCTATCGAATTAAGCGGGTTTTAGAAGAATAGCCGGATCGCGGACGATTCGCAGCATCATTGGGAGGATTGGTAAAGTCTGCGGCGCAAGCGTCAGAAACTGGATCCTGGTTCCCGCAAGAACGCCTCTTCTTCCGGCGTGCTGACGCGGCCCAGGATCGCGTTGCGGTGGGGGAAGCGGCCGAAGCGGGCGACGATGGCGTGGTGGCGTTCGGCCCAAATGAGGAGATCGGCGAGCGGCGGTTCGTCCTTGGCGAGGCCTTGGAAGAGGCGTAGCGACTCGTTTTGCGTCTCCAGGTTCTCGGCATGTTCGAACGGCAAATAGACAAAGAGGCGGCGTACGCCGGGTAGCGCCCGGCCGGCGCCCGAGGCCACGAGATTGCGCGCGAGGATGAGGGCTTGCGAGTCACCTGCGAATGCGCGGGGCGTGTCGCGGAAGGCATTGCGCGTGAACTGGTCAAGCACAATGATCAGCGCGAGCGCGCCGTCTTTGGTGCCGGTCCACGACGTCGATGCGCCGCTAAGCGCACGCTCGACCAGCGTTCCGAAGCGGGTGCGGATCGACGCGTCGAACGCATCGTCCTTTTTGAACCAGACGTCACGCCTGGCGTTGTGTCCGGCGTGACCCTCGGCCAAGAACCAAAAGTCGAGGACGTCTTGCGCCTCGCTCACGATTGCGCGGTCAGTGTTGGGCGACGACTTTGCCGCCCCGTTTGGCGCGCATCGTGACTTCGATCGTACCCGCCTTTTCGAACGTCAGCTGGACCGGGATCGTTTCGCCTTCGGTGAACGGCGTGTCGACGTCGATGAACATCACGTGCAAGCCGCTTTCACTTAAGCTGGCCGAGCCGCCGGTCGGCACTTCGACGCCGGCGACGGGACGCATTTTGGCGACGCCATTTTCCTGCGTGATTTCGTGAAGCTCGGTGCGCGCAGCGCGCGGCGTCGAGGCTGAAACTAGGCGGTCGTTCTCTGTACCGCCGTTCGCGACAGTGAAGTAGCCCGCCGACACCTTCGTGCCCCGCGGTGACACCATGGCCCAAGCGTCGGCGATGACGAGCGTGGATTGCGGCATCGGCGGCTTGATGGATTTCGCGCCGGTAGACGCGCCGGCGGGTTGCTCCGCTGTGGCCGGTTCGGCGGCGGCGACTTGTTCCGCGCCCGGCGGCATGGTTGTGGCGACGGCCTGATCTTCGGTCTCACTCAGGCCCATGTAAGAGCAACCAGTCAGCAAGGTTAGCGCTAGGACAGCGGCCATGCGTTTCATTCGTCAACTCCGAAGCGATTCCCTTGAGCGCGTACTATGACGCAGAAAACCGCGCGCGCCAGTGACGGCGCGCGCGGCGAATGAGTGTTTCCCAATCGAAATGCTATTCGGCAGCTTCCGCGGAACGGCGCGCGGCGCCGGTTTCGCGATATTTGAGCGCCGCCACGGCCGCATCGACGAGGCCGAAGGCGAACGTTTCATCCAATTCTGCGTGACCGTTGAGAAGCCGGTAGAGGATCGGGCCGTAAATCACGTCGGCGACGATCTCTTTGTCCGATTCGAATGCCGTTTCGCCGCGCAGTTGCGCACGCGACACGATCGAGCGAACGATTTCGCGGTGGGCTTCCATCAACGAGGTGCGGAATGCTTCGGCGAATCGGGCGTCGGCCTGCGCTTCGGCGATCAAGGCCTTGAACACGGGACCACGGCGCTGAGCCAGTGCCTTGACGGTCGACCGAACGAGATCTTGCAGGTCGCCTTTGAGCGAGCCGGTGTCCGGCGCGATCGTTTCTTGCGGCGGCATATCGGCGGTCAGTGCTTCAAGCACGATGAACGCAGCCGACGGCCACCAGCGATAGATCGTTTGTTTCGAAACCCCTGCCCTGGCGGCAATTGCTTCAATGTTTAGAGCGGCATAGCCATCGTTCTGAAGAATATGCATCGCGGATTGAATGATCGCGCGGCGCGATTCGACACTGCGCGGACGGCCCGCGCGCGGCTTCGTCGCAACATTAATTTCGGCAGCGTTGTTTTCTGAATGTGTCATGGAGCCCCTCGACTCATAATGCCCCAGTGAATCGCGGTCCCTTCGCGAATCACTTTGATATAGCGAGGGTGTTCGCCTGACAGGCGAGGGTCAAGCGCCGATCACCGCATTTATTGCGAGGCGGCCATGCGCTCTACGAAATACGAGGGATCGAGCGGGATACGTGTGATCACTTGGCCGCTCTTGCCGAAAACACCGAGCGAACGGCCGTCTACTTCAACTTGAAGTCCGCCCGCGTTGCCCGTTTGCATAGTGAGTCCAGTGCGATTCGGAACGGCATATGATTCGCCGACGTTGAGCACGCGCGCTACGAGGACTGATTTGGAGCGCGGGAGTTGCGCATCGCGCACTTGCACGTAGGTGGGCTCGACCGCCTTCAAGACAATTCGCGCATTCGCTTCGACGGGCGGCATTTGCGGAGGCACGGCTTGCGCGACGGTGATCGGTGCGGGCGTTACAACAGGCTCGAGCGCTGGCGCAGACGGTAGCTTTTGCTCGGGTAGCGTTGGGTTGCCGGCGACGAAACTGACGGCGACTTCGACGGGCGTTTGATTCGAATCGGGCGCAGTCACCGGCGCGACAGGTGTCTTCGTAGGCGCTGCCTGCTCGACGACGACTGCCGTCTGTTCGGGTTGCGCAGCGGTGGCAGCCGAATTGCGGTTCGGCATCGTGACGTAGGTGATACCGTAAATGCCCATCGCGATCAGCAGGGCGATCGCCATGATCGAACCGCGCGGTCCGCGAAATTCTTCTTGTGCGACCGGGAAGACGAGATTAACGGGCTTTGCCGCGTCTTGTTCTGCCGTTTCGTCTTTGAACTGCTGCACGAGCGTTTCGGCATCGAGGCCGAGGTGGCGCGCATAGGCACGGACGAAACCGACCGCATACGTGCGGCCGGGAAGCTTTGCGAGATTGCCTGTTTCGACCGCTTCGAGTTGTTCGCGCCGCATCTTGAGCAGCTTCGCGACGGCGGCCACGTCTTGACCGCGTTCCACGCGCGCGGTGCGCAACTTTTCGCCGACGCTCGATCGCGGTTCATCCGGTTGCGGGGCTTCTGGAAGTTGCGCCGGCTGCTCGACGGCTTCGCGCAAGTGCAGGCGGCGGCGCTCTTTGCGCTCCTCCGACGGCAGCGTCTGCGCCACGTCGCTCATCACCCAACACCCATCGCTTCGTTTGTTTTCGCTGTCCGGAAACCGAAGCTACGGAAGCACTACTCTACAGCTTTGTCAGTTAAATATTGCAAAACGTAAGGGCGCGATCACGCTAAATCGGAACGCGCTCATTGATTGCAAATTGTTTCAACTGCTCCCGAAGCGAGTGATCGGTGCTGGCTTGGAGCCCCGCCATAAACGATGAGAGCTGGCCGGAATTCAGGCTCAGCAGCATCTGCTTCACTGGGCCGATCGAGGCCGGGACCATGGAAAGCGAACGAAAACCTAGGCCAATCAAGGCCATCGCCTCAAGCGGGCGGCCCGCCATCTCGCCGCACAGCGTCACCGGAACCCCGCGGGCGCGGGCGGCGTCGGCAATTCCTTTCAGGAAATTAAGCATAGGCGGACTGAGCAGGTCGTACCGCCCTCCAAGGCGCGGGTTGCCGCGGTCGCTCGCGAACAGGAACTGCATCAGGTCGTTCGAGCCGATGGAGACGAAATCGGCGGCGGCGAGTAGTGCCGGCATCTGGAAGGCGAGCGCCGGGACTTCGAGCATGCTGCCGACGCGGACTTTGCGCGGCGGCGTTTCGCCGGTTCGCGCGAGACGTTCGAGTTCGCGGTCGACGAGTTTGCGCGCCGCGCGGAACTCTGCGACCTCAGCCACCATTGGGAACATCAGATCGACATCGCGCCCGGCGCCTGCCTTCAGCAGCGCGCGGATCTGGTAACGCAACAACGCAGGGCGATCGAGCGTCATGCGGATCGCGCGCCAGCCCATGGCCGGGTTTTCTTCGTTCAGCGGCCGCGCGTAAGGCAGCACCTTGTCGCCGCCGAGGTCGAGCGTGCGAAACACGACTTGGCGGCCGGCGGCGCCGTCGAGCACGGCCGAATAGAGATCGACGAGTTGCTTCAGCCTTGGCATCTCGTGCGAGATCATGAATTGCAGCTCGGTGCGGAAGAGGCCGATGCCTTCGGCGCCAGCTTCTTCGAGGTGGGGCAAGTCGGCAAGCAACCCCGCGTTCATGAGAAGCTTCACGCGCTCACCATCCTTTGTGACGGCAGGCACCAGGCGCATCGCTGCGTAAGCGGCCTGGCGTTGCGCGCGCAGCGCGAGCTTGTGGCGGTAAGCCTCGCGGACGTCATGCGCGGGGCGCATGTGAACATCGGCCGTGTCGCCGTCGGCAATGACCCAGTCGCCGGATTCGATCTGGTCGAGCACGCCTTCGACGCGGCCGATCAGCGGGATGTCGAGCGCACGGGCCACGATCGAGACGTGGCTGGTGGGCGAGCCTTCCTCAAGGATTAGCGCGCGCAGCTTCGTGCGGTCATAGTCGAGCAGTTCGGCGGGGCCCATTGTGCGGGCGAACAGCACTGTGTCGGCGGGTAAGGCTTCGTGCGCGGACGTGTCGGCCTTGCCCATCAAGTGGCGCAGCAAGCGGTTGGCGAGATCGTCGAGATCGTGCAGGCGCTCGCGCATCAGCGAGTCGGTCTGGCGGGCCATCCGTGCGCGGGTGTCGTTTTGCACGCGCTCAACCGCGCCTTCGGCAGTCAAGCCCGACGTCACCGCTTCGCGCAGGCGGTTCGTCCAACCGCGGTCGTGCGCGAACATGCGGTAGGCCTCGAGTACCTCACGCGATTCGCCTGCGATCGCCGTGTCGTCGGTCGAGAGCATCGCATCGATCGACGTGCGCAGGTCGACGATCGCCAGGTCCAGACGGTCGCGTTCTGCGATCACGTCGTCGGCGATGAGCTTCTCGACTTTGACGCGCGGTTCGTGCAGCACGGCGCGGCCCATCGCGATGCCTTCGCAGAACGACACGCCTTGCCCACGCCACGGACGGTCGTGCTTCGGGCCTATATCAACCTCGGCGAGGTCGACGAGCGAGCCCGAGACAACGAGTTCGGCGAGCACAGTCGCGACGGTAAGCAGCGCTTCGACCTCTTCCTCGCCATAGTGGCGGTGGGTCTTGTTCTGCACCGCGAGCACGCCCAGCGTCGTGCCGCCGCTGCGGATGATGGGCACGCCTAGCATCGACTGATACGGGTCTTCGCCGGTTTCCGGGCGGTAGGAGAAGCTAGGGTGCTGCGGCGCGTCGGACAGGTTCAACGGCCGCGCGTTCAACGCCACGTCGCCGATGATGCCTTCACCCATTTTGAGGCGTGTGGTGTGTACCGCAGCGCGGTTCAAACCCTCGGTCGCGAATAACTCCAGCCAGCCACCCGGCTTCGACAGATAGATCGAGCACACCTCCGCCACCATGTTGACGGCGATGACCTCGACCATCTTGTCCAGACGCGCCTGGGGCGAGATGCGCTCGACCATGATCTCGCGCATGCGCTTTAGAATCAGGCGTGGGCCGGCGGTGGTGGCCATCTAACTCTTCAAGGTCCCGTACGAGCGGTCGTCATTTGTCCAAACCGTAGGCGGTGTGAAGCGCGCGAACGGCGGTGTCGGTCGTTTCGGCGGCGATGAGGACGCTGATCTTGATTTCGGAGGTCGAGATGACCTGGATGTTGATGCCCTTTTCCGCCAACGTCTTGAACATCGTTTGCGCGACGCCCGCGTGCGCGCGCATGCCGACGCCGATGACGGAGACTTTCGCCACGTTCTTGTCGGTCAAAAGTTTCTGGTAGGCGATCGCCGTCTTGTTGCGCTCGATGATATGGATCGCGCGCTCGAACTCGGCGCGGCCGACGGTGAACGTCATGTCGGTCGTGGCGCCGTCTTCCGACGTGTTCTGCACGATCATGTCGACGTTGATGCCGCCGTCGGCGAGGGGGCTGAAGATCGCCGCGGCGACGCCGGGCTTATCGGGCACCTTTACGAGCGTGATCTTCGCCTCGTCACGGCTGTAGGCGATGCCCGAGACCAGTTGTTGTTCCACGATTTCGTCCTCATCGCACACGAGCGTGCCGGGAAGGTCTTCGAAACTCGATAGCACCTGCACCGGTACCCGGTGAATCATTGCCAGTTCGACCGAGCGCGTCTGCAGCACTTTGGCGCCGAGGGATGCCATCTCGAGCATTTCTTCGTAGGAAATCTTGTCGAGCTTCCTGGCCTTCGGCGTGATGCGCGGGTCGGTCGTATAAACGCCATCGACGTCGGTATAGATGTCGCAGCGCTCGGCCTTCAAGGCCGCGGCGACTGCCACGGCGCTGGTGTCGGAACCGCCGCGGCCCAGCGTGGTCACGCGGTTGTCTGGCCCCAAACCCTGGAAGCCCGCGATCACGGCGACTTGGCCTTGGGCCAAGCGCTCCTCCAAAACCTTCGTTTCGATGCCGGTGATGGCGGCCGAACCGTGCATCGCAGAGGTGTGGATCGGGATCTGCCAACCGAGCCACGAGCGGGCCTGCACGCCGATGTGTTGAAGCGCGATCGAGAGCAGCCCGACCGTCACCTGTTCGCCCGCCGCGACAACGGTGTCGTACTCGCGCGCGTCGTGCAGCGGCGACAGTTCGCGCGCCCAATTGACGAGCTTGTTCGTTTCGCCCGACATGGCGGAGACCACGACGGCGACCTGATAGCCGCGGTCGACCTCGCGCTTAACCTTGAGGGCGACGTTCCGGATACGCTCGAGGTCCGCCACCGACGTGCCTCCGAACTTCATCACGAGTCTGGGCATGGTGGCGCGGCGTTAGGTCCGTGAGTTCAAGGGGTTGATTGGGCTTGGCTGGGGTATAGTTAGACTTCGAGTGTTTGTCACGCAACGCGCAGAGGTCAGGCAAGCCAGTGGCGACCGTCACACAAGAACAATCCACAATCGACGCGGCCGAGGTCGCGCGCTTTTCGGCGCTGGCGGCGGAATGGTGGAACCCGCACGGGAAGTTCGGCGTCCTCCACAAGTTCAATCCGGTTAGGCTTACCTACATCCGCGACGAGGCGGCGAAGCATTTCGCGAGGGACCCGAAGGGTACGAGGCCGTTCGCGGGTTTGCGGCTGCTCGACATCGGATGCGGCGGGGGTCTCTTGAGCGAGCCGATGGCGCGGCTCGGGTTCGATGTGCTCGGCGCCGACGCATCGGAGAAGAACATCAAGACGGCGGCGACGCACGCGGCGGAGGGCGAGCTCACCATCGACTACCGCGCGACGACGGCGGAGGCGCTGGCCGAGGCAGGCGAGCGGTTCGACGTGATCCTCAACATGGAAGTGATCGAGCACGTCGCCGATTTGAACCTGTTCGTGAAAAGCTGCGCGTCGATGCTGAAGCCTGGCGGGTTGATGTTCGTGGCCACGATCAACCGGACGATGAAGGCCTACGTGCTCGCGATCGTCGGGGCGGAATATGTGCTGGGCTGGCTGCCGAAGGGTACGCACGATTGGAACAAATTCGTGAAGCCGCTGGAGCTGGACACGGCACTCAGCCGGGCCGGTCTCGACGTCACAAAAGAGACGGGCGTCATGTTCAATCCACTTAGCGGCGGGTTCTTGCTGGCGAACGACACCGACGTGAACTACATGGTGGTGGCGAAGAAATAGTTGGAGGCAGAGATGCACTCGGTCGCCGGACGGTACGTTGCGACTGCCCTGTTTGCGCTCGTGTTGGGGGCGTGTGGGGCGACTCGCGTTTCCGTGACACTGGCGCCAGTCGGACTCGTGCACGTGCCGGCTTCGGTGCTGCCGGCCGACACCAGGGCGCCTCGCGGCAGCGACGCTTTGCGGATCGATTTCACATCGAGCCCCGAGCTTTTGTCGGAAGAGGGGTATATCTTGGACGATGCGCGTTTTTGCGACGCTGAGGATTCGAACCAGATACGCAATCAGACGTTGGCACCGTTTCTCGGCGACACGTCGATCCGCCACCCGTTCACGCGCGGGAAGTTAGCCGCTGAGCGGGCGAACGGAGCAAACGCCTCTGCACGGCCTGTGTATTCCACCTACGTCTCTGTGGCACGGCCTGCATATCCGGCAATGAATCAGATGCCGGCGCTGCCAGCGTATGATCTCGCGCGCGAACCGAGGCCGCTTTGTGTGTCGCTGAGTTTGCGCGACGGCTACGAGTTAGGGCGGACGACGAACACGTTGACGTTCTCAGCCGAACAGGTTGCCAGCGCCTTGCGGTAACTTAGGAATCCGCGCGCGGCAGGCTTGGGATCGGCGCGACGGGGATGCCTTCTTCAATGAGCTCTTTGGCATCATCGAGGGTCGCCTCGCCGTAAATTTGGCGTTCCTTGGCGTCGCCGTAGTGGATCGCGCGGGCTTCGTCTGGAAATTTCTCGCCGACGTATTCGGCGTTCTTTTCGACGTCCTTGCGAATGTTCGTCACCCACTCGCGCATCGCTTTCGCCTGGGCGGCGGACTGTTCGGCTTGCTTCGCGATCGCAGGCGCCATCGGTGCCTTCTTGATCTTCTTCGAATTGCAGGTCGGGCAGACAAGCAGGCCCTTCTTGGCCTGCGCGTCGTAGGCGGCAGAATCGCGGAACCAGCCTTCGAAGCTGTGATCCTTGGGGCAGACCAGCTGATAGCGGATCATAACGCGACGCCTAACTCCTACACGCTTGGCAGAGCACCAAGATGACTGCCAGGGTCTCATTCGGCAAGACAGCCCATGGCACGCTCTCGACATTAAAGAAGGGTAAATGGGCTTCGTTCGCACAACCGCTGTCACTTATGCGGGGCTTCACGTGACCGCTTTGCGCGATTTGAACTCGGGTGTGTCCCACGCGCGCCCTGTCATCAACTCATCGATGATGCAGGCGGCGTCGAAGACATCCGCAAAGCGCGTCGTCAACGGCGAGAAGCCGAAGCGCACGATATCCGGTGCGCGGAAGTCGCCGATCAGGCCGTGCGCGATCAGCGCTTGCATAATTGCGTAGCCTTCAGCGTGAGCGAGCGAGACGACGGCGCCGCGTTGGTGCGCGTCGCGCGGGCTTGCGAGCGTGAAGCCGTGGCGCATCAGGCGTTCATCCGCGAGCGCGACGAAAAGGCTCGTCAGTCCTTCGACCTTCGTGCGCAGTTGATGGAGGTCGATACCGTCGAACGCGTCGAGCGCCGCATCGAGTGCCGTCAACGACAGGATCGGCGGCGTGCCGGTCAGGAGCTTGTCCATGCCCTTCGCGTGTTTGTAGTCGTCGGCGAAGGCGAACGGGTCGATATGACCGAGCCAACCGGTCAGCGGATGATCGAACGTGTCGTGATGCCGTTTCGCGACGAACACATAGGCGGGCGCGCCCGGCCCACCGTTCAGATACTTGTAGCCGCAGCCGACGGCGAAGTCGGCATTGAGTTTGGCGAGCTCTAACGGCAAGACGCCTGCACTGTGCGAAAGATCCCAGACGATCAGCGCGCCGGCCGCGTGCGCCGCTTCGGTGATGGCGCGCATGTCGTGGATGAAGCCCGTCTTGTAGTTCACATGCGTGAGTGAGACGACGGCGGTTGTGGCGTCGATCGCGCCAAGGTCGCGGTCGCCGACGCGCTTGAAGGTCGTTCCCGTCAGCTTCGCTACGCCGCTTGCGATGTAAGCATCCGTCGGGAAATCGCCTGTGATGCCCAGAATTGTCTTGCGGTCCGGACGCATGCGCAGTGCGGCGGCGAGAATTTTGAACAGGCCGACCGAGGTCGAATCCGTGACGATCACTTCATCGGCTGCGGCGCCGATCAGCTTTGCGATCTTTGCGCCGACGCGTTGCGGCGCGGTGTACCAGCCGGCTGTGTTCCACGAGCGGATGAGCCCCATGCCCCATTCGTCTTCGACGGCGGCCGCCACCCGCTGCGCGACGTTCTTCGGCAAACAGCCTAGTGAGTTGCCGTCGAGGTAGATCACGCCGTCCGGGATCGCGAAGCGGTCGCGGGCATGGGCCAGCGGATCGCGCGCGTCTAGTTCAAGCGCGTGTTGGCGGGTCAGGTTCATTTCATCAGCGCGTCGATCTCCGCGCGGATCGTCTTCCACGCGTCCGACCTGGGGTCGATCAGTTCGAAGTGGCCGGCGTTTTCGATCGTTATTTCTTTGACGGTATCGCCCTTCTTGGCGGCGGCGGCTGCGTAGTCCTTGCCGAATGCGGGCGGCACGATTTTGTCGAGCGCGCCCGAAATCACGCTCTGGCGCACACCGATGGGAAGCAGCGCCGCTGGCGAGGTGTCCGCGAAGAGGTCGACGTCTTTGCGCTCGGCGGCGGTGAGAGCGTCGATTGTCGGCGGTCCGCCGCATGCGGTCGGGCCTGTCTCCCGATAGGCTTTCAGGTCGTTGATCCCAGCGAGACTGACGACACCGGTGATGGGCTGCGGGTTGGGGTTTGCGAGATCGCTTGTCTTTGGCAGTCGCGGGCGGGCGGCGGACCAGGTCGCGAGGTGGCCGCCGGCGGAGTGGCCGATGGCGACGAGCTTGCGCAGATCGAGGTTGTGGACCGGTGCGACTTCTTTGAGCTTGTCGATCGCGTCTGCGGTGTCCGTGAACGTGCCCGGATAACCGCCGCCGTCTTCGCCGATGCGGCGGTAGTCGATGCTCCACACTGCGTAGCCGTGTTGGCGCAAGTCTTGCGAGATGTAGGCCATCAGGTCCGTGCCCGGAAGCTCCGCAAGCCAGCAGCCGCCGTGGATCATCACCAGCGTGCGGTGCGGGCCTTTGCCCTCTGGCAGCCAGAGTTCGGCGATCTGATGCGATGCTGAGCCGTAGGTCACGATCTTCGTTGGCGTGGCGCGCGGCATCGACAGCAGATCACGGAAGGTGATCGGTGCAGCAACCGCCAACGATAAAGCGCTCCACAGTGCGACGGCGGTTGCGAGGAGCCTCAGCTGGATTTGCATGTTGCCCCCTGGACGTGGTTATGACTGAGAGAACGGTCGATCGTGCGTCAACGCGGGCACGCGTGCGCGCGCTTCGGCGACCTTGTTCGGGTCGATGTCGGCGACGATGACCCCGGGCGCGTCGCCCGCTTCGGCGATGATGTTGCCCCAGGGATCGATGATGACGCTGTGGCCGAACGTGTGGCGGCCGTTTTCGTGCTTGCCGCCTTGGGCTGCAGCGATGACGAAGCAACCGGTTTCGATCGCCCGGGCGCGCTGCAGGACGTGCCAGTGCGCTTGACCGGTTGTGTAGGTGAAGGCTGCGGGGATGGAGAGGAATGAGGCGCCGGCTTTCGCGAGCGCGCGATAGAGGTGCGGGAAGCGCAAGTCGTAGCAGACGCTGAGACCCAGCTTCCCCCACGGCAAGTTCGCGACGACGGCGCGTTCGCCGGGGCGGTAATTGCGCGACTCTCGATATACCTCGCCGCCGGGCAGATCGACGTCGAACATATGTATCTTGTCGTAGGTCGCGCGGACGGCGCCTTTCGGGTCGATCAAGAACGAGCGGTTCGCGCATTGGCGATCGGCGATCTTGATCGGAAGCGAGCCGATCAGGAGCCAGAGCGACAGTTCTTCGGCAAGTGCGCGAAAGGCCTTTAGCGCCGTGTCGTCTTCCTCAGGCCGAACCTTCGCGAAAAGCGCGTCGGACTCGGCTTCGAAGAGAGACGTCATTTCCGGTGTCGCGACGAACTGCGCGCCCTTCGCTTTCGCGTCGCGGATCAGCGCGGTGGCGGCGTCGATATTGGCGGCGAGATCGAGGCCCGTGCGCATTTGCACACAGGCGGCACGGAAAACTTGGCTCATGCCTTGAGGTTAGCTGCCACCTAAGAGCGAGTCGAGCTTGCCCGCGTCTTCCAGCGCGTAGAGGTCGTCGCAGCCCCCGACATGGGTGTCGCCCACGAAGATTTGGGGCACGGTGTAGCGGCCGTGCGCACGTTCGGTCATCTCGGCGCGCTTTTGGGCGTCCATGCCGACGTCGATCTCTGTGAAGCTCACGCCCTTCTTGCGCAGCAGTGCCTTGGCGCGGTGGCAAAAGGGACAAAGGAGCGTCGCGTAGACGACGATCGCGGCGGTGGTGTCAGGACGCACGACAGCTGACATGGGAATCGCTCTGCACTCTCGTACAAAGATATAAGACAGGGTCGACCTTATGGCCACTGGCGATCATTATAGGGACAGGCTTAACGGCCGGACAACGCGCGCCAGTGTGATTACAGATACAGAGGCCGCGCCGGCCTTCAGCAGCGTTTTTGCGCATGCCCCGACGGTTGCGCCAGTGGTTAGGACGTCGTCAACCAAGGCGACGTTGCGGCCGGCAATTTTCGCTCGCCCGGTTTCGGCGACAGCGAAGGCGCGTACGACGTTCTTGGCGCGGGCGCGAGCGGAGGGCATTTCGCCTTGGCTGGGTGTCGGTTTGGTGCGCAGCAATATCCCGGTATCGACGGGTATGCCAGCGCGAGCACTCAAAGCATGCGCCAGGATGGCCGCTTGGTTGTAGCGTCGCGAAGCCAACCTGCGCCAATGCAGCGGAACCGGGACGAGCACGTCGGCATCTGCGCAGGCATCACGTCCGGCCGTCGCCATCCAGCGGCCGAAGAGCGGCGCGGCCTCCAGCTTGTCGGCGTGTTTGAAGCCGAGGATCAGGTCGCGGCTTGCGTCGTCATAGGCGAGCGCTGCACGCGATTTGGCGAACGGCGGCGGTTTGGCGATGCAGGCGCCGCATTTTACGCCGCTTCCTAGATCGTGCGGGAACGGCAGACCGCATTGCGTACATTGTGGGGCGCTCATGAAGCGGAGTTCGCTCCAACAGGTCGCGCAGACCGATTGCGGTTCGCCGACGGGAGCGCGGCACTTCAAACAGAGCGGCGGCAAGATGAGGTCGAGCGCCACGCGCCCAGCGGCGCGCGCCAACTTGCCGACGCTAAAGGAAGCCAAACCCATCGGCTCGATCATGGCGCGGGTTGTGCCGCTGTGCCAGAGTTGACCTAAGGCATGAACAGCGTTCCACAGATATTCGACACGAAGTTGCGGCGGCGGCGGCGCGAGCGCGCGGTGCGCGAGTTTGATGCCTTTTCGTTCTTGGCAACGGCTGCGCGCGACGAGATCGGCGAGCGGTTGGATGCCGTCAACCGGCCGTTCGGGCGGGCCGTTTGGCACGGCGCGGTCGAGCAACCGGCGGCGGGATCGGTCCGATGGGTACGTTCGGACAGTGCCTTTGGTTTCGTTCCGAACGGCGGGCTCGTCTTTGAGGAAGAGCGGCTACCCTTCGGCGCGCAGACGCTCGAGCTATTTGCGAGCGCGATGGCGCTGCATGCGGCCAACGATCTTCCGGGCGCGCTGGCGCAGATTCGCCGCTGCCTGAAGCCGGAGGGGCTTTTCATCGGGGCGATGCTGGGCGGCCGGACGCTGCACGAGTTGCGACTGGCATTGAGCGAGGCGGAGATCGAGATCGATGGCGGCTTGTCGCCGAGGGTGGCGCCTTTTGTGGACGTGCGCGACGCGGGGGCTTTGCTGCAACGGGCAGGCTTTGCGCAACCGGTCGCGGACGTGGATACGATCGTCGTGCGCTACGAAACCCCGCTTAGGCTGTTCGGCGATTTGCGGGGCATGGCCGAGACGAATGTGCTCGGCGAGCGGCGGCGAACGTTTTTGAAGCGCAGCGTTCTGACACGCGCAGGCGAGATCTATGAAAAAAAATTCGCCGGTCCCGACGGACGGGTGCCGGCGACGTTCGACATCGTCTACTTGACGGGCTGGGCGCCTGGGCCCTAGCTCATCATCGCGGCGACAAGGGTGAACATTACCGTCGTCAAGCCTGCGACCGCCTCAATGGAAGACAAAATCGCAAGAAAGATCAGGCCGACGATCAGACCATACTCGATGGCCGTCGCACCGCCCTGGTCAGCGGCGAATTTCTGCAGCATTCGAGTGAGGGCGCTCATTCGTCCACCTCGGTTGGGTTCGTATCGTTCGCGACAATACGGCGAGTGCTCTTAACAGGGCGTAACATCTTCAATTTTACGGATCGCGAAATCGCACGCCGTGCTCAAAGCAGGTCGCGCAACTGCGCGACGAGCGGCACATCCGCGGGCGGCATCGGGTAGGCGCCCATATCGTTAGGGCGTATCCAGGCCAGTTTTTGGCCCTCGCGCGGGGACACGATGCCTCCCCAGCGGCGACACAGAAACAGCGGCATCAGCAGGTGGAAACTTTCGTAACCATGCGACGCAAAAGCGAACGGCGCGAGGCAATCTTCTTTCACCGCGATCCCCAGTTCCTCGTCCAGCTCGCGGATCAGTGTCAATTCGGGACGTTCCCCCGGCTCGATTTTACCGCCCGGAAACTCCCACAGACCAGCCATAGATTTGCCTTCTGGGCGTTGCGCCAGCAGGACTCGGCCGTCGGTGTCGATCAAGGCACAGGCGGCGACGAGGACGATCTTCGTGGGGCCGCTCAACTGCGGTAGTCGCCATTGATCGAGATATAGCCGTGGGTCAGGTCGCACGTCCACACGCCGGATGCGCCTTTGCCGACGCCGACATCGACGTCGATCTCGATCTCTTGGCGCTGCATGTAGCGGCTCATCAGCGCTTCGGAATAGTTCGGGTCGCGCTGGCCTTGCGTCGCCACTCTGTGGCCGCCGAATTTGATCGAGAGCTTGTCGCGGTTCGCGGCCTCACCGGATTTGCCGACCGCCATCACGACGCGCCCCCAGTTGGCGTCGCCGCCTGCTATCGCGGTTTTGACGAGCGGCGAGTTCGCGACGCTCAGTGCGATCTTGCGCGCGGCGGGGTTGCTTTCCGCTCCGGTCACGTTGATGCGCACAAGCTTCGTCGCACCTTCGCCGTCGCGCACAACTTGGGTCGCCAAATCCTGCAGTAACGTGTTCAGCTTAACGCGAAAATCGTCGAGGCGTTTGTCGTTCGCGCGGATCAGCGGATTGTGGCGCGCGCCTTTGCCGGTCGCGAACAGCAAGAGCGTGTCGCTGGTCGATGTGTCGCTGTCGACCGTGATGGCGTTGAAGCTGGTCTCCACGCCTTGCGTTAGGAGTAGCTGGAGGACATCGCCGGGGATGGCCGCATCGGTGAACACGAACGAGAGCATCGTCGCCATGTCAGGCGCGATCATGCCCGAACCCTTGGCAATGCCATTGATTTTGACGATTTGACCGTCGATCTGCGCCGTTGCGGTCGCCATCTTCGGGAAGGTGTCGGTCGTCATAATGGCGCGAGCGGCCTGCTCCCACGCCGTGGCGCCAGTGTTTTCGTAGATGTCGGGCAGAGCGTTCGTCAGGCGCTTTACCGGCAGCGGTTCACCAATCACACCGGTCGAGGCGACGAAGACTTCCTGCGGCTTGCAGCCAGCAATCGCTGCAGCGGCATCGGCCGTCGCCCGCACCGCGTCCACACCGGCACGGCCCGTGAAGGCGTTCGCGTTGCCGGAGTTGACGATGAGCACGCGGCCGGAACGCTGCGGTAGTGCGGCGCGGCACCAGTCGATCGGCGCGGCCGCCGTCTTTGAGGTCGTAAACACGCCCGCGGCCGTTGTGCCGGGGGCCATGACGGCCATCAACACATCGGTTCGGCCTTCATAGCGGATGCCCGCGGAACCTGCGCCAAGGCGCACGCCGGAGATCGGTTGCAACTTCGCCAACGATTTCGGTGCCAATGGCGATACGGGGGGCGCGCTCTTGACGGCCTTGGGCGCCATTTCCGGTGCCGACTTTGCAGTCACCGCAGCTTTCGCAGACTTGCCCGCTTGCGGGGCCATTGATTTGATTCCCTCAATCGGCCGCATGATCGACTTTTCTCACGCGTCCGCGGTTTGTTCAGTAGCGGGCGGCGCAAAACCGGTCAAGAACGGCAGAATTCTGCGATGGACTCCGTCCCCAGTTGTCTCGCGACGGATGGGGCTTTGTCGCCGTCTTGAGGGTTAAGAGTTCGCGCGTCGGATCACTCTGTCGCACGCTCTCGTTTTCGCGTTTGTCAGTGTTGCAACACATGAGACCGCCTGTCCTGGCGTCGCGTTGACAGGGGGGTGGTCCCCCCTTATCTGTCCCTGCGGCTTCGCGCGAAACCCCTGTTTCCGTACGTCTTGGAGGCGAGTCCCGCCATCACGGCGGTTGTAGCGCCTCGACCCAATTTCTTTTTCTCAAGGACGGTTTCGAATGCTCGGCTTGTCAACGCTGGCCAAAAAGATTTTCGGCTCCAGCAACGATCGTAGGCTCAAGCCCCTCTACGCCAGAGTTCCCAAAATCAACGCCCTCGAAGCGGACATCGCGAAGCTTTCGGACGAGGCGTTGCGCGGCCGTACCGTGACGTTCCGCGAGCAAGCCGCGAACGGGCGCTCGCTAGACGACCTCTTGCCGGAGGCGTTTGCGACGGTTCGCGAGGCTGCGAAACGCACCCTCGGTCAACGCCATTTCGACGTGCAGTTGATCGGCGGCATGGTGCTGCACGAAGGCGACATCGCAGAGATGAAGACCGGCGAGGGCAAGACGCTGGTCGCGACGCTCCCCGTCTATCTGAACGCGCTGTCGGGCAAGGGCGTACATGTCGTCACCGTGAACGACTACCTGGCCCGCCGCGATGCGGAGTGGATGGGGCAGGTGTACAAGTTCCTGGGTTTGTCTGTGGGCTGCATCGTGCACGGGCTGAATGACCCGCAGCGGCGCGAGCAATACGCCGCCGACGTGACCTACGGGACAAACAACGAGTACGGCTTCGACTATCTGCGCGACAATATGAAGTACACGAAGGCGCAGATGGTGCAGCGCGGGCATAATTTCGCGATCGTGGACGAAGTCGACTCGATTCTAGTCGACGAGGCGCGCACGCCGCTGATCATTTCGGGCCCGACGGAAGACAACTCGCACCTCTACAAGGTGATCGACGCGTTCATGCCGGAGTTGCAACCCGAGTATTTCGAGCTCGACGAAAAGCAGCGCAGCATCTCGTTGACCGAGGAAGGCAACGAAGCGGTCGAAAAATGGCTCGCCAAGAACGGCGTGATGACAGAGGGAAGTCTCTACGACATCACGAACGTTTCGCTCGTTCACCACGTGAACCAGGCGCTGCGGGCGCATAAGCTGTTCCAGAAAGACCGCGACTACATCGTCAAGGACAACAAGGTCATCATCATCGACGAGTTCACCGGCCGCATGATGGAAGGCCGCCGGTATTCGGAGGGGCTTCACCAAGCGTTGGAGGCGAAAGAGAACGCCGTGATCCAGCCGGAGAACGTGACGCTCGCTTCGATCACGTTCCAGAACTATTTCCGTCTCTATTCCAAGCTCGCGGGCATGACCGGTACGGCCGCGACCGAGGCGAACGAGTTCATGGAGATCTACAGCCTCGACGTCATCGAGATTCCGACAAACGTCCCGGTCTCGCGCGGCGACGACGACGACGAAATCTACCGCACCATCGACGAGAAGACCGACGCGATCGTGGAGACGATCAAGGACTGCGCGGCACGCGGGCAGCCGGTTCTCGTCGGCACGGTCTCGATCGAGAAATCCGAGACGCTGGCCGCGCATCTGAAAAAGCTGAAAATCAAGCACAACGTTTTGAATGCGCGCTATCACGAGATGGAGGCGCAGATCATCAGCCAGGCCGGCGTGCCCGGCGCGGTCACCATCGCGACGAACATGGCCGGCCGCGGAACCGACATTCAGCTCGGCGGCAACGCGGATATGCGTATCGCGCTCGAAACCGTCGGCATCGAAGACGAGGCGGACAAGAAGCGCATCGCCGATCAGATCCGCACCGAGATCGGCGAGGCGAAGAAGAAGGTGATCGAGGCCGGCGGTCTCTACGTGCTGGGTACAGAGCGGCACGAGAGCCGGCGTATCGACAACCAGTTGCGCGGCCGTTCGGGACGCCAGGGCGACCCGGGGCATTCGAAGTTCTATCTGAGCCTCCACGACGATCTGATGCGCATCTTCGGGCAGGACAAGCTCGACGGCATGTTGCAGCGGCTGGGTCTGAAGCAGGGCGAGGCGATCAGCCATGGCATGGTCAACGCTGCCGTCGCGAAATCGCAGCAGCGGGTCGAGGCGCGCAACTTCGACATCCGCAAGAACTTGCTCAAGTACGACAACGTGATGAACGATCAGCGCAAGACGATATTCGAGCAGCGCCTCGAGTTCATTAGCGCCGAGACGGTGCACGACACGATTCTTAGCATGCGTCATCAACTGATCGAAGACTTGGTGAAGCGCTACATTCCGGAAGGTTCGTATGCGGAGCAGTGGAAGCTCGGCGAACTCGACGGCGACGTGCGCGACTACTTCGGTCTGGAAATGGGGATCGACAAGTGGGGCAAGGAAGACGGCATCGCGGAAGAAGAGATCATCGAGCGCATCACGAAGGCTGCCGATGCACGAGCTGAGGAGCGCCTGCGCGGCGCTCCTGCGGAAGCCGTCAATCAGATTGAGCGGGCCGTGCTACTGCAAACGCTAGACCATGAATGGCGCGAGCATCTGGTGACGCTTGAGCATTTGCGGCACACGATCGGTCTGCGCGGTTACGGCCAGCGCGATCCGTTGAACGAGTATAAGTCGGAAGCGTTCCTATTGTTCGCAGGACTGCTAGCGAGCGTCCGCCAGCAGGTGACGAAGCAGTTGATGCACGTGCAGATTCAGTTGGAGGCACCGCAGCTGGACGAGCGCGCGCTGCCGCAGATGCAGGCGATGCACATCAACCCGGATACCGGCGAGAACGAGTTCGACGAGCCGGAGCTTGGTCCGCGCACAAACGCGCCGCGGCTTGCGGGGCGCCCGGTGCCGGTCAATCCGAACGATCCCCAGACGTGGGGCAAAGTCTCGCGCAACGCACCCTGCCCTTGTGGCTCAGGCAAGAAGTTCAAACAGTGCCACGGAACCTTCTAACCTAACGCGGCCTATCGCCTTCGACGGTCACGCGGTGCATTTCGCGGCGGTGGCCGTGGTAGTCGTTGAGCGCGTAGTGCTGGGTGCAGCGGTTGTCCCAGAATGCGACCGAGTTCTTGCGCCACGCAAAGCGGCAGGTGATTTCGGGTTTGGCGCAGTGTTCGTAGAGCCAGCGTAGCAGCGGGCGGCTCTCTTCTTTCGTCCAGCCTTCGAAACGCTGTGTGAAGCCGATGTTGACATAGAGCGCCCTGCGGCCGGTTTCGGGATGCGTGCGCACGACGGGGTGGATCGTTTCCGCTTTCGCTTCGTCCGACGTCTTCGGTTTCATCGAACGTTGTTCGTTGTGGCGGTTCGCTTCGCTCATGCCGTCGACGCCGTATTGCGCGTTCGCGGAATGGACGGCGTTCAGGCCATCGAGCGTGCGCTTCAGCCCAAGCGAGAGTGCTTCGTAGGCGAGGTATTGGTTCGCGAACATCGTGTCGCCGCCCACGGGCGGGACTTCCTTCGCGTAGAGCACGCTGCCCAGCGGCGGCTTTTGGAAGAACGTCATGTCGGAATGCCAACCGCCGCCGAAGTTCACTTTGTCCTCTTTCTCCTTGAAGACCCGCATGACCTCCGGGTGGCCTTCGATCGCGGCGGCGTAAGGATGGATCGATATCGGGCCGAAGCGGCGGGCGAAGGCGATCTGCTGCTTCGGCGTCATCTGCTGGTCGCGGAAGAAGATCACGCAGTGGTCGAGCAACGCTTTGTGCACGGTCGCGAACGCTTCGTTGCCAAGCGGCGCGCCGAGGTCCACGCCCGCGATTTCCGCACCGAGCGCGCTGGTGAGGCGTGTGACTGTGATGTTGCTCATGCCGTAACGTTCCTTGTGCCCTGACCAGCCTAGGCGAGCGGCGGCGTGTTGAAAAGGTAACTTGCGCGGGCGTCGCTCCGGGTCTCCAATCGCTTGCCCGCTACCTGGAGTGCCGCGATGTCCCAGCCCGTTCCCTTCAAGATCGAAATTGCGCAGTCGACGATCAACAAGATCATGGAGCGTGTCCGCGCTTTCGAGTGGCCGGATGCGCCGGCTGGGGGCGGTTGGGGATACGGCACCGATCTCACGGCGATGAAGGAGATCGTCGAGTATTGGCTGCACGGTTACGACTGGTATCGCGAGCAGGATATTTTGAACCAGCTGCCGCATTTCAAGGCGCGGGTGCGCGATCTCGATATTCACTTTATTCACCTGAAGTCCAACGCGCCGAAGCGGCGGCCGCTGATCATCACGCATGGGTGGCCGGGCTCGATCGTCGAGTTTCTGAACGTGATCGAGCCGTTGGCTCATCCGCAAAAGCATGCGGGCAAGCTCACCGATGCATTCGATGTGATCGTACCGTCGCTGCCGGGGTATGGGTTTTCGGACAAGCCTGCGAAGCCGATGAGCCCACGGACAGCTGCGGGGTACTTCGACACGCTGATGACGGATGTGCTCGGCTACAGCGACTACATCGCGCAGGGCGGCGATTGGGGATCGGCGGTGTCGGGCTGGCTGGGGTACGAGGGGCGCGGGTGTAAGGCCGTGCATCTCAACATGCTGGGTTGGCGGTCGCCCGGCGTTGTCGCGGAGACGGAGGAAGAGAAGCAAGCCGAAAAGCAGTTTCAGATGCTGTTCGACATGGAGGGCGCGTATTTCCGCCTGCAGTCTACGAAACCGCTGACGCTTTCCTACGGAATGATGGATTCGCCGGTTGGCGCGGCGGCGTGGATCATCGAGAAGTTCAAGACTTGGTCCGATCTCGACGATGGGAAGCTTGAGAGCGTTTACACAAAGGACCAACTGCTCACGAACGTCATGATTTACCTCGTTACGCGCACGTTCGGCACGGCGACCTGGATGTATCGCGGGCTGTTCGAGGACCCTGGTAAGCCGATTACGCCGAAGTCACGGGTCGAGAAGCCGGTTTCGATCGCGCGCTTTCCGGTCGATCTTATTCCATTCCCACCGCGATCGATGGTGGAGAAGCACCTGAACGTCGTGCGTTGGAGCGAGTTTAAGCGCGGTGGTCACTTCGCGGCAATGGAGCGCCCGCAAGACTTCATCGAGGATGTGCGCGCGTTTGGGCGGGAGATGGACGGGGTTTAGCCGCCTTTATCGTAGGTAAGAAGATCGCCGGGCTGGCAATCTAGGACCTCGCAGATCTTTTCGAGCGTTTCGAAGCGGACGCCGCGCACCCTGCCAGACTTCAGTGCGGAGACGTTTTGCTCCGTGATGCCGATGCGTTCGGCGAGTTCCTTCGAGCGCATCTTGCGATGCGCCAGCATGACGTCGAGTTTGACGACGATGGGCATCAAACGATCTGCCGGTTGTCGTCGGCGATGCGCGCGGCCTCGGCCATGATGTGACCGAGCGCGATTAGCAGCGCTGCGACCAGCGCGACGATGATGTCTTGGCTGCTGATCGAGAAGGCGAGGATGCGTTGCCCCCCTTCGTTTCCAAGCGTGACGATCACACCGACGATCGCGCGGAAGACCGGTGAGAGTGTCGCGAACAGCAAAAGCAACACACCGAGGCGGCGGAGCCGCGTTCCGGTCGCAGGCACGAAGATCGCACCCGCCGCGAACGACGCGAACAAGCTTGCGACGGTCCACAATGCGAGCGCCATCAGTCCGACATAGGCTGTCGAGACAACGAGCGCGGCTGCACGCGCGCCGAACGTCAGAGTCACCGGCGATTTTCCGATCGCCGCTTGCGAGCGCACCGCCTCCGCCGCGAACTCCGGCACCAACCACATCGCCGCGTTCGCTACGAGCAACGCAAGCGCTGCGATCTTTGCGGCGTGCGAGAGCAAGGCGCTCGCGCGTAGAAGGCGCACGAGCTTGCCGCTTTGTCGTGTGTCGACGTTCATCAATTGCTTCGATCAAAAATGATTGATATACGATCATTATATCAAGCAAGGCGTTGGTGTCGAGATGCGAATTTTGGCGGTTTTGTTGGCTATGTCGGTTGGGGCATGCGCCTCAGTCCCGATCTCGACCATGTACAATCTTTGGAACTTCGATCCGTGGTCGTCGGATTTTCGCGAATGGCGGGCGGCGGCGCGCCTGCCCAATGCGGGCGCGCAGGAGCTGAAGCCGCAAATCCGGATGAAGATTGAAACGTGGCGCGACGGCGATGCGAAGCGCGCGGAAAATTTGTTCGTGCTCCTGCCTACGACCGATCCCGCCGACGCCGGGCCGCTCGCGGCGGAGAAGCGCGCCGGATATTCGGTGACGGCTTACCGCATCGATCCGACGGACTACGACCGGCTTGCCGCTTTGCGTGCGCGCGTGCTGGCGTCGAAGAAGGCGGGCGACGGTCTGCGCGGGTCGCTTGCGATCACGGCGGCGGCTTGCGGCGCCGGAGAGAACCTGCCCAAGGGGGCGTTTCTGATTTCGACTTATCTGCTTGTCGACCGGAAGGACGGGTACAATCCGCTGCTCATCGACTATGACTTGTCGGAGGCGCTGCGTAAGGCTGCGGCTCAACCGAAAAAGGACGCTGTCTGCGGCTGACCTTCGTGTTACGGGTGCGGCGCCAACTGGAGCCGCGTCCCGTGAAGCCGTTCAGCGTTTCCGTTTCGAAGAGCGAGATTGACGATCTCAAAGCCAGGCTTCAACGCGTGCGGTGGCCGAACGAGCCGGCCGGCAATGCAGCGTGGGATTGGGGCACGAACCTTTCCTACATGAAGCGGTTGATTGCGTATTGGCGCGGTACTTTCGATTGGGGCCGCGCTGAAGCTGAACTGAACCGGTTTCCGCAATTCACCGTCGATCTTGCGGCAGGCGGTGAGACGCATACGGTTCACTTTCTTTACGAGAAGGGTTCGGGGGCTAAGCCTTTGCCGTTGATCCTGACGCATGGCTGGCCGTCGACGTATCGCGAGTTCTTGGATGTGGTGGAGCCGCTGGCGCATCCGGAGCGGTTCGGCGGCGACGCGGAGGACGGGTTCGACGTCGTTGTGCCGTCGCTGATCGGGTACGGCTGGTCGTCGAAGCCCGCGACGCCGATCGGGCCTGCTGCGATCGCCGAGCTTTGGCACCGGCTGATGCACGATGTTCTGGGGTACCGGCGCTATGCAGCACAGGCTGGCGATTGGGGGAGTTTCGTTACCTCGCGGCTGGCGTTGCAGCATCCGGAGAGCGTGATCGCCATTCATCTGACGATGCTGCCGCTCAGGCCGTATCTCAAGCATCCGTCGCAGCCGCCAGTCACGCCTGAGGAAGCGGCGTGGATCGAGAAGATGCGCGCGTGGTGGGCTCAGGAGGAAGGCTATCGTTCGATCCAATCGACGAAACCGATGGCGCTTGCGTTCGGGCTGATGGATTCGCCGGTGGGGTTGGCGGGCTGGCTCGCCGACAAATACTGGCGGCTCGGCGATACGCGCAAGGACCATCCTTATGAAGGGATGGAGGCGCGGTTTCCAATGCACACGATGTGCACGCAGCTTTCGCTCTATTGGTTTTCGGGCACGATTAACTCGGCGAACATGCTCTACAAGGCGGGACCCACGGAGCGGAGCGGGCTTTTGAAACCCCGCGAGCGTGTGACTGTGCCGACCGCCTATTCCGATTATCCGATGGACGTGCTGCCACCCACGCCGCGGTCATGGGGCGAGCGCGGCTACAACATCGTGCGGTGGCGCGAGATGAAAGCCGGCGGCCACTTTGCGGCGATGGAGGAGCCCGGGGTGTTTGCGGAGGATGTGCGGGAGAGTTTTCGTGTGTATCGCTAAGTCTGGAGCTACGCCAAACCTACGCGGCCCATGCTCAAGTATTTGTCCCAGCGTTGTTTGCGGAGGGCTTCCGGCGTCAGGCTTTCGAGTTCGGTGAGCGCCAGATCTATCGCGTCGCCAGTGTCTTCGATGGCGCGGTCGCGGCCGCGGTGGGCGCCGCCGATGGGTTCGCTCACGATCGAGTCGATGATGCGCAGTTGCTGTAGGTCTTGGGCGGTGATCTTCAACGCCGCGGCGGCGTCTTGTGCTTTCGCGGCGCTGCGCCAGAGGATCGACGAGCAGCCTTCCGGCGTAATGACCGAATAGATCGCGTGTTCGAGCATGATCACGCGGTCGCCGGCGGCGATCGCTATCGCGCCGCCCGACATGCCTTCGCCGATGATCACGGACACCAGCGGCACGGTCAGTGTGAGGCAGCGTTCGGTGCCGCGCGCGATCGCCTCGCCTTGGCCGCGCTCCTCGGCGCTCACGCCCGGATAGGCGCCGGCGCTGTCGATCAATGTGATGACCGGCATGTTGAAGTGTTCGGCCATGTTCATTAGGCGCACGGCCTTGCGATAGCCGTCCGGCATTGCCATGCCGAAGTTGTGGCGCAGGCGCGACTTGGTGTCGTTGCCCTTCTCGTGCCCGATCACCATGACGGTGCGGCCGCGAAAATTTCCTATGCCGCCCAAGATCGCTTTGTCGTCGGCGTAGGCGCGGTCGCCGGCCAGGGGCGTGAAGTCCTGGATCAGCGCGTGGACGTAGTCGAGGAAGTGCGGACGTTCCGGGTGACGCGCGACCAGCGTCTTCTGCCACGGCGTCAGCTTCGCGTACGTCTCGGCGAGGAGTTGGTGCGCTTTGTCCTCAAGGCGGGAGACCTCTTCGTCGATCGAAACGGGGTGTTCGCCTTGTGCGGCGACGCGCTTCAGCTCTTCGACTTTGCCGGCGAGGTCGGCGATCGGTTTTTCGAAATCGAGATAGGTGGCGGTCATGCTGCACTGCCCACGTAGCCACGCCCGCGAATTCGCGAAGGCGAGCCAATGGGTTAGCCCTTGTTGCGTCGTTCTGTCGCGAGTGGTGCCCGATTGCGGCCGGGCTTGTCAACGCTCCCGCCCTGTCACAGTTGCGGGGCACCATGCGTCATACGGCCAAGGAGGGCCTCGAGTCCCATGAAAATACTGGCGTTTATCTTAGCCGCCATGATGGCGGCGAACGGGGTTTACATGTTCGCCGATCCGCCCGGTTGGTACGCGGCCGTCCCCGGCGTGCCGGACACCGGACCGCTTAACCTTCACTTCGTGCGCGACATCGGCATCGCCTATTTCACCGCGGGGGTCGCGCTGGCCTGGAGTGCGCTTGGTGCCGGGTGGCGCGCCAGCGCGTTGGCTGCGCTCTTCATCGGCGGGCACGCGTTGCTGCATGCGGGCGAGACGTTCGTGGGTCACCATCACGATGTGCTTATGAACGAGCTCATCGCCGTACATTTGCCGGCGGTGCTTGCGGTCGTTCTCAGTGTTTTGCAGAAGCGGAGCGGGTCATGAACCGGTGGTTGCTTACAAAGCTGCTTGAATGGGGGAAGACGCAGATCGGCGATGTCAACATGGATTACGCCTATCACCTGCGCGACGTCGCACCGTCGCGGCTGTGGCGGTTCTCGATGATCAAGGTGGTGGAAGGCAATCGCAAGTTCACGCCAGCGGACGCGTATCACACGGCTGGGATGGCGGCGGCGATGGTCGAAGACTGCGGGCCGTGCGTGCAGATCCACGTGAACTTGGCGCTGAAAGACGGCGTGGGCGCTGACGTGTTGCGCGCGCTCGCGGCGCGGCAGCTGGACAAGGTGCCGCCGCATGTGGCGCTGGCGTTTCGGTATGGCGAAGCGGTTTCGCGCGGCGAGATGGCCGACGATATGCGCGACGCCATTCGCAAGCTGTGGGGCGAGAAGGGTTTGATCGAGCTCGCGTTTGTCATCGCCACGGCGCGGTTTTATCCCGGGCTGAAACGTGGGTTGGGATTTGCACACACGTGCGAGCGCGTGGTCGTGAACGATCGCGTGACGCCGACGGCGAAGGTCGCATGAACGTGGTAGCCGCCTTCGAGGCCGAGCGTAAGCGGCTGACGCATGTCGCGTATCGGATGCTCGGCCGGTGGAGCGAGGCGGAGGACGCCGTGCAGGACGCCTACCTGCGCTGGCAGGCGGCCGATCGTTCGGCGATCGCGACGCCGGCGGCGTGGCTGACGACCGTGATCGTGCGGCTGTGTTTGGATCGCATGCGGCGGGCGAAGGCTTCGCGTGAGGTTTATGTGGGGCCCTGGTTGCCCGAACCTATTCTGACGATGGAAGGCGGCGAACGGCGTGAGGCAGAAATGGAATCAT
>JABFRX010000196.1 GCA_013140995.1 Alphaproteobacteria bacterium | reverse complement strand
CGACCTCGCCTATCTCGGCACCCGCTTCATCGCGACGACCGAAGCGAACGCCGACCCGCGCTACAAGCAGATGCTGGTCGAAACGATGGCGAACGACATCGTCTACTCGAACCTCTTCACCGGCGTGCACGGCAACTACCTGGCCCCGTCGATCACGGCGGCAGGCCTCGACCCGAACGCGCTCCCCGAAGCCGACAAATCCAAAATGAACTTCGGCTCCGGCGGCAACACCGAAAAGAAAGCCTGGAAAGACATCTGGGGCGCAGGGCAGGGCGTCGGCCAAATCCAAGACATCGTCCCCGCCGCCGACGTCGTCGCCAAACTCAAGCGCGAATACGAAGCGGCGAAGCGCGGACTTGCAGTCTAGGTCTCGCCGAGAATGTCAGCTATGCCAATTTGGCGGTTGCTGCAGCTCTGCGAATAGACAAGAGGCAGGAATAGGATAGCTGTTCCGTCGTATCCGTAGGATCCCCAAGACGCAATGACGTCACCCGTCGTGCGATCGTTGTAGGTGACGAGGGCGCCGCGCAGTTTGCCCATCGCATACGATTCCTCGGATCGCGTACTTCTGTACTCGTAGCGAGAGGTGAAGCTGGAGATCGTCTTATATTCTGCGCAACGCTTAGCCAGTATCAGGTTCGGCACCCGCTCGTTGTTGAATAGGGGCACGCACTCCGGATCGCGGCGAAGTAGGACGCTGAATTTCCCGGTGTTGCCCCAGGGTCGCAACGCAGGGGCAACCAGCGTGTCTAACGTCGATGATCCTCTATCCCCGATTTCAAACTCGACATACCGAACGCGTCTTGAACGCAAGTCGTTCAGGCATTGGTATGAGCAGCCTCCCGATCCGTCGACATAGCTCTCTATCTTGCTGATCATTCTTTGGACCTTCGGCGCCCCTTCTCTGCAGAGGTGTCGATAGCGCCAATAGCCGGGGTCGTAAAACAACAACCAGGCGAGAAACGTTAGCAGTGCAAGGGTCGCAATCGAACGGTATCGGTTGATGCGAGCAATGAAGTCTCGCACCGCCGGAAACTACCGCTTCGGCAGCTGCGCGTGCGGCGCATGCCACCGCCGCAGCATCTCGACCGCAAGCAACAGTAGCGACGAGAAGATGATGAGTAGCGTCGCCACCGCGAGGATCGTCGGGCTGATCTGCTCGCGGATGCCCGACCACATCTGACGCGGGATCGTGCGCTGCTCCGGGCCGCCGAGGAACAGCACGGTCACGACCTCGTCGAAGGACGCCGCGAACGCGAACAACGCGCCCGAAATCATGCCGGGCGCGACCAGCGGCAGCGTCACCCGGAAGAACGCCGTGATCGGATCGGCGCCGAGGCTGCCCGCCGCCTTGATCAAATTGCGGTCGAACCCCGACAGCGTCGCCGTCATCGTGATCACGACGAACGGAACGCCCAACGTGGTGTGCGCCAAAATGATCCCGAGATGCGACTGCGCCAGCCCCACGCTTGAGTAGAAGAAATACATCCCCGCCGCCGCGATCACGATCGGCACGACGAGCGGCGAAATCAAAAGCGCCATGAAGAAGTCGCGAAACGGCATGTTCGACCGTGCCAGCCCCACCGCCGCCAGCGTCCCCAAAACGGTCGCCAAGAACGTCGAGGCGAGCGCGATCACCAAGCTGTTGCCTATCGCCTCCAGCCACTGCGGATTCTCGACGATGTCGCGGTACCAGCGGAACGAAAATCCGTCCGGATCGAGCGTCAGCATCTTCGTCGTGAACGTGAAATAGGGCTCCGCGTTGAACGACAGCGGCACGATCACCAGAAGCGGTGCCACGAGGAACGCGAGCACGAGGTAGGCATAGCCGCGCGAAATCACGCGCTCGGCCTTATCTTTCGGTGTGTTGTGCAGCGGCTCGGCCATGGCGCTACCCGAGCCTCAACCGGTTGAGCCCGATCACGCGTGCGTAGACGATGTAGAGCACCGTCACGATCGCAAGCAGAATACCGCCCAGCGCCGCTGCCAACCCCCAGTTCAGGGACGTCTGCATATGAAACTGGATCATGTTGGAGATCAGCTGACCTGACCGTCCGCCGACCAGTGTCGGCGTGATGTAGTAACCGAGCGCCAAAATGAACACGAGCAACCCGCCCGCCGCCGCCCCCGGCAACGTCATCGGGAAATAGACACGCCAAAACGCCGTCCAGGGCGTCGCACCCAACGACACCGCCGCGCGCGTCAACGCCGGCGGCACGGACAGCATCACGCTGTAGGTGGGTAAGATCATGAACGGCAGCAGGATATGCGTCATCGCGATCAGCGTACCGTTCATATTGTGCATGAGATCGAGCCGCGCGCCGTCGCCGCCGAAGAACGCAAGCCCGTCGTTCAGAATGCCATTCGTCTGCAGCAGCGCGATCCACGACGTCGTACGCACGAGCAGCGACGTCCAGAACGGTAGCAACACCAATATCAACAACAGATGTCGCGTCTTCTCGTCCTGCTGCGAAATGAAATAGGCGAGGGGATAGCCGAGCACGAAACACAAAGCGGTCACCAGAAACGCCACCCACAACGTCCGCTGGAACAGCATGACGTAGACCTGTTCCTCCTCCGCGCGCGGAACACGCGTGCCGTCCGCTTTACGCGTCTCGTCGAACGCCGCAATGTAATAGCCCGACGTGTACGACGCGCTCGCGTGACGTAGCGCACCCCAAACCTCAGGGTCGCTCCACTGCAGATCGACCGCGTTGAACGCTTGCGCGTAGGGCGGCTCGAACGTCGAAGCCACCCGCGCTGTCTTCATCAACAGAGAGCGCATCCCCGGCCGCTCGAAGTTGAGCCGCGTCGCTATTCTGCCGATCGTACCTTCGCGGTGCGCCCGCGCCAGATCGTCGGCGAGTGCGGCGATCGCGCTGAACGGCGGCCGCCCCTTGCCGTTCCACGACCTGAGTGCGTCCGCCGAGCGCGGCAGATTGTCGGCGATCGTCGCGTCTTCGATGCTGCGGTTCAGCATGTTGAAGATCGGCAGGAAAAACGTGATCGTCAGGAACGCGAGCAGGGGCAGCACGAGCAGAAACGTCCCGCGCCGGGCGTTTTTGCCCGAACGCTTGAACTGCTCCGCAAGGCTCGTCGTCTCAGTCGTCACCCGTTATCCCCCAAACGCCGCCGTCACTTGGCGAGCCAAGCGCTCCAGCGCTGGTTCAACTCTTCCTGATGGTCCGCCCACCACAGGAAGTCGATCTGCAGCGCGTTCGTGGAATTCTCTGGCGCGTTCGGCATATGCACCTTCATGTCCACATCCGGCTTCGAATGATACGTGCCGACGAGCGGCAGCGACGACCGGCGCGCCGGGCCATAGGCGATCCATTGCGCCTGATCGGCAAGCCGCTGTGTGTCCGTCGCGAACGCAACGAACTGCAACGCAGCAGACAAGTTCTTCGTGCCCTTCACGACGCCGAGCACGTCGAGTTCCTGAATCTGCCCGTCCCAAATGATCTTGAACGGTTTGCCTTCGCCGATTTGCGCGTCGAAGATACGTCCGTTGTAAGCCGTCGTCATCGTAACCTCGCCGGAAGCAAGCAACTGCGGCGGCTGCGAGCCCGGCTCCCACCAGATAACGCTGTCCTTGATCGTGTCGAGCTTCTTGAACGCGCGGCTCACGCCTTCCTTCGTCGCCAAAGTCTCGTAGACCTTTTCCGGCGCCACGCCGTCCGCGCGCAACGCCAGCTCCAAATTGATCTTCGGGCTCGTCTTGCGCAAACCGCGCTTGCCCGGGAACGTCTTCAGGTCGAAAAAGTCGGCAAGCTTGGAAGGCTTCTTCGCTTCGAACTTCGTTTCGTCATAGGCGACCACATGGCTGAACACGATCGTCGTCACTGCGCACGGCGTGATCCCGTTCGGGATGAAGTCCTGCACCGCAGGTGTCCCGTCCGGTGCGGCAGGCAACACGCCCGCGTCGATTTTCTCGAGCAACCCTTCGTCGCACGCACGCTGCGCGTCGGCGAGCTCCATATCGACAACGTCCCAGGTCACGTTCTTCGCCTCGACCTGCGCTTTGATCTCGGCGATCCCGCCGTTGTAGTCGATGGAGTTGATCTTTGCGGCCGTCTTCGCCGTGAACGGCTTGTGATAGGCCTCGATCTGGCTCTTCGTGTAAGCCCCGCCCCACGACACGACGACCAGCGACTGACCTGCCAAAGCCGCTGCCGCGCCAGGCGCGTCCGTAGCGACGGCAGGCGTCGATCCGTCCGCATCGGGCAACTGAAGGTCGGTCAACTCTTTGTCGAGCTCGTTGACCGCCTTCTCGGATCCGCGCCCGAGCATGAGCAGCAACGCGCCCGCCAGAATGACGATGGCGGCGGCGGCGGCGATAATAATTCCGGTCGTACGGCCCATGGGGTTAGCTCTCTCTATTCGTTGCTCTTGACCCGTGTCATGGCCCGCAAGCGCGGACCACCCACGACGTGTTCTGGATCATTTCAGGAAACAAACGCGCGCGCGGCCGCAGGCTCCCAAGAGAGAGTAACGGCCACGCCCTTCGACGGGAAATGCGCCCGCGCCGGCGCCTTGACGATGATTTCATGCATGCCCGGCGCCGACAGCTTCACGCGCAAATGATCGCCGTGGAAGATCAACTCCTCGATCATCGCCGGCACGTGGTTGCTACCTTGCGGCGCATCCGACGCGATCAAAAGATCCTCGGGCCGCACGCAAACGACGCCGGTCTGACCCACCGCATGACAGTTGCCGTTCGTGGCTTTGACGCGCGTGCCGCCCATCAACTCCATCGTACAGACGTCGCCGTCGATCCGCAGCACTTTGCCGGGCAACGCATTGTTCTCGCCGATAAAGCCCGCGACGAATGCGTTCGCCGGGTGGTCGTAGATGTTCGTCGGCGTGTCGAGCTGCTGAATGATCCCGTCGTGGAACACCGCAATACGATCCGACAGCGTCAACGCCTCGCCCTGATCGTGCGTCACATAAACGACCGTCACGCCAAGCTCGCGGTGCAGCCGCTTCAACTCGTACTGCATCTGCTCGCGCAGGTGCTTGTCGAGCGCGCCCAGCGGTTCGTCCATCAGCACGAGTTCCGGATCGAACACGAGAGCACGCGCAACGGCGACTCGCTGCTGCTGCCCGCCGGAAAGTTGATTGGGCTTGCGCTTGTCAAAGCCACCAAGCTCAACCATCGCAAGCGCCTTCGCCACGCGGTCCTTGATCTCGCCGCGTGCGGTCTTGCGAACCTCAAGCGGGAACGCGAGGTTCTCGGCCACCGTCATGTGCGGGAACAAAGCGTAGTTCTGGAACACGAAGCCGAGGCCGCGCTTGTGCGGCGGCATCGTCGTCAGCGACTGGCCGTTCAACTGAATGTCGCCGGCGGTCGGCGTCTCGAAGCCCGCGAGCATCATGAGCGTCGTCGTCTTGCCGGAACCGGAAGGCCCCAGCAGCGTCAAGAACTCGCCTTTGGCGATCTCGAGATTCAAATCCTTCACGACAAGCGTCACGCCGTCGTACGTCTTCTTCACGCCCGCAAAACGCACGAACGGCACCGGCCCAACAGGCGTGACTTCGACGTGCGCTTCTTCCTCGACCGAAGCCGCCGTAACATCCTGCACAACCTCGGGCGCCTTATCGCGCGCCAGCGGCACGATCACCGGCCCACGATCAGGCTCCGGAATCTCAACCTCGCGAACCTCGATCTCAGGCTCTGCGACAGGCACTTCCGCGACAGGCTCGACGTCGGGTTCAGGTTTCGTCTCGGCCTTGCGCTTGTCGCCGAACCCAAACGACGCGAGCAGCGAATTGCGCCGCGGCGCAAGTGCCACGCCAACGCGCGGCGGCTCCGCCTCTTCCTCTTGTTCGTCTGTGTTCGGAGCGGCCTCGGCTTTCACCTCGTCCACATCTGCGTCCGGTTGAGGTTGCTCGCCTTCATCAGGCGCAGACTCGCCGGCACCTTCCGCGGCCGGTTCGCCGTCGGGGATCCCAAGCAGTCTCGATCGAAGCGAAAAGCCCTTGGTCGGAGCCTTTCCAGGCGCGTCTTTGGTGTCAGCTGCCATGGATACGACGGACGATGCCTCGTTTCCCCCTACCTTTTTCCCGACAGGCAGATGCGGACCTTAAGGAAGCCAGGGGTTAATTGAAAGCATATCCTACTGCGGCTTCCCAAGAAGCCCCTTCAACGCTTCAAGCGGGTCGACCTTCTGCTTCGGGTCGTTTTTCTGCGGTTGTGCACCCTCTTGTTGTGGGTTTGGGGGCACACCTTCGTTCGTCGGCGAGGCGGGTTGCGCAGGTTCAGGTTCCTTCGGTGATTCTGGCGCCGCCTGAGGCTGCGGTTCCGGCGGTGCTGCTTGCGGTGTCTCGGCCGGTGGCTGCTGCGGCTTTTTCTTGTTCCCGAACAGTTGGTCGAGCCCCGTTTGGTTCTTGATCGCGTCGAGAGGGTCTTCGCCCTTGATAATCGAATCGATCGCCGTGTTCGCGATCCCCGAAAGATCGGGCGCATACGAAAGCCGCGACCACGGCCCCTTGATCAGGAACGGAATGCCGATCCCTTTGAGGTCTTGGCTCCCGCCTTGACCCTCGCTCGAACGAACCGCACGCGGATCGACCCGATAGTCGAGCCGCTGGCCCGCCACATCGACCGTCCCCGCACCGGTCAGCCGAACGAAGGGGTTCAACAAGCGAAGGTCATCGTTGCGCCCGACCCCGTTCTTGATGAGAAGCGACGCCGAAAATACCGCAAAGTCGGTCTTCGCGGCCGCGCCCGTGGCGGAGCGCGAAATCGCTGACTGAATCGTGCGCGCAACCGCCGCCAAGTCGATGCCCTTGACGGCGCCGTCCTCAAGCTTCATCGCGACCGTGCCGTCGAGGGAACTCATCAACGCCCGCTGCGACCGCCCGGCGCCGGAAAGCTTCAGAGTCATATTCCCGGTGCCGCTGAGCCGGTTGAACCCCGCCGCGTCGGTTAGCAACGGCTCGGCCTTAATACCGCTCAAAGCGACATCGATCCCAAGCGCCGGCGCACCGCCCGCGCCGTTCAGCGTCACGACGCCCTTACCGTCGCCGCCATAGAGCGCCATCTGCTTCAAGTTCGCGGTCAGCTTCCCGCCCGCAAGCGCGAAGTCGAGCACGCTGCGCCCAATCCGCAAGCCCCCGACGTTCAACGCGTCGACCGCGAACGCCAGATCGGCATCGATGGCCTTGAGCGCGGACGCATCGATGGAGTCGTCGCTCCAAGGCGCGATCGCACCCGCCGCGGGCTTCGCACCAGCGCCGCCGCCGAGATAAGGATTGAGATCCAACCGGTCGAGCGAAAGGTTCGCCTTCGCATACGTCCGTGCGCCGGTCGTCAGCGTCACGTCGCCCGACCCGTTCATACCGTCGAGCGCGATCCGAGCGTTGTCGAACACGATGCGTGCAGGCACCGAGTTCAACGTACCGCTGATCGCAAGCGCACCAAACCCGTTGGCGCCCGGCAACGCGATGCCCGCGCGCGATGCCAACTGCCGCGCCGAACTCGACCGCAGATCGACCTTGCCAGCGACTTTGCTGGTGGCGGTTTCGAATGTGCCGGTGAAGTCCGCGCGCAACACGTCGCCTTCGACGGAGAGCTTTGCGTCGTTGAACGCAATGCGCCCCAGCGACGAACTGACAGCACCGGTGACGGTTAGCGGCCCAAACCCCTGCACGCCCGGCAACTGAAACCCCGTCCGCGCTGCCAGCTCGCGTGCCGAACTGGAACGAAGGTCGATGTTACCCGCGATATTGCTCGTCGCCGTGTCCAACGTGCCGGTGAACGCGGTTCTGAGAATGTCGCCGTCGATGGAGAGTTTCGCGTCCTTAAACGCCACACGCCCGGGCGCGGCGCCGATCGAACCCGTCAGCGTCATCGGCCCGAAGCCGCGCGACCCAGGCACCGCTGCACCCACCTGCGCCGCCAACTGCCGCGCGGAGTTCGAACGAAGGTCGATGGATCCCGCGAGCGTACCCTTTGCGGTATCGAACAGCCCCGTGAAGCCCGCTCGCAACAGATCGCCGTCGACCGAAACCTTCGCGTCTTGGAACGCGACCTGACCCGGCGTCACGCTGAGCGCGCCGTTCAATGTCGCCCGCCCAAACCCCTTCGTGCCCGGCAAAGCGATCCCGGCGCGCTTCGCCAGTTCGCGCGCCGAAGTCGCACGCGCATCGACGACCCCAGAGACCTTACTCTCGCGCGTGTCGACCGTACCCGTGAACGTCGCCTCAAGCGCATCGCCGTCAACCGACAGCTTCGCGTCTTTGAGCGCGATCACATCCGGCCGGATCGTGACCGCACCGACGACCTTGATCGCACCGAACTTGTCGCCGTCCGGTGCGTTCGCGCCCACCCATGCGGCGAGCCGCTTCACCGACGTGGTACCGAAGTCGACGTTGCCCGCCGCAACGTTCGTCGCCGCATCGAGTTCGCCGTCGAACGATGCGTCCAACACGTCGCCGCCGACCTTGAATTTGACCTT
>JABFRX010000135.1 GCA_013140995.1 Alphaproteobacteria bacterium | reverse complement strand
GCCCGCGCCCACGCGGCTGTTCGCGCCGATTTCGATATTTCCAAGAATCGTCGCGTTCGCGCCGATCATCACGCCGCGCCGGACCTTGGGATGCCGGTCGCCGGTTTCCTTGCCCGTACCGCCCAATGTCACGCCGTGCAGCATCGATACGTCGTCTTCCACGACCGCGGTCTCTCCAATCACGACACCGGTGCCGTGGTCGATCATCACGCCGCGCCCGATCTTGGCCGCCGGATTGATGTCGACCGCAAAAACCTCCGACACACGCGCTTGGAAATGCTGCGCTAGCGTGACCCGGCCCTTCGCGTAAAGCCAATGCATCACGCGGTAGGACTGGATCGCCAAGAAGCCTTTGAAGAACAAAAATGGCTGCAGATACGTCGTCACCGACGGATCGCGCTCATAGACGGCGGAGAGATCCGCGCGCACTTCGTCACCCAAAGTCGGCTCGTCCGCAAACGCCTGGTCGAACACCTGGCGCACCTGCATCGCGCCGACGTCGTCGTTGCCGAGCTTCTGCGCCAAGTGATAAGTCAGCGCCTCTTCCAGCCGCTCGTGATTGAGGATCGTCGCGTGCACAAAGCTCGCGAGCGCGGGCTCGGCCGCCGCCGCGCGAATAGCCTCCTCGCGCAGATCCGACCACACGGGATCGCAAACCGCGAATTTCTCGGCAATGACCGGCATCGGACGCTTGTTATCCATGAGAACCATCTTAATACAGATGGGGCCTGACTGACAGCCTATCAAGCAAGTCCGATGCCCAAGTTAACGCGCCTTGACCATTGTCAGACCACCCAAGCAAACCGCCGCAAACAGGGCGCCTGCGCCGAACGTTGCCTCGGGCCCGATCCAATTCCACAACGATCCAGCAACAATACTGGCGGTGAGCAACGCAACGCCCGTCACAAGATTGAACACCCCGAACGCTGTTCCGCGTAGCTCTTCCCGGGCCGTATCGGCGACGAGGGCGGCGAGCAACCCTTGGCTGAAGCCCATATGTACGCCCCACAACATCGCGCCGGCCATGAGACCCACCACGTTCGGCACCAGCGCAAGCACGGCATCGGAGGCGATGAGAATGACCAGGCTGAACGCCAACAACCGTGGCCGTCCAAGCCGGTCCGACAACACCCCGGCCGGAGCCGCTACGAGCGCATACGCGACGTTCATCGCGACCAACACCAGCGGCACATAGATCGCCGAAATACCAACCTCGCGCCCGCGTAAAATCAAGAACGCTTCACTGAATCGCGCAAGCGAGAACACCGCACCGAGCGCAACCACGGCCCAAAACCCGCGCCCCATCTGCCGCAGTTCGACAAGCTGCAGCGGCGCGCGTGCGCCGTTCGCGGCCACAGGTGCATCCTCAACGCCGAGTACCAGCAACCCGACCGCGATGGCCGCGGGAACAACGGCCCACCAGAACACCGCACGCATATCGCCCGCGAGAAGCAACATCAGCCCGATGGCGATCAAGGGCCCGGCGAACGCCCCGGTCGTGTCGAGCGATTGCCGCAAGCCATACGCCGCGCCCCGCAACGCCTGCGGCGTCACGTCTGCGACAAGCGCGTCGCGCGGCGCACCGCGGATCCCCTTGCCCACGCGATCGGCAAAGCGCGCGGCAAGAACTTCGACGGGCGTCGCCGCCAGCGGAAACAGAGGCTTCGAGAGCGCCGCCATCGCATAGCCGATCACCGCGAGCAGCTTGCGCTTACCCAGCCGGTCGCTGAGCCAACCGGAAAACACCTTCACCGCCGACGCCGTGAACTCCGCGACACCTTCGATCACCCCAACGGTAAACATGCTCGCGCCCAGCACCGTCGTCAGAAATACCGGCAGGAGCCCGTGGATCATCTCGGATGAGATGTCCATGAACATCGACACAAACCCCAGCGCCCAAACCGCACGGGGAATTCTCGCGAGACTCGTTTTCATTGCCGCAGACCCTAGTCTATCGTCACGCGAAATCACGAGGTAGGAATGACGGACCTGAATGTCGCCGCGCCGCAAACGTTGAACCTATTGCTGACCCGCCGCTCCGGCTCCGCAAAACGGATGAAAGGCCCCGGCCCAAGCGACGATCAAGTCCGCACGCTGGTTCAAGCGGCCACCCGCGTGCCCGATCACGGCAAGCTCACACCCTGGCGCTTCTTGATCTTCAAGAACGAAGCCCGGAACAAATTCGGCGAGCTGCTGGTACGCGCGCTGAAAGAAACCGAACCCGCCGCCAATGATGAACGCATCGCGCAAGAGCGCAGCCGCTTCTTGCGCGCGCCGGTGATCATCGGCGTGGTGAGCCACGTGCGCAAAGGAATCCCAATTCCCGAATGGGAGCAAACTCTCTCTGCCGGTGCCGCATGCCAGACGCTCTGCATAGCCGCCCACGCTATGGGCTTCGTCGCGAACTGGATCACGGAATGGTATGCGTATGACCCGGTGGTAACAGAAGGCCTAGGGCTCCAAGAGGGCGAACGAATCGCAGGCTTTATCTATCTGGGCCACCCCGCCGAACCGCTCGAAGACCGCCCGCGGCCGGCATTCGAAACGATCGCGCGGGAGTGGATGCCCTAGAGCGGTGTTGAGTCAGTTTTGCCACCAAGACACCAAGCCACACCGAAAGCGCTCTTCGTGGCGGGCCACGCGTTAAACCGCCAGTTCGTATACGACCGCGTTCCAGAACTTCGCGCGGTGCCGTCCGAACTTGCGCCAGCCGCGTTTCGACAGCGCGCGGCCCACGATCGCGTTGAAGTAACCGTGCGCGACGAGCACGGCGATGCCGCACTCTAGCGCTTCGGCGGAAAGCATATCGACAGCCTTAGCCGCGCGGTCCTTCGCATCGCGAAAATCTTCGATACCGCCGTCATGCCCCGCATGCCACGCGAGCCTGGCGATCACCGCCCAAGCCGGCGGCTTCATCTTGACGAGCGGCAACTTCGGCGACTTCAGCTGCGCTTCCATGAACAGCGGGCTGAGCTCAAGCTCGGCATGCGGCGCCAACGCGCGCGCGCTCTCCCGTGCCCGCGGACGATCCGACGCGTAAACACGCCGCGCGTCACGCGCCAACGCGACCAGCCAATCCGGCGGCGCGCTGTCGGGGTCGAGCCCCGCCTTCTCGTAGGTTTCGATGTAATCTTCGAACTTACGGTGGGTTAGCCGCTCCGAAGGAGCAACGTCGGGCTTGCCGTGGCGGATGAGAACAACTTTGATGCTCTCGCCCGCCGGCTGCGGGCTTCGCCTGCGCCGTTTCAGCACCCTCGTATTTAGGCCTTCCATGACGTCAAAGCTCATCGCCGAAATTCACGGATCCACCGGTACACTCGTACTCAACGCGCCGGAGCGGCGCAACGCGCTTAGCCTTGATATGTGGCAAGCTATCCCCGGCCTTGTTGAGCAGTTTGAGAGAGATCCGGCTGTCCGCTCCATCGTGGTTAGGGGTGCAGGTGGCGAAGCATTCGCCGCCGGAGCTGACATATCGGAATTCGAAGCCAACCGCGCAACAGACGAAAGCGCGAAAACTTACGACGTGGCAACCGGGCGAGCCACGCTTTCCCTCGCTAATTGTTCGAAACCGGTCATTGCCGCCGTAAAGGGGATTTGCTTCGGCGGCGGCATGGCGCTCGCCATGGCTTGCGACATGCGCCTGGCTTCGGACAACTCCCGCTTCTGCATCCCCGCCGCCAAGCTCGGCATCGGCTATGGCTTCGCCGGAGCCGCAGCACTTGTGGCCAAGCTCGGCCCGTCGTGCACCGCCGAGATGCTCTTCACCGCTAAAATCTACAACGCTCACGAAGCCTTGATGCGCGGCATCATCCAGGCCGTAGCCCCCGTCGCCGACTTCGACAACATCGTGACGGGCTACACGACGATGCTGGCACAGAATGCGCCACTGTCGATCCTGGCCTCCAAGAAAGCGATTCGCGCCGCTCTCTCCTGCACCGACCACGACCGCGCCGAAGCCGACAGCGCGGTTGCCGCCTGCATGGCGAGCGCCGACTACGCCGAAGGCCGCAAAGCCTTCCTCGAAAAACGCAAGCCAGCCTTCCAAGGCAAATAGAAAAAGGAAACGCCGATGAACATGAAAGATCACGTCGCCGTCGTAACGGGCTCAGGCACCGGCATCGGCGCAGCCGTGGCGCTTCGTCTCGCGGACGCGGGCGTACGCGTCGCCGTGAACTACACGAAAAGCCTGAAGGAAGCTGAGGAAACGCTTAGGTCCGTGAATGCGAAAGGCGTCGACGGCATCCTCGCGCAAGGCGACGTCGGCAACGACGAAGACTGCCGCCGCATCGCAAGCCATGTCGCAGAAAAATGGGGCCGCATCGACATCCTCGTGAACAACGCAGGTGCCACCGTCTTCGCCGATCACGCGAACCTCGACGGCCTAACCGCCGACGACTTCCTGCGCATCTACAAAACAAACGTCGTCGGCTCTTTCCAAATGATCCGCGCCTGCACGCCGCAATTGCGCAAAAGCGGCTTCGGCCGCATCGTCAACGTGTCGTCGGTGGCAGGCGTACTTGGCGTCGGTTCGTCCGTCGCCTACGCCGCGTCCAAAGGCGCGCTAAACACGATGACGCTCTCGCTCGCCCGCGCGCTTGCGCCGGAGATCCGCGTCAACGCCGTCTGCCCCGGCTTCGTCGGCACGCGCTGGTTCTCCGACCGCTTCGACAAGGACACCTACGACCGCATCGTCGAGCACAACAAACTATCGACGCCGCTACACCGGGCGGGCATGCCGGAAGACATCGCCGAAGCTGTCGCCTTCTTCTGCGGCGAGGGTGCACGCCACATCACCGGTGAACTCCTGCTCGCCGACGCCGGCCACCATTTGGCGCTTGCCGGGGTAACCAAGCGCCAATCCTGACGCCACCCCCAGGGTTGCGCATGACATTTCGAATACATTTCAGGTTGTGTTACCTGAACAACACGAGATTCCGTCGCTAACCCCTTGCCACATAACACCTTCCCCATTTGAACTACGCCAGGGGGCGGCCGGACTTTCGCGCCGCGAGGGGGGACTCGAATGAAAAAGACGGTTCTGGCGCTTAGCCTGCTCGCGACCGCGGGCTTCACGCAACCAGCCTTCGCCGACGGCGACGCGGCCGCCGAAGAAGAGTCGGGACCGATCTCCATCACGCTGACGGTGACGTCCGACTACCGCTTCCGCGGTCAGAGCCAGAACTCGCGGGACTTCGCGTTCCAAGGCTCGTTCGACTACACGACGGACAGCGGTTTCTTCGTCGGCGCGTGGGCCTCGAACATCGACTTCAGCGACACCGGCGACACGTCGTCGTACATGGAACTCGACCTCTACGCAGGTTACAGCCTGGCTCTCGCCGAAGGCACTGAAGCCGGCGTGAAGGCAACGTACTATCACTATCCGGAGAGCCCGTACCTCATCGGCTACGACTACTTTGAATTCCAAGCCTCGCTTAGCCACAATATGGGCGGCGCGACGCTTTCGGCCGAAGTGAACTACAGCCCCGACTACTTCTTCGAAACGGGCGCAGCCGTTGCGGCGGCCGCGGGCATCGAAGTTCCGCTCTGGGATAAATTCACGGCTAGCGGCCACGTCGGTCACCAATGGATCGACAACAACGCCGGTTTCGGTACGCCCGATTGGCTCTACTGGGACTTGGGCGTCGGCGTCGAACTCGGACGTCTCACAATCGACGCGCGCTATGTGAGCACGAACCTGAGCGAAATAGACTGCTTCGGCGGCACGAATCTCTGCGAAGGCGGCTTCGTCGGCACTGCGAGCTTCACGTTCCCGTAGACGAGGAACGCAATCCTAGTGCGAAAGGGCGGCTGGCGAAGGCGCAGCCGCCCTTATTCTATGCAGAGCCTGCACGGAACTAAGGCAAAACGCGGGGTTCGTGTGCGTCCAAACGCGCGTGACATTTCCATCGCACCCGCCGCGATTGCCGGGATCGCAGGCCACACGCATTAACGCGTTGTCAACCATCACTCGCGCAATAATTAATGCGACGGAAACTAGATCGAGCCGCGTGCCCCCATCGCAGCGCCTCGTGCATTTGCAACCCCGTGAGTGAAAGAGGTTTTGGTATGAAGAAGGCACTGAAGGCGGGCATCTTTGCCGCCCTGACATTAGCGAGCGTTCCGGTTGCTTATGCGGCGGACGAAGAAGGCGCCTGGGGCCCGTTCACGGGCGGCGTAACGCTGACCAGCGACTACCGCTTCCGCGGCATCAGCCAATCGGACCGCGAAGCCGCGATCCAAGGCTGGGTCCAATACGATCACGCGTCGGGCTTCTTCGCCAACATCTGGGCGTCGAACATCGACTTCCAAGATAGCCTGTCCTACGACTCCTCGATCGAGGTCGATTTCACCGTCGGCTACAATCACGCGTTCAGCGATAAGCTCTCGGGCGGCATCAAGGCGGTTTACTACTGGTACGCCGACGCTGACACGCCGCCTGCGGCTCCTGACTACGACTATTTCGAAGCGATCGCGACGCTTGGCTATGACTTCGGCGCGGCGTCGGTCTCGGGCGAGCTGGCGTGGAGCCCGGACTTCTTCGCCGAAACCGGCGACGCAGTGTCGATCAAGGGCGGCGTGACCGTCCCGCTGATGGAAAAATTCGCCTTCATGGGCGCGCTATCCGCGTCGGGCAACGTCGGCCATCAGTGGATCGACCAAAGCACAGACTATTTGTACTACGACCTCGGCGTATCGGCGGAGTGGGAAATCTTTGTGTTCGACGTGCGTTGGGTTGGCACCGATGCGACCGTAGCTGAGTGCGCAGGCACCGACTGGTGCGAAGACGGCATCGTTCTGTCGGTCACGGCGAACCTGCCCGGCTAACGTCCAAGCCTCAGAATAAAAAGCCCCCGCGCGAACCGCGGGGGCTTTTTTTGTTTCAGAAATCGAGAAAGCTCAGCACCGCCGCTTTGTAAATCTTGTCGCCGACGCACGACATGTGATCGCGCCCCGGCACAATCACCGTATGGCTTCCCGGCAACGCCGCGGCAAGCGGTCCTGGCGCCCCGGTGATCGCATCCTTCTCGCCGACAACGATCAGCGTCGGCACGTTGAGCTCCTCGAACTCCGCAGCCGTGAATGCACGCCGCTCGCGCGTCATGCAAAGCGCCAGCGCCTCAAGGTCGTTCTTACCTTGCTCGGCGAACAGCCGGAACTGCCGCGGCACCACATCAATGACATCCGCCGCATTCAGCGCGCGCAACCCCGCCGCAATCGCGTCCGTCTCGACCGTCCCACGCCCGTAGTAATTCTCGCCGACGCCAGCAATCACAGCGCGCCGCACCCGCGAGGCGCTGTCATGCAACAGGCGCAGCGTGATGAAGCCGCCCATCGAATAGCCCATGACGTCCGCTTGTTCGTGCCCCAGATGATCGAGCAACCGCTCGATATCCCACGCAAGTTCGCCTTCATTGTAAGCGTCGATATCGTGCGGCTTGTCGCTCTCCCCATGCCCACGCACGTCGAGCGCGATCACCTGCCGCCCCGCTTGGGTCAGCGTGTCGTACCAGCCCGGCGCGCGCCAATTCGTGCCCCGGTTCGACGCAAACCCATGCACGAGCACGATCGGCGGCTTACCCTCGGACGCGTCGCCCACCACCTCGTAGGCAACGCGGATATCGCCGGGCACAACCAATGTCGGCATTTGACCTCCTCTCCTCTCTGCGCGAGGCTGGCGCGATCTTTGATGAGGAACATAAGCCATGTCGCTGGACACTTTGAAGCGCGAGGTTTCGAGCGCGATCGACGCCCTCCGCCCCGAACTCATCGCCGCCAGCCACGCGATCCACGCAAACCCCGAACTGGCGTTCGAAGAAAAATTCGCCGCAAGCCTCTTGACGAAGACGGTGGAACAACACGGCCTCATCGTCGAACGCGGCGCCTATGGCGTCGCCACCGCCTACGCGTCTGAGTTCGGGCCTAAAGGTGCCCCGGTCATGAGCCTCCTCTCCGAATACGACGCGCTACCCGGCATCGGCCACGCCTGCGGCCACAACGTGATCGCAACCGCGGGCCTCGGCGCAGCACTCGGCCTCTCGAAACTCGGAGCCAAACTCACCGGCCGCGTGCGCTACATGGGCACGCCGGCCGAAGAACGCGGCGGTGGCAAGGAAGTGATGGCCCAGCACGGTGCCTTCGAAGGCGTCGACGCCTCGATGATGGTGCATCCTGCGGGCTTCGACATGGTGACGATGCCGGTCATCGCGCTCGCCGAGGTCGAGGTGATCTACCACGGCCGCGCCGCGCACGCCTCAGCGATGCCTGCGCGCGGTTTGAACGCACTCGACGCGCTCGTCACCGCCTATCAAACGATCGCGCAACTGCGCCAGCACATCCAGCAGACCGAACGCATCCACGGCATCGTCGTCGAAGGCGGCATGGCGCCCAACATCGTGCCGGAGCGCGCCTCCGGCCGCTTCTATGTCCGCGCCCGCAACGGCGTCGAACTCGCCGCGCTTAAAAAG
>JABFRX010000212.1 GCA_013140995.1 Alphaproteobacteria bacterium | reverse complement strand
AGATGTGGCAGTCGGCGTCGATGGCGTTCGGCCTCTGCCCGCTGCTCAGCCAAGGCGCGATCGAAGCGCTGACTGTGCACGGTACGCCGGAGCAGAAGCGCCTATACCTCCCGAAGCTCGTAGCCGGCACCTGGACCGGCACGATGAACTTGACCGAACCGCAAGCCGGCTCCGACGTTGGCGCGCTGAAATCGAAAGCGGTGAAGCAAGGCGACGGCACATACAAAATCACCGGCACGAAAATCTTCATCACCTGGGGCGAACACGATGCGGCGGAGAACATCATCCACCTCGTGCTGGCGCGCCTGCCCGATGCGCCGCCAGGAACGCGCGGCATCTCGCTGTTCCTGGTGCCGAAGTTTCTGGTCAAGCCCGACGGCAGCTTGGGTGCGCGCAACGACCTCCGCTGCGTCGGTCTGGAACACAAGCTCGGCATTCACGGCTCACCCACCTGCGTGATGTCGTTCGGCGACAACGGCGGCGCGACCGGTTTCCTGATCGGACATGAAAACAAAGGCATGTCGGCGATGTTCACGATGATGAACGCCGCGCGCCTGAACATCGGCGTACAAGGCGTCGCCATCGCCGAGCGGAGTTTCCAGCAAGCCTACGCCTACGCGCGCGAGCGCCGCCAAGGCAAACCGTTCGGCCTGCAGCACGAAGTGCTGGAGATGTCGCCGATCATCTTCCACGCCGACGTGCGCCGCATGTTGCTCACCCAAAAGGCGATCGCCGAAGCGGGCAGGGCGATCTGTCTCGCGAACGCGATGGCCATCGACCTCGCCCGCCACGGGCAAACCGAAGCCGAACGCACCGAAGCGAAGGTGCGCGAAGAACTGCTGACACCGATCTCGAAAGCGTGGTGCACCGACATGGGCGTCGAAGCGGCGTCGCTGGGCGTGCAAGTCCACGGCGGCATGGGCTACATCGAAGAAACCGGCGCCGCCCAACACTACCGCGACGCCCGCATTACCCCGATCTACGAAGGTACAAACGGCATCCAAGCGATCGACCTCATTGGCCGCAAACTGTCCCTGGAAGGCGGCGAGGTCGTCCGCCGCTTCCTCGCCGAAGCCCGCGACACCGCCGCGAAGTGCGAGCAAGGCGACACCACCGAACTCCAATCGATCGGCCGCGAACTCGCCCGCGCGTTAAAGGTCGTGGAAAGCGCCACCGCCTGGTTGCAAGACAAAATGCGCTCAAGCCCGAACGAAGCGCTCCCCGGTGCCACACCCTATCTGCGCATGATGGGCCACATCGCCGGCGCGCATTATCTCGGACTAGGCGCGCTCGCCGCCGAAGCCCGCCTCAAGAAGCACGACCCCGATCGCCAATTCCTCCACGCCCGCATCGCCACTGCCCAATTCTTCGCCGAACAACTCCTCCCCCAAACCGAAGGCCTCCTAGGCCCCACAACCAGAGGGGGCGCCGGTCCGTTGGCGCTCAGCGGCGAAGAGATTGGGGCGTAGTCACCGATAATCCACGTAAATCGGCGACGACCACGCCCTGGGCTCCGCCGGTGCCGTACACTCGTCCGCGCCGTAGCGATAGTCGCCGTAGCAGAGCTTCACCTTCACGCATTTCCCCGCAGCATCGCGTTCGCATTTCAGCGGGTCGGCGTTGATGATGGGCTCGGCCTCTTGGATCGCCTTCACGTAATAGAGCGCATCGCGCTTGCCGGCGGCGTAGCTCGGATCGGTGAACGTGAATGAGCAAGAGCCGTCCGCATTCTTCTCGCATTGATGCACGATGAAGCGATCTTGGATCAGCGGCGCGAGCGCCTCGCCCTTTGTCGCCTGCGGCCGAATTTTCACCACCTCGATCCGCGCGATCGCGGCGCGCACGTCCGAAGGATTGTAGCACTCGCCGGAGCAGATCTTCTTGATCCGGCCTTCGTCGAGCCCCGCCTTCGCGAAGTCCGGGCACCCAGGCTTCTGCTTGAACGCGCCAACCGCGCGCACTTCGAATGACGGTGCATCGGTCGCGCTGAGCCGGCCGCCCATCGCCGTCTTCGCGCCCGCCTTGTCGACGGCATTGAACCACAGCAAAATCTTTGGGCCCGACGTCGCATAGACCTCGCGCCGCTCCAGGCCCGCCCAAATCGCCTCGCGCGTACGATTGTCCGCATGCACGGCGGCCAAACCACCGGTGAGGAAGAACGCGCCCTGACGCTCGACCTCCCGCGTGCGCAGCCCGCCCAGCTTCAGAAGCTCGTCCGACGGAATGCTCCTCGACTGCGGGTTCTCGTCGTCGATCTCCTCGGAAGGAAGCATGAGCGAACGCCAGCTACCGTCGATCGGCCCCTTGGCTTCGGTGTTCTGTCGGCGATCGACTTGCTTGTAGCCGGTCCCCGGCCGCGCATTGTGATTGTCGCTCGAGCTGACAAAGCCCCAGGTGAAGCGCGTCGCCTTGCCGGCATCGTCGATATAGGTGCTGGCGATACCCGTCTGCACCGACTTCGTCGGCCGATAGTTCATCGCTGGTAGGAAACAATCCGTACACTGACCGCTATCGAGCCAGTCCTCCGGCATCGCACCCGGCACCGAAAGATGGCCGGACGAGCCCAATTCGACATAGTCCTGTCGCGCCTTCGCCGCGCGCGCGTCGCACTCCGCCGCGCCGATCTTTGCCTTCAGACAATGCTCTTGGATGAGCTCACCTGCGCGCCAGCAACCGGGAATGTAATCCTTCGTCGGCGAAGGACATGAGCGCTTACCGTCCGAAGCGGTCACCACATCGGACCACGAGCGGTATTCTTCGGAGTTGCCGTGGCCGGAATAAACTTCAATCAGCGGCACCCTGTCCGGTTGTTCCGATGGCAGCAACGCCTTCGACCAGTTGGCGCCGGGCGGTGTCGAGAAGCCCCACGCCGTGCCATGCGGTATGACAAGCGGCTTCAGCTTCTGCTCGTCGAAGAGTTTGCGCATGAGATCGCCGGGCTTCGCCGCCCATTCCATGCAAGTGCCCGGCAACTCGTCCGACGTCGTCTTGTCGTCGCACGCCGGCGTCGCGCGCGTCAGGCTCATGAATTTGTTGAAGTCGAAATAGGTCTGGCGGTGTGGAAAGTCGATGAGCGGGACAAGTGGGTTGATCGGCGCAGCCAGGCGCGAAGCGCTTGCAATGTCGCCAGCCGCGATCGGCCGCGCCGAAACTTTCGCCTCGTCTAAGTCACGGAAGATCACGTTGTGATGGCCATAGTGCTCTTCCGGCGTACGCCCAACTTGCGTCCATTCGAACCCGATGAACGAAACGAGGTCTGGGTTCGCATCATTGCCCGCCACCTTCTGGCAAGCGCGCACCGAGTCCTTGATCATGGCCCATCGCTTCGGCGTGATCGACTCCGCGTGATCCGTCGACGCCCAAAAGTCGAGCGCGGAGCAATACCGTGCATAGTCGCATGCCTCGGCCAACGGGTGCGTGCCGGGACCGCCCAACAGAGGCAGCGCGCCCTGAAACGCGTCGGCGGAGATCGTCGTGTGCACGTGCAAATCGCCGAACAAAATCTGCCGCGTATCGCCGGCGTCGCGAGCGGTTGTCGCGACCCGTGAGGCGATCACGTCGGCCGGAATCGTTTTACCTTGGATGACACCGGCGTCGTATTCGACCCCGAACCACCCACCGCGCGCACCGAACCAATAGAGCGCGCCCACAGCGACGATCACGACCAACAACCCAACGATCCAGCGCAGCATCCAAGAAGTCCTCAAAGAGCTGGCACATTCTTGGCCCCGGCTCGGTGCGTTGGCAAGGGAGGCCGCCTAGAGGCGACCATCCTCTTCCTAGGTAGCATTCGTCTTGTGCCCAAGCTCATGCCCGATCGTCAGCACGTCGCCGTGCAGCATCCCGACAGAGCGTAGCGCCCATCGTCTACGCGCTATATCCGCCGTCGCCGTACCAGGACATGAACTCCTCGAACGCCGGAATCTCCGTCGCGTTGGCGAGTTCGTCGACCGGTACCTGCACGACCGCTGGCCTGCCGCAGGCGAGAGCGCGTTCGACCGCGGGCGCGATGTCTTCCATACGCTCCACATACTCGCCGTGTGCGCCGAATCCTTCCGCGATCTTGTCGAGCCTGAGTTGCTTGCCCCAATGCGCTTCGGTTTCCGGCGATTGCGGCCCGAACGCGGCCTTGTACACGGCAACCTCCATCCCCCACGCATAGTCGCAGCCGACCACGCACACGATAGGCAGCTTTTTACGTACCGCCGTCTCCAGTTCCGAGATGTGGAACAGGAACGCCGAGTCGCCCGTCAGCAACACAACGCGCCGCGAGTCGCCCACGGCCAGCTGCGCGCCGATCGCATGCGGCAAGCCCGTGCCCAGATGCCCGAAGTTCTGCGACCACATCACGTCGCGCGGCTTGAGCTGCGAGAAGGCGCCCATGAACACGCTCGTCGAGCCGCCGTCGCGCACGATGACGGCATCCTTCGGCAGCACCCGCGTCGCCTCCACGGCAAGGCGCGCGGGATGCACGGGGGTGGAGCGCGTCGGCGCCGCCGCAAGGATCATCTGCGCCATCTCTGCATTCGCCTTCGCCCAACCGGCCATCTCTGCCGGCGCCGTGCGCGCGAGCGGCTTCACCGCTTCGACGAGTTGCGGAACGATGTCGCGGAGATCGCCGACCAGCGGCACGTCGATCCGCCGGTTCACGCCGATCGCAAGCGGATCGCGTTCGATGTAAATCCACTTGCGCCCCGTGTTGCCTTTCGCCCAGTGCCGCCCGACGCCGTAGTGGAGAGGTTCGCCGATCTCGGTGCCGATCGCGATCACGAGGTCGCTCTGCGCCACCACGTCCTGGCCGACCGGCGAGGCATAGGCGAACGTGCGATCCTTCAACCCGGGCAGGAACGCCCCGCCGCCCGGCGTCTGCAGGATCGGGCACTGCAGCGCCGACGCGAGTCTCGCGATCTGCCCATGCGCGCGCGAAACGAACACGCCTTGACCGACGAGAAGAACCGGTGCCTTCGCCGCGCGCACGGCGGCCACCGCAGCCGCGATCGCCTCGGCGCTCGCACCCTGCCGCGTCAACCGATAAGCCTCCGGGGGCAGCGGCGGTGGCAGATCAAGCTGCGCCTGCAACAGGTTCATCGGATATTCGATATAGGCGGGCCCAGGCGTGCCGCTCAGCGCCCGGCGAAATGCCTCGTGCACGATCTCGTCCGTTTGCTCCGGAAACTCGATCGTGCCGACATACTTCATCGCCTCTTCGAAGTAGCGCGGCTGACGCGTGTACTGAAACCGCCCCTTGCGGACGCGTTGCTCGAACACCCTGTGCCTCTGTCCCGCGATGAAGAGCGTGGGGACGTTTTCCTTCGCGGCGCAGATCGCAGCCGCCGCCAGGTTCGCGACGCCGGGTCCCTGATTGCCGACGACGACACCGGGCCTTCCCGTCATGCGCCACATCCCGTCGGCCATGAATGCGCCGGCTTGCTCGTGATGCGGTGCGATCACCCGCCAGCCGCGCGCCTCGGCGGCGACGAACATGCCGACGAAGCTCGGGTCGGGGATGCCGATCAGCGTTTTGATGCCTTCGGCTTCAAGCAATTGCAGAATTCGATCATGAACGAAAACGGGCATGAGAGCGGCTCCTTGATGAGGCCGCTCTCAACCCGTTGCGGCGTCACGCGGCCAGTGGGAGTGTCGTTGTTCCGTAAGCGGCGGTTAGCTTACCGAGTGCGGGCTCGTGCACGTTGACCTTGGTCAAATCGCCCTTGGCCCATTCCATCACTTTCTTGTCCATGACGCGGAACCACAGCGGCGGGATCGCGGCCAAAAGGTACATCCCCGGATAGCCGCTCGGCAGGCGCGGCAGGTCGGGGAAGTCGCGTAGCGACTGATACGGGCGCTGCGGGTTCGCGTGGTGGTCCGAATGGCGCTGCAGGTGGAACGTGATCAGGTTCGAGAAGATGTGGTTCGTGTTCCACGAATGGCGCGGCTCGACCGCTTCATAGCGCCCGTTCGCCCGCTTCTGGCGCAACAGACCATAGTGCTCGACATAGTTCGCCTGCGTGAGGCCGTACCAGCCGAAGAAGTGGTGCGCCACGATGAACGGCAGCACGACCCAGCCGCCCACCGCGATGAGCACGGCGGCGACGGCGATCGTGATCGCATAGCCCTGCAGAATGTCGTTCTCGAACGACCACGCGCTCTTGCCGCGCTTCGACATGCGCAGCGCTTCCTGCTCCCAGCCGCGGCGGAACGTGCCCGGCAGCTCGCGCGTCGCAAAGTGATAGATCGTCTCGCCCATGCGCGAGGACGCGGGATCTTCCGGCGTCGACACCCACACGTGATGCCCGCGATTGTGCTCGATGCAGAAATGCGCGTAGCCGCAGACCGCGCACGCCAGCTTCGCGAAGAAGCGGTCGATCGGGCTGTGCTTGTGGCCGAGTTCGTGCCCCGTGGTCAGGCATCCGCCGTTGATCGTGCCGACCCCCACGACGAGCGCCAGTATCGACCACCACGGCAGCTCTTGCGTACCGACCAGCAGCGCCGTCGATATGAAGCCGATCCAGAACAGCGGCACCGAAAGGATGCAGAGGATGCGGTAGTAGTTGTCGCCGGCCATCGCGTCGACGACTTCGTCCGGTGCGCCCGTCTTCGGTTCGACCGGTGAAAGCCATTGGCGTTTCCTCCCTTGAAGGCTTTGAGGCTTGTTGTGATCGAACCCTAAGGCGGCCGGGGCTGTCCCTCGCGCCAAAGATGTGGCATTTTGCGCCACGATGGCGAAGCGAACCGCGCCCGATCCCAGACGCTCCATTCCCGCCCCCGCGGGCTATATCCGCTTTCTTTTGCGCCGTTTCGGCCCCTCGCCGGCGCTGCGCGCGGAGCTTCTGCAAGGCACCGACATCGACGAAGTCCGCCTCGCCGATCCCGCGGCGGAGGTCACTCTATTCACCTTCATCACGTTCAACGACAACCTCTGCCGCTTGGTGGGCGAGGCCTGGCCGCTCGACGCCATGGCGGCGTTCAGCACGTCGATGCAAGGCGCGCTCGAAGTGGCGGTGCGCAGCGCGCCCACGATCGGCGAAGGCTTGGACGTTCTCGCGCGCTTCGGCCAGGTGCGCGGACCCTTCCTGTCCGTTCGCTTGAAGCGAGAGGCCAAGGCGATGCGGCTCATCTATCGCCCGGGGGTCGCCATCAGCGAACCAGGCTGGCGCGCCTTGAGCGCCACCGGTGCGTTCGGCATGGCCGCCATGCTGGGCGCGCTGATGGAAGGCGACACCGAGGGATTCTCGTTTTATTTCAACTGGCCGACCCCGAAATACGTCGACCGCATGCGCGAAGCTTTGCCCGGCACATTGAAATTCGCAGCACCCGAGTGCGCCATCGTCGTGCCGCACGACGTCTGCCAGCGCGCCTCGCCGTTCGCCGACGCCGCACTGCACGCAACCGCGCTCGCCGAACTCGAACAAACGTCACGCCGCATCCATGGCGAAGACACGCTGGTGCTGCAGATCGAACGCCTGTTGAAGCGCCGCCGCGCCGGCAGGCTGACCGAGGACGATGCCGCAGAAGAACTTGGTCTCTCCCGCCGCACGCTGGTCCGCCGCTTGAGCGAGAGCGGCACGACGTTCCGCACCTTGCTCGACGCCAACTTGAAAGAGCGCGCCCGCCAAATGCTCGAAGACCGCAAACTCTCGCGCGACGAGATGGCCAAGTCGCTCGGCTTCGAAGACCCCACCAGCTTCAGCCGCGCCTGCCGAAGGTGGTTCCGCGCGGACTGACTCGATCGTCGATCTCAGCGCATCAAAGAAGGCACTCGTCCTGGGAGCGCGGGCGTCCCGCCCGCTCTTCGCTGAAATTCCACGGGCTGTGCGTTTGAGATGCTGAAAGAGCGGGCGGGACGCCCGCGCTCCCAGGGCAAGTGCGAACTCGCAAAAGCTGTGTACTATGCCCCCATCAGCCATCACCAAACACGGAGCCACCCTCATGTCCCTCAAAGGCCGCGTCGCCCTCGTCACCGGCGCCAGCCGCGGTATCGGCCGCGCGATCGCGTTGGGTCTCGCGCAAGACGGCGCCGACATCGCCGTCAACTACCGCCGCGAAGATAGCGAAGCCGAAAAGGTCGTCGCCGAAATCAAGGCGCTGGGCCGTAAGGCCGCCGCCTGCAAAGCCTCCGTCGACAACATCGACGAAGATGCAAGCATGGTCGAGCGCATAAAAACCGAACTCGGCCCCATCTCGATCCTCGTCAACAACGCCGGCATCGCAAGCCGCGGCAACACGGTCGCCGACACCGACCCGCAGGAGATGATGCGCGTGCTCGGCGTGCACGCACTGGCGCCGTTCTATCTCTCGAAGCTCGTGCTGCCGCAGATGCGCACACAGCAACGCGGGGATATCATCGTCATCTCATCCGTCGCGACGATGGGCTACGCCGGCCGCGGCAGCCCTTACAACATGGGCAAGGCCGCCGGCGAAGCACTCGCCTACACGCTGGCGAAGGAAGAGAAGGGCAACAACATCTACGTCAACGTCGTGGCACCACCGCTCACCGACACCGACATGGGCCAGCGCCTGGCAAAGTCGCGCGGCGTCGCCGAGATCCACGACCTCGACAAGAACTCGCCCTTCGGTCACGTCTGCGCGCCCGAAGACATCGCTAACGTGGTGCGCTATCTCGTCTCGCCGCTGAACACGTATGTGTCGGGTGAAAAGATCACAGTTCACGGCGCCGCCGACCGCGCGGGGTTTGCGTGACCTGGACAACCGGCCGGTTCCGTGATTCCGTCGCCGCATGACAGCTGATACAAGCCGGGCGGGGGCACGAAATAGGTTTCTGGACGGGGTCGAACGTTTGGGCAATCTGCTGCCCGACCCCGTCTTCATCTTCATTTGGATCATCATCGCGGTCGTCATCATTTCGGTCATCGGCGCGATGGCGGGCTGGACGGCGACGAACCCCGTCACCGGCGAGGTGCTGGCCGCGACAAGCCTGCTAACGGAAGAGAACCTGCAAAAGCTCTTCGTCGAGATGCCGAAAACCTACACCGGCTTCACGCCGCTGGGGCTCGCTCTCACGATCATGATCGGTGCGGGCGTCGCCGATCGCGCCGGCCTGTTCTCGGCCTTGCTTCGTGCGGGCTTAAGTGGCGTTCCGAAGTCGCTCCTCACGCCCACCGTCATGGTGCTCGGCATGATGACGACGCACGCCGTCGATGCCGGCTACCTCGTCTACATCCCGCTCGCAGGCGTGATCTTCGCGGCCGCCGGACGCCATCCGGTGATGGGTATCGCCGTCGGCTTCGCCGGCACCGGCGTCGGCCTGTCCGGCAATCTATTCCCCGGCCAGTACGACGTGCTCATTCTGGGCATCACCGAAACCGGTGCGAAGATTCTAGTACCTGACTGGACGATGAACCCGCTCGGCAATTGGTGGTTCAGCTTGGCGGCAGCGTTCCTCTTCACCGCGCTGGCGTGGGTTGTCACCGAACGCATCACCGCCCCAAGGCTCGGCGCGTGGAACGCGGACGGCGCCAATGCCGATCTCGCCGCCGCGGCGTTGAAGCCGGAAGAGCGGCGCGGCTTGCGCAGAGCGGGCCTCGCCGCGCTGGGCGTCGTCGCGCTCTTCGCGAGCCTCACCCTATGGCCGGGCTTCACACCGCTTTACGACGAAGCGGCACAGGGGTCGCAGCGCTTGACGCCGTTCTATCGCAGCCTGACCGCGGGCTTCTTCTTGCTCTTCATCTCCTGCGGATGGGCGTTCGGCGCGGCGACGGGCGCGATCAAATCGCACCGGGATATCGTCGCAATGATGGGCAAGGGGCTGGAGGGCATGGTGCCCTATCTGGTGCTCATCTTCTTTGGTGCACATTTCGTCGCGATGTTCGGCTGGTCGAACTTGGGGCCGATCACCGCGATCGTAGGCGCCGAACAGCTGCGCGCGATGAACGCGCCGCCCGCGCTGCTCCTGCCGATGCTGACCACGATGTCGGCTTGGCTCGACTTCCTCATCGCCTCGGGCTCGGCGAAGTGGACGGCGATGGCCCCGGTCGCAACGCCGATGATGATGCTCTTGGGGATCTCGCCGGAGATGACGACGGCGGCCTACCGCGTCGGCGACTCCGTCACGAACCTCATCTCGCCGTTGAACGCCTATTTCGTGCTGACGCTGACGTTCTGCCAGCGCTGGGTCGCGGACTTCCGCTTAGGCTCGCTCCTCGCCGTGATGCTGCCCTACGCCGTCGCGTTCTTCCTTAGCGGCGCAGCACTCACCGCCACCTGGGTCGCCCTCGAAATCCCAGTCGGCCCTGGCGCCCCGGTCGCATACGAGGTACCGAGCAAAGCCTCCGCCCCGGGGCCTTGAGTGCAATTTAGCGCGCCAGCGCTGTTTTGATTCAGCCTCACAAGAAGCCACGACGCCACGAAGGCGGGAAGGTTCACAAAGAGTCTTCGTGAAACTTTGTTCCTTTGTGCTTCCTGTGAGGCTGAATCAAAACAGCGCTGACGCGCGAAAGTGCGCACGGTAGTTGCACGCAGGAATCCTCCCATCGCAAATAAGCACGAGCGAGGTGATTCGTGCCCGATCCGACCTACCACTTGAACGGCAGCTTCAAGCCCACCACGAAGCGCCGTGCCGATCTTGACGGCCCCGACTTCTTCCCGACGCCGGCCTGGGCGACGCATGCGCTCGTCGAGAACGAACGCTTCGACGGCACGATCTGGGAGAGCGCCTGCGGCGACGGCGCGATGGCCCGTGTGCTGGAAGGAGCGGGCTACAAGGTGCGCGCAACCGATCTCTACGCGCGCGGGCACGGCGAAACCGGCGTCGACTTCCTCAAAGCGAGGCGCAAGGTCGACAACATCGTGACCAACCCGCCCTACAACGTCGCCGAAGCCTTCGTCGCCCAAGGCCTGAAACTCGCGCGGCACAAATTCGCGCTGCTGCTCCGCCTCGCATTCCTCGAAGGCGCCAACCGCGCAAACACGATCTTCCTCGAAACACCGCCCGCACGCGTGTGGATTTTCAGCGAGCGCATCACGTTCTACATGAAAGACGCAGAACGCGCCGGCAGCGGCACCACCGCCTATGCATGGTTTGTCTGGGACAAGAACGCGACCAGTCCGACAGAACTCCGTTGGTTCAAACCCGGCACAAAAGCGCGCTTCACTTCGCCTTCAACTGCCGCTCGATGCGCCGGTCCGGAATGAGCCAGATCGCGGCGACGAGGCAGTAGAACGCGAACCCCGCGTAGTTGTTCACGAACGAAACCGCGATCCCTGCAAGGTAAAGCGCAAGCGACAGATATCCTTTGAAGTCGCCGCCGATCGCCGTCGCGAGCGTGGACTCGTTTCCGTGCAGGGAGATCAGCACGCGCACGAGGATCGTGTACGCGACCGCCGCCATGAACAGCACCACGCCGTAGAGAGCGACCGGTATTGTCGCAAAATGGTTCTCGCCCATCCACCCCGTCATGAACGGAAACAGCGACAACCAGAACAGCAGATGCATGTTCGCAAGCATCACCCATCCGTTGATTTTGTGCGCCGCATGCAAGAGGTGGTGGTGGTTGACCCAATAGATTCCGACATAGATGAAGCTCAGCACATAGCTCACGAACACCGGCCAAATCGGCACCAAAGCCGAAAGCTCCGTCCCGTGCGGCGGCTTCATCTCGAGCACCATGATCGTGATGATGACCGCGATGACCCCGTCGCTGAACGCTTCGACCCGGCCCTTGCCCATACGGTTTCCCTCTCGAATCGCGCGAGCTTCGCGCAACGCCTTGAAATAAAGGGTGAATCACACCTGACGCTATGCCTGTTTGCGTCATGCCGCAGCGCAGCATAGCCTGATCCCAACAGGCATTGCGGAATCGAGCACGTATGACAATCAACCTAACGCTGGACGGCGTCGCCGACGAAAGCGCAATGCGCGAGCGCGACGGCCTCAAGTATCCGTTCGATGCGAAGCCCGAACCCGGTCAGACCATCGAGGTCGCGCCCGGCATCCATTGGATCCGCCTGCCGCTGCCGTTTCAGCTGAACCACATCAACGTGTGGCTGCTCGAAGACGGTGATGGCTGGACCGTGGTGGACACCGGCATCGCCTCTAGCGACGCGAAGGAGATTTGGCGCCAAGTGCTGGCGAACAAAGGTGGCAAGCCGGTTACGCGCGTGATCGTCACCCACCTCCACCCCGATCACGTCGGCCTCGCCGGCTGGTTCGCAAAGAAGTTCGGCGCGCCGCTGCACATGTCGCGCACGGATTATCTGCTCTGCCGCACGCTGGTGATGGACACAGGCCAACCCGCGCCGGACGACGGCGTGCTGTTCTACAAGGCCGCCGGCTTCGAGGAGCCGATGATCGAAGAATACAAGCGCCGCTTCGGCCACTTCGGCATGGGCATCCACAGCCTGCCGCAAATGTTCCACCGCCTCGTCGAGGGTCAGGAAATCGTCATCGGCCAGAACCGTTGGCGCATCGTCGTCGGTCGCGGCCACGCGCCGGAGCACGCCTGCCTCTGGTGCCCGGAGCAGAAACTGATGATCTCCGGCGACCAAATCCTCCCGCGCATCTCATCCAACGTCAGCGTCTTCCCGACGGAACCCGACGCGAACCCGCTGCAGGAATGGCTCGACAGCTGCGCGATGCTGAAAAAGCTGATCCCCGACGACACGCTGATCCTGCCCGCTCACAACGAACCGTTCTACGGCGTCGAAACGCGGATGCAGCAACTAATCGACGATCACGAAGACGGCCTGGCCAAGCTGCTCGAACTCTGCGCAACACCAAAGCGCGCCGTCGATGCCTTCCCAGCCCTCTTCCGCACGAAGATCACCACCGGCAACTACGGCATGGCCACCGGCGAAAGCCTCGCCCACCTCAACTGCCTCATCGCCCGCGGCCAACTCAAACGCACGAGAGACGCCAACGGCGTCGACTGGTATAAAACCACGTAACCCGCGCAACATCGCAGGAGGCGGCACGTCATGTTCTCTGATGACAATCCGCGAACCTGGTCCGACATGTCCTTCGAGTTCAAGGGCATGTTCGCTTATCACATCGTCATGGTCGCGATGTTCTTGACGGGTCGCGGTCTTGCATTCGTCGAGCAGATCTTGATCGCCGCCGCGATAATGCTCGCGATCGCCATCGCGTCGTTCGTCCGCCGCCGACGTCACAGGTGGCGCTGGAGAGGCCTCACGCCCTTGCGCGCCGGCGGCGCCGTTCTGGTGGCTGCGCTGATGGCCTTCTTCCTATTCGCAGCCGCGGGCGGCGCGCTACAGGCACAGGGTCTCGCGCTTGGGCGCCCGTTCGAGCTGGGACCATGGATGCTCGCAGGCTTAGGCATCGCTGTGTTTTCCGTTCTCAATGTACTGCGGATCACTCACATCTCGGAGAAGGCATTTCAGGAGGAGTGCGGAGAGCAAGCTGGCGTGGCGAAACCCGAACTCCTGCCCGAGCCGCGCTGGAAGGTGATCACGAAGTACGTTTTCGCCGCTGCGTTTCTTTTCGTTTGGCTGGGATCGATGACTTTCTTCTACCTGAATGACAGGATGCTACGCGCAGCATCGCCGACGCCTACGGTCGAGCAAACGGTTGCGATCAACAACAAGGGCGTGACGGTCTATGTGGCACCAGCGGAGAAGCACCTGGTTGATCAATTGCAAGGCTTCATGTTCATCGGCATCCCGGCGGCGATCGCGACGGCGTTCTTCCTGCAGTTTGTGCTGAAGATCCGCTTCAACGAATTTCGGTAAGGCATCGCGCCGGTGGCTACTTGCCCTTCATCGGATTGAACGTCGCCACCGCACCGCGAAAGTCGCGATCGTTGAGCGTGACCACCGTGCAGTTGTTCGCTGCCGCAGTCGCCGCGATGATCATGTCGGTAGCGCTGCGTAGCCGCCCGGTCGCCGTTCCTTCGGCCATAAGGCGCGCCAATTCCGCAGCGGCGCGCTCATCGAACGGCAAAATGCGTCCGGCGAACAACGCTTTCGGACCTCTGGGGCCGCGAAACCACGCTTCGAGGTCGTCGCGCTTTCGCCCGGCCGCCCGTTCCAAAACACCACGCTCGATTTCGGCAAGCGAAAACGATGCCACAAACAAGGCATCCGCTGTTTGTCCCTCAACCCACGTCACGACGGGCGTCAGCGGCGCCGCCTTCGCCGCATTGCTTAGAACGTCGGTATCCAAAACGTAGCGCGTCACAGATCGATCTTGCGGCCGGGATCGAAGGGCCGCTTCGTGTACCAGTCGACCTCAGCCAACGGCGAAGTACGCAACCACTCGACGATCTCTTTACCGGTCATAGGCGGTGGTGCAGTTTCCCGTTCGAGAAGGGCCCGCAACTTCGTCGCCGCGTCGTCGTTGCCGACGAGCGCCTTCGCCACGGCGCGAACGAGCTCTCGATCTTTCGCCGCGCCGCGTACCTCATAACGCGCGAGCCCGCGGGCGCGCATCGTCCGGCGGTTCTTCACGACCGCGCGATACTTTGCGGACTTCTCACGGAATCCCTTTGGCATACCGGTTATATAACCGGTTATCTGACGTTTGTCAAGGCAGCGTCTTATGGTAGGCAATAAAGCAGTGCGGAGCACCTCAATGTCCATCAAAGGAAAAACCCTCTTCATCACCGGCGCGAGCCGCGGCATTGGCCTCGCCATCGCGCTCCGCGCCGCGCGCGACGGGGCGAACATCGCGGTCGCGGCCAAGACCGCCGACCCGCACCCGAAACTCCCCGGCACCATCTACTCCGCCGCGAAAGAGATCGAAGCGGCGGGCGGCAAGGCGCTGCCGCTCGTCGTCGATGTGCGCGATGAGGCCAACGTCGCCGAAGCGATCGAACAAACGGCGCAGAAATTCGGCGGCATCGACATCTGCATCAACAATGCAAGCGCGATTCAGCTCACGCCCACCACGATGACCGACATGAAGCGCTACGATCTGATGCACCAGGTCAACACGCGCGGCACATTCATGGTGTCAAAGTATTGCGTGCCGCACCTGAAGAAGGCCGCGAACCCGCACATCCTAAACCTCTCCCCGCCGCTCGATATGTCGGAGAACTGGTTCGCCAACCACGTCGCCTACACGATGGCGAAGTACGGCATGAGCATGTGCGTGCTCGGCATGGCGGGCGAGTTCCGCGCCGACGGCATCGCGGTCAACGCGCTCTGGCCGCGCACGGGTATCGCAACGGCCGCGATCAGGAACGCACTCGCGGGCGACGAAGGCATGAAGATGTGCCGCACCCCCGAAATCATGGCCGATGCCGCCCACGTGATCCTGACCAAGCGCTCGCGTGAGTTCACCGGCAATTTCTGCATCGACGACACGGTCTTGTGGGAGGCCGGCGTCCGCGACTTCGACCAATACCGCGTGGACCCGACGAAAGACCTGATGCCCGACTTCTTCGTGCCAGCGTCCTCAAAGCCGCCGGTCAGCCTGAAGGCCGCGCGGAGCGCTTGAGATGGAATCCCTCTATCTTCTCCCGATCATCGTCCTCGTCCTCGTCGCCGGCTGGCCGCTGCAGAAGTGGCAAGAGGAGCGTCGCGAAAGATTCATCCGCTCATTCATATTTCCCGACGGCCTGCTGGCCAAACTCGGCAAGCAGCGCCAAAGCCTCGGCCGCAAGGAGCAACAACTCATCGCGCGCGCTTTGCGCCAGTTCTTCCTCGCTCACCTGAAAAGCGGATGCAAATTCGTTTCGATGCCAAGCCAAATCGTCGACGCACGAGTTCATCCTATACACCCGCCAATACGAAACGTTCTGCAAAGGCGCGTCCGGCCAATTCCTCCATCACACGCCGGCGGTCGTGCTCTCGGCCGACAAGCAAAACAACACCGGCTTGCGCCGCGTCTGGTGGCACGCGTGCGTTGAGGAAAACATCAACCCGCGCGCGCCCACGCGCCTGCCGCTGCTGTTCGCACTCGACGAGAAGCTCGAAAACGGCTTCCGCTACAAGACCGACTGCAATGGCCTGAAACCCGAAGACGAAAAGAAAGACGAAAAGGGCGGCGACAGCAGCGGCGGCTCCTACTGCGGTGGCGACTTCTCCGACTCAAGCTTCGACGGCTCCACCGACGGCATGGGCGACAGCGGCGGCGGGGACTAACCCCGCGCGATTTGGGTTGAGCCGTGTTAGGGTGATGGTGCCAAATTGCGGAGGTCTGAACACATGTCGCGCGTCATCGTCGAGACCAGCGAAGCACCGCGCCCCAAAGCCCCGATTGCGCAGGCCGTTCGCCACGGCCGCCTCGTCTTCGTATCCGGCATCACGCCGTTCGATCTCGACCTGAATCTGGTGAAGGGAGATTTCGACGCGCAGATGCGTCAAACGATGCGCAACGTCAGCGCGATTTTGAAGGCAAGCGACAGCGGCTTTGAAAAGGTCCTGAAGTGCACTGTTATTCTCGCGCGGCGCGAGGATTGGCGCCGGATGAATGAAATCTACGCGGAGTCGTGGCCCGGCGGAGAATACCCGGCACGCACCGCGTTCGAGGCCCTCTTGCCCCACCCCGACTTTCTGGTGGAAGTCGAATGCGTCGCTGAAACAAACGGTGAAGTCTAACCCCATGGCCGCAGACATCGTCGTCCAGGACCGCGAAGAACTCATCTACCTCCTCTGTGAGGCGGCGGAGTTCGAGCATGCCGTGATGTGCACCTACCTCTACGCGATGTGGTCGCTGAAGCGGGAGGAGGCTGAGGGCGTAACCCGCGAAGAACTCGCCGCGATCGACCGCTGGCGCCTCTCGCTCCGCCAAATCGCGCGCGAGGAGATGCTGCACCTCTGCCTCGTGAACAACATGCTGACCGCGCTGGGCTCGGCACCGCATCTCTGGAAGCCGGAGTTTCCCGTGCGCCCCGGGCGCTTCCCCGCCGACGTGGTGATGAAGCTGATGCCGTTCTCAGCAGCAGCCCTCGATCACTTCCTTTATATCGAGCGGCCCGAAGGCATCGCGCTCGCCGACGGCGCAGGCTTCGAGCATGCGCACTATCACCGCGCCGCGCGCGCCGATCTGCTGTCGCCGGCTGCGCAGGATTACGTGAGTCAAGGCCACCTCTATCACGGCATCATCAACGGCATCATCCGCCTCGTCGGCACATGCAGTGAGAAGAAGATCTTCGTCGGCCACGCCGATGCGCAAGTGGGCGCGGCCGAGTTCGGTCTACCCGGCCTCTTCAAGGTGACGGATGTTGCAAGCGCACGCCGCGCCATCGAAGAAATCGTCATCCAAGGCGAAGGCGCACCCGCACACAGCGAAACCTCGCACTACGCAAGGTTCGCGGCGATCAAGAACGAACTGGCCGCGATGAAAGCCGCCCGGCCCGCGTTCGAACCCGCGCGCGATGCGGCAAGCAACCCGACACTGCTTGCCGAAGCGCCGGCAGACCTCACGCCGATCGCGGACCAAACGGCGGCGAAGGTCGTCGACCTTGGCAACGCGATCTACGCGCTGATGATGCGCACGCTGGCCCAAGTGTTTTCACCGGCACCGCTCCCCGCCGAACTACGCACCGGCCTCGCCGTCGGCTCGACCGAACTGATGTACGCGCTGCAAACGGTCGGCGAAGCGGCAACGAAGCTGCCCGCAGGCGGCGGCGCGTCTGCGGGCCTTACGTTCTCTCTCCCGCGCTCGGCCGGCCAACTCGTGCAAAGCTGCGCCAGTCAAATCTTGAGCGAGCGCACGGACGAACTTGCCGCCGCAGCGACCGCGCTCGAACGCCACGCACCGCTCGCGGGCGTCGGCGAACGCCTCGCCAAACTCGCCAAGCGCTTCGACGGCCTGCATGACCGCTACGAGGAACACATCGCGCTCGCCGTGAATGAAACCGCCCGCGTGAGGCCCGCGCCGGTGATCGTGGACGCACCCGGCGACCCGAACGTCGCACACGCGAAAGACATCACAGTCCGCTTCGACATGAAGCGCTGCATCCACTCGCGCCACTGCGTGCTGGAGGCGCCGAAGGTCTTCCGCGCAAACACGCCGGGCAACTGGATCCACCCGGAAGCCGCAACGCTCGACCATCTGATCCACGTCGCGCACAACTGTCCGTCCGGCGCCATCACCTATGCGCGCCACGACGGCGGCCCACAAGAGCGCGCGCCCGATGTCAACGTCGTGCGCATCCGCGAGAACGGCCCCTACGCCGTGAACGCGGCTGTTTCGATGAACGAAGCAACGCTCACCCGCGCCACGCTCTGCCGCTGCGGCCAATCGAAGAACAAACCCTTCTGCGACAACGCCCACATTGCGGCCAAGTTCGCCGCAACCGGCGAACCGGAGACCATCGCCAGCGACCCACTCGAATTCCGCGGCGGCCAACTCACAATCGACCCGCTGCCCGACGGCCCGCTGCAGTTGATGGGCAACGTCGAAATCTGCGCCGGCACCGGCCGCACCGTCACCCGAGCCCAAAACGCAAGGCTCTGCCGCTGCGGCGCCTCCGCAACCAAGCCATTCTGCGACGGCACCCACGCCCGCATCGGCTTCAAGAGCTGACGCCGCGTCTCGTAATCAACATAAGGTTTCGTTTACTGTCTTGCCTGAAACTCCCCGGTTGAGTCGTTCATGTTGGAGGCCGCTGGGTCATGCGTTCGCCGTTCTTTGTCTTATCTGCCGCCGCCCTGCTTGCAGGCGCGGCTTTCGCCGCCTCGCCGATGTCGGTCACGACGCTTGTCGAGAAAGAAGTTGTTGTCCGCGACACCAAGGGCGGCGTGAAGGTCAACCGCATTCCGGCGCTGACCGTCGTTCCGGGCGACACGGTCGTCTACACCTACAATCTGAAGAACGGCGGCAAGGCGCCCAGCGAAAACATCATCATCGTGGCGCCGATCCCCGCTCAGATGAAATACATCGACAAAAGCGCAACGACGCAAAGCACGATCGTGACCTTCTCCGTCGACGCTGGAAAGTCATTCGGCGAAGCGGCAAAGCTCGAAGTGACGGACAAAGACGGCAAGCGCCGCCCGGCCGGCGCCGGCGACTACACCCACATCCGCTGGGTGATGAGCGTGCCGCTCGACGGCGGTACGGCGCGCGCGGTTGCCTTCCGCGCCGTACTGGAATAGCGCTAAAACACTCGCACACGAATTCCGTAACGGCGCCTGGCTTCACCGCCAGGCGTTCGTTTTCGCACGCTTACGATTCAGGGACAGGATGCTAAGCGGTGTTTACAAGCCGCATCGTGCGTTAGCAATCCGTTTACCCCCGTGCCCCGCTTTCGCCCGCGATTCGTGTGCTTAATAACCGAACATTAGTAGGACTCGTGACACCGTGTTCATGGCGCGAAAATTTTGTGCGTCGGCTCACACACGGGTTTCAATCAAAAAATGACAATGTTCAACGTCAGACTGACGCGCTGGGTGGCCGCGGCAGTCGTAGCAACGGGAGCGTTCTTGGCTCCGCAAAGCGCCCAAGCTGCCGGTACCGCGGCCGGTACCACGGTTTCGAACACCGCAACCGTCAACTTCAACGTCGGCGGTGTGCCGCAGACCGCAGTGACCGGTTCGGCGACTTTCGTGGTCGACGATAAAGTCAACCTGACCGTCACGAACAATTCGGGCGCGACCGTCGTTCCGGGTTCGACGAACCAGGTTTTGGCCTTCACGCTGCAGAACACCGGCAACAAGACGCATGGCTACTCGCTGGCGGCGAGCTTGGGCAGCGGCATCACGATGAACAACGTTCGTATCTATCGCGACATCAACGGCGACGGTAACTTCGACGGCGGCGACACGCTCTATACGGGCGGCACGAACGCCGGCGACCTCTCGGCTGACGCGACGATGCGTCTCTTGATCGTGTCCGACACGCCGGTTGGCGCGACGAACGGTCAGGTCTCGAACTATCAGCTGATCGCGACAACATTGAACGCGGGCACGACCACGGTCACCGCCCACGACAATGCGATTGCCGACGACAAAGACACCCAGCAAGTCGTGTTCGCCGATGCGGCGGGCCCGGGTGCGGGTGACGCGGTCCGCGACGGCAAGCATTCGGCGACCGGCACCTACACCGTGTCGACGGCGACGCTGACGGTGACGAAGACCTCGACGGTCGTCTCCGATCCGTTCAACGGCACGACGAACCCGAAGCGTATCCCAGGCGCAGTCGTTCGCTACTCGATCGTTGTCACGAACACCGGCGCCGCGAACGCGACGAACGTGGTGGTCCGCGACGCAATCCCGGCGAGCACGACCTACGCGGCCAGCACCATCACGCTGAACGCGGGCGGTTTGACGGACGCGGGCGGCGACGACGCTGGCGACATCAACGCCACGAACCCGGGCGAAGTGACGGTTGCGGTTGGCGCTCTCGCCAGCGGCGGCGGCACCGGCACGGTCACGTTCGACGTCACTGTGAACTAAGCAGTTCGCTGAACTGAACTTGAGAAATAGTAGGGCCGTGGGCAAGCACCTGACCTTTATCGGAATGGTGCTGCTCGCGGCCCTCTTGGCTTTGGCGGGTGTGGCCGCGGCCGCGCCGACGGCCCCGGGCACGAACGTTTCCAACATCGCCCAAGTCGAATTTACCTCGGGCGGCGTTTCGCTGACCGAATGGTCGAACGAAGAGAACTTCCTTGTCGCAGCGGGGAACGTGCCGCCAACGACCGATCTTCGTGTCACGAAACGCTCAAGCCGCATCGTCGTCGGCGTCGGCGAAGTTGTCATGTACACGCTACGCGTCGAAAACACCGGCGCGGATTCGACGAACGTCAGCGTGCAGGATCAGCTGCCGGCGGAACTTCGCTTCCGCGACACGGTGCCCGCAAACGGAAGTTTCAGCGAATTCACGCCCGTCACCTCCGACGGCAAGTTGCTCATTTTCAACCTCGGCCCACTCGCCGGCGGCGCTTCGGTCGAGTTCGCCTACTATGCCGAAGTCGTGGCCGGCAGCGAATACGGCTTTTCGACGAACAAGGCGCAAGCGTTCGACCAGATCGCGAACCGCACGTCGAACCTCGCGGTCGCAACCGTTCTCATCCGCCAAGACTTCTTCGCCGACGTCAGCTTCATCGCGGGCCGCGTCTATGCGGGCGGTTGCGACGGCAAAGGCGCGGGCGTCCCCGGCGTACGCATCTACATGGAAGACGGCACAGCCGTCACCACCGATCCGCTCGGCCGCTATCACGTCGAAGGCACAAAGCCCGGCTTGCACGTTGTGCAGATCGACAAGTCCAGCTTGCCGGCAGGCCTGACCCCCGTGCAGTGCCGCACAAACAGCCGCAACGGCGGCGACGGCGAGGCGCAGTTCGTCGACACGCAAGGCGGCGCGCTCTGGCGGGCCGACTTCGCGCTTGAAGGCGCGGCCGCTCCACGCGCCGCCATCGCCCCCGCCGGCCAAGCGATGATCGACAACGGCAACTGGAGCCACGACCGCTTGCAGAAGTGGATCGAATCCGCGCCGCAAAAGTTCGACTTCGTGGCACCCGGCGAAGGCTTCTATCCGCCGCTGGGCAGCCTCACGATAGTCGTCGCGCACCACCCGGATGAGAAGGTGGAACTCACGCTCGACGGCCAACCTGTCTCCGCGCTCAACATCGAAGGCACGGTGGTCAATTCGGCGAAGACGTGGGCCGCCACCCGTTGGCGCGGCGTCAATATCCACGACGGCGACAACCTGTTCATGGCGACCGCCGTCAACAAGGCGGGAGCGAAAGGCGATCGTGCAGGCCGCACGGTCCACTTCTCAGGCGCGCCGGTGGCGGCGGTCATCGACCCGAAACGCTCCACGCTGATAGCCGACGGCAGTACGCCGCCCGTGATCGCCATCAAACTCACCACAGCGGGCAATCATCCCGCGCGCCCCGGCACGTTCGTGGATGTCGAAATCGGCGCGCCCTATCGCCGCCAGCAACTCGTGGCGGAGCAAGCCCCGACGTCCGGCCTCGTCGCCTCGCGCTTCCCTGTGGGGCAGGGCGGGGTGCTGCTCGTGCCGCTCGCGCCGACGTTGCTTGCCGGCGAAGTACGTCTCGGTATCAAGGTCGGCAGTGACGACAAAGTTCTGAAAGCCTGGCTCGCCTCGGGCGCGACGTCGACAGTGCTGGTCGCCCTCGCCGAAGGCACGGCGGGCCGCAACTGGATCGACGGCACGCCCGACGGCAAGGTGTCGGCCAACATGCGCGACGACGTCTTCGCCGACGGCCGCGTCGCATTCTTCTTCAAGAGCATGATCTTGGGCGACTGGCTGCTGAAGGCGGGTTACGACTCCGACCGCTCCGGCAAAGAGAAAGCGAACGCGCTGTTCAAAGATATCGAACCGCGCCGCTATTTTCCGGTCTACGGCGACGCCAGCAAGACCGAGCACGAGAACGACTCCTCCGGCCCGCTCTTCGTGCACGTGGAACGCAAGAACTTCATGGTCCGCTACGGCGATTTCGACACCGCGCTGTCGGCCGCGCAGCTCGCGCGCTACGAACGCCGCCTGCACGGCATCCAAGCGGCCTACCGCGGCGAAGAAATTGGCGTCAAAGCCTTCGTCAGCGACACCGCGAACAAGTTCGTCAAGGACGAGATCAAAGGCAACGGCACGTCCGGCCTCTATCGCCTCTCGACACAACCTGTCTTGATCAACTCCGAACGCGTCCGCATCGAAGAGCGCGACCGATTCCGCAACGGCGAGGCGCTGACCTCGCGCGGGCTCGTGCGCAATGTCGACTACGAGATCGACTACGAAATGGGCACGGTTTTCTTCAAAGAGCCTGTGCAAAGCCAAAGCACGAACTTGAACCCGCTCGTGATCGTCGCCGAATACGAAACCAGCGGTAAAGCCAAGCGCAGCGTCACGGCCGGCGGCCGCGTAGCAGCCTATTCGTTCGGCGGGGACTTCGAGATCGGCGTCACCGCGATCCATCAAGGCGCGACCGGCTCGGGTAAGGCGGGCCAACTTTACGCCGTCGACGCAACGGCAACAGTCGCGCAGGGCACCGTCGTTCACGGCGAATTCGCCCGCTCCCGGGATGGACCGAAAGGGCCCGGCAACGCCACGGCGTACACACTCGAAGTCGCGCACAACACGCAGGCGTTCTCCGGACGCCTGTACGCGCGCGGCCAAGACGAACAATTCGGCCTCGAACAGCTGAACGGCGGCCTCTCCGGCACGCGCGAATACGGCGTCGAAGGCCGCGCGAAGCTCGACGATGTGGCCAAAGGTCTGGCCTTGGAAGCAAAAGCCTACCACCGCGAAAGCGCACGCATTTCGGGCGCTCGCGAGTTCGCCGAATTCTTCGTCAGCTGGACCTCGGAAGACACCGAACTGGCCCTCGGCGCACGTCGCGTGAAAGACGGCACGAACGGCAGCGACGCCGTCACCGATCAAATCCTCGCCCGCGCGATCCACCGCATCGACGACCGGCTCACCGTACGCATCTCCCAGGAACTCTCGATCTCAGGCAACGACGAAAACGCCGACTTCCCAACCAAAACCACGTTCGGCGCCGACTTCAAGATCACGGAAAACTTAAGCCTCGTCGCCGCCCACGAAATCATCGACGGCAAAACCGACCACGGCACCGTCACGCGCGCGGGCTTCCAAGGCTCGTTCTGGAACGGCGGCCGCGTGATGACGACGGCGCAGCGCGACTTGAACGCCACATCGGAACGCGTCTTCGCCAACGTCGGCCTCGCGCAGGATTGGCAGATCGAAGAAGGCTGGTCGATGTCGGCAAGCATCGACCGCCAACAGCGCGTCTACGGTACCGGCGAAGACAACGGCGGGCAGGCCAGCGCGGGCGATCGCGAAAGCTTCACCGCGATCTCGATCGGCACCGCGGTCGACACATCGCTTGGCAAAGTCACCGCCCGCGTGGAAACCCGGCTCGGCACCGACGAGCGCTGGAATGTCGCCATCGGCCACTATCTGTCGCCGTACGACAATCTGAGCTTCGCGAACAATTTCCGGTACATGTACGAAGACCCCGAAACAGGTGAGAACGTCACGACCGCGATGATGCAGCTTGGCGTCGCCTATCGCCCGAATGACGGCCCGCTGATCCTGAACCGCCTCGACTTCGGCTACGAATGCGACCCGCGCGCCGAAGCCGCAAGCGGCATCGCGCGCAACACCTGGAAGATCGTGAACAACGGGCTGATCAACATGCAGCCATCGAACGACTTCGAAGTCTCGATCATGCTGGGGGTCAAATACGCGGCCGACGAAGTGATGGGCGTGCGCCACCAAACATTCACGACGATGTCGGGCCTAGAGGCGCGCTACGACATCACCGAACAAATCGATGTCGGCCTGCGCGGCAGCGCACTCGCGAACTGGACATCCTCGACGCTGCAATACTCCGTCGGCCCGTCGATCGGCTACGCGCTCTCCGACGCGATCTGGGTGAGCGCCGGCTACAACCTCGTCGGCTACGAAGACGACGACTTCACGGCGGCGGGCTACACCAGCTCCGGCCTCTTCACCCAATTCCGCGCAAGGCTGGACTCTTCAGACGCCGAAGCTGCCGCGAAGTGGTTCGTCGAGAACTAAACTAGTCTGGGAGCGCGGGCGTCCCGCCCGCTCTTGCTACGTGTCCAATGCACTTTGCGTTGAGAGTCACGCTCCCAGACTTCAAAACCACTTCGTCCACTTGAACACCACCACCTCCAGCGCGACGATCACCGCCAGCACCGCAAGCAACACCCAAAACGCATTCGGTTCGCTCGCGAACGGTATCCCCGACAAGCTGACGCCGAAAAGCGACGTCACGAACGAGAGCGGCAGCATGATCGCCGCCACGATGGTGAGCACATAGGAGTTCCGGTTCTGCCGCTCGGTGAGCCGGTTCAGCACCTCGTCTTGCACCACGCTCGCCCGTTCGCGCACGCTGTCCAGTTCTTCGATGTAGCGCGTCGTCTCGTCCGCAAGTTCCCGGAAATGCACCGCGTCGATCGCATCCAGCATCTCGTGCTTTTCACCGGTCAGCCGCGCCAGCGCCTCGCGCTGCGGCACCAGGTGGCGCCGGATCGCGATCGTCCGCGTTCGCGCATGCGCCAGCTCCTCGCGCACCTTGCCGAGTTCGCCGGACACCACCTGCTCCTCAAGTGCGTCGACCGCATCCGACAGCTCCTCGACGACATGCCCGACGCGCCGGAGCAGCGATTGCGCCAGCTCGAACAGGCAGTCGATCTCGTCCTTTGGCCCCACGCCGCGCGCAAGCCGCGCCTCCACGTCGCGCGTCGCCATCAGCGGCCTGGCGCGCGTCGTGATGATGCGCCGCTTCTGAATCCAAAGCCGCATCGAGATCATGTCTTCCGGATCCGCCCCCGGATTGAAATTGACTCCGCGCAGATTGACGATGAGCCCCGGCCCTTCCGGCACGACGCGCGGCCGGGTATCGGGTGCGAGCAGTGCCTCGACCACGATGTCGTCAAGCCCGGCCTCATGCCGGATATAGGTTTGCGCCTCGGCTTTCGTGCGGTTGAGGTGCAGCCACAAGACGCCGGCATCGGGCGTCCAAGAACGGATCTCCGGCCACTCGACCTCCCGCGCCCCGCCTTTGCTATCGAGCAACAGACCGACGATCAGGCCATCTTCGTTGTGCTCGTGCTTCTGCGATTGAACCTTCGTATCCATGCGCTCTCGTCACTTGCGGGCAGCGCGGCGATGGCCGAAACTACAACCATGACCACCGCGCTCTTCACCCATTCCGCCTGCCTATACCACGAAACGCCGCCGGGCCACCCGGAGTCGTCCGACCGCCTGCGCGCCGTGCTGCACGCGCTGGAGGACGAGGCGTTCCAATACCTCGCACGCGAAGAGGCCCCGCCGGCCGCACGCGAAGAACTCTCGCGCGTGCACCCGGCCTACTACGTGGACGCGGTGATGAAGGCGGTGCCAGAGACGGGCTACGGCTCGCTCGACCCCGACACGCATCTCTCACCCGGCTCGGGCGAGGCGATGCTGCGCGCGGCCGGCGCCGTCGTCGCTGCGGTCGACCGCGTCATGTCGGGCAAGGTGCAAAACGCGTTCTGCGCCGTGCGCCCGCCCGGCCACCATGCGGAGCCGACACGCGCGATGGGTTTTTGCATGTTCAACAACGTCGCGATCGGCGCGCTGCACGCCCGCGCGCGCCACGGCCTGAAACGCATCGCCGTCGTCGACTTCGACGTGCACCACGGCAACGGCACGCAGGCGATGTTCGAAGAAGACCCGGAGTTGTTCTACGCCTCCAGCCACCAAATGCCGCTCTACCCCGGCACCGGCCGGCCGCAAGAACGGGGCAGGGCGAACAACATCGTCAACGCGAGCCTCGACCCCGGCGACGGCAGCCACGAATTCCGCCAAGCCTGGGACAACACGGTGCTGCCCGCGCTCGACGCCTTCAACCCCGACTTCATTTTGATCAGCGCTGGCTTCGACGCCCACCGAAGAGACCCGCTCGCGAACCTAAACCTCGTCGAAGCCGACTACGCGTGGGTGACGGAAAAACTCTGCGCCATCGCAAAAGCCAAATGCGCCGGCCGCGTGGTCTCGACCCTAGAAGGCGGCTACGACCTCAAAGCCCTCGCCGACTCCGCAAGCGCCCACGTGAAGGCACTGATGGCGGCATGAGATGAAGCGCGTCCTCCTCATCGCCTTGGTCGTCATGCCCGAAGCTGCTGACCTGACCGAGTACACCCGCTACTACTCAAATGGTTGGAAAGGCTGGACGCCGGTTGTCGTAGGTTCCTACATGTTGATGGATCCAGCGATCCGCGCCTACGCCGGACAAGGCCCCGGTGCAGCAGCTGTCGAGGGTCTGCCGGGCGCCTTTGCCGCGCAGTATACCCCGAAGTTCTACGTCGGCATCTTCAACAGCAGGTGCCAATTCGCGACCGTCTATTACGATGAGTCCGCCAAGCAGTTACTTGCGACCGAACGCGACGGCAAACAGCAGTTGGTACTAACGAGCAATGAAGGTGCCTTCAGTCACGAACGTCAAGGCGTGACGCCCAGCTCCGTCAGTGCCGCCTTCAGCCGGCTCACTAGCTGCGCCTCGCCAGGGTTGCGGCCGAGGGCTGAGCGGTAGTCTTCGGCGGCTTCGTCTTTGCGGCCCATTTTCTCATAGACCGTGCCGCGGAACACAAACGCCCAATGGTCGTCCGGGTCTGCCTTGATCGCGGCGGTGTGTTCGGCGATCGCCCTGTCGTACTGCTCGCGCCGCGCGAAAAGAAGGCCGCGATAATTCATCGCTGTCGCGTCGCGCGGGTTCTCTTTGATCGCACCGGCAAAGAAGTCGAGCGCGACATCCACCTCAGCCCCGGCCTTCTTCAGATGCGCGCACTGGACAACATCTTGTTCACTTTCGGAGAGCGTCTTGCCGCAGGCCGCTTCGCCCGCAAACGGCCCTTCGAGCAATCTCAGCGCCGGAAAGATCTCGATCCGGTACCACCCCGCGCGTGTCCAGGCGGCGTCTGCCGCCGCTGGCCCGGCACAAACCAAAAGCAACGCAAACACCGCCAGCCGCCGCATCGAACCTCACTCCGAATTGCGCACGCAGAGTACAAGGCCCAACCTTAACCTTTCGCAAATCGCCCGCGGTCTTAAGAAGCCTAAACCGCCACACGCGCGATAAACCGGCCCAGGTTACGCGCCACCTCCTCGCGGTTCGTCTCGTTCAGCATCTCGTGCCGCCCGCCGGGGTAGAAGTCGCTCGTCACGTCCTTCACGCCGGCTTGGCGATACCGCGCGAGCAGCGGTGCCAGGAACGCGAGGTCGCCGTTCAGCGGGTCCTTGTCGCCGGCGATCAGGTAGATCGGAAGCGTGGGCCGTATCCGCGTGAGCGCGTCTGGCTCGAACAGCGGCGCGGCGGCAGTAAAGATACTCATCATCCCTGCCTGGTCGACCGAAAACCCGCAAAGCGGATCGGCGATGTATTTGTCGACCTCGCTTGGGCTCCGGCTCAGCCAATCGAACGGCGTGCGCGCAGGCTCGAACGGCGCGTTCAGCGCGGCCAAGGCGCCACCGGAAGGATCGGGCGGCGGCATGAGATCGAGCGCGGCCGACCCCGACAGCACCGCCCCGTCGATCAACGCGCTGTGCTTGACGAGATAAATCTGCAGCGCGAACGATCCCATCGAATGCCCAAGCAGCACGAGCTTCTTGCCCGGGTTTTCGCGTTTGGCAATGACACTCAAGATCGCCATGTCGTCCACGACGGCGGCAAACCCGCCCGGCCCGAAGTCGCCCAACGTCGCAGCCGTCCGCCCATGCCCGCGATGATCGTTCGCATAGATCGCGATACCGGCTTCGCGCAGCGGCGCGAGCGGTTCGATGTAGCGCAACGCATGCTCGCCCATCCCATGCGAGATTTGCAGCACGGCTTTGACGGGCCCCTTTGCACCCCACCGGTACGCCGCAATCCGCGTCCCGTCCGCGCCGTCGAAGTGAAACGCATCGTCCGTCATCCGCCATCTCCCGTTGGCGCCGACACTACCCCATCTTGGCGTGAACAAAAGAGGGTGACCGCCCCGCTCGAAACCAGTATATCCCCGTCAACAAAAACAACCGGACAAGCCGATGGCAAAAGACGACAAAAACGACATCGCCGCCCTGAGTTTCGAGCAGGCCTTGGCCCAGCTGGAACAGATCGTCCAGCAGTTGGAGAAGGGCCAGGTCGGGCTTGAGGATTCGATCAACACCTACGAACGCGGCACGGCGCTCAAAGCCCACTGCGAGGCTAAGCTGAAGGACGCCGAGGCCCGCATCGAAAAGATCGTCATCACGCCCTCAGGCCCCACAACCGCGCCGTTCGACAAATGACCCTCACCCCGATCGAGCCCGCGCTGAAAGAGGCCGCCATCTTCATGGAGGATGTGCTGAACGAGTTGCTGCCCGAGCCGATGGGTCCGCAGGCGCGCATGGTCGAGGCGATGCGCTATGCGACGATCCAAGGCGGCAAGCGCGTGCGTGCGTTCCTGGTGTTGCAGGCAGGCCGCCAGTTCGGCGTAGATCGCCGCGCACTCGCTCGCACCGCGGCCGCGGTCGAATGCGTGCACGCCTATTCGCTCGCCCACGACGACCTGCCTGCGATGGACGACGACGACATGCGCCGCGGCAAGCCGTCGACGCACAAGCGGTTCGACGAAGCGACAGCCATTCTCGCCGGCGACGCGCTGCTGACGCACGCCTTCGCGCTGCTCGCCGCGCCCGAAACGCATCCCGACCCCCATGTGCGCGTGGAGCTCGTCGCCCGCCTGGCGCACGCGGCCGGCGCGAACGGCATGGTTGGCGGCCAGATGATCGACATCGCCGCCCAAGGCGCCGACATCAGCGACATCGGCCACATCACGCGGCTGCAGCGCCTGAAGACCGGCGCACTGATCGCGTTCGCGTGCGAGGCTGGCGCGATCATGGGCAAGGCATCGCCGCCCTTGCTCCGTGCACTGACGAACTACGCGCAGGATCTGGGGCTCGCATTCCAAATCGTGGACGACCTACTCGACATCGAGGGCGACCCCGCCGTGATGGGCAAAGCCGCGGGCAAAGACGAAAGAGCGGGCAAGGCGACGTTCGTCACAGTGCTGGGCGCCGAACGCGCACGCGCGCAAGCCGAACTGTTAGCCACGCAAGCCGCCCGCCACCTTGAAGTCTTCGATGAAAAGGCGGACCTTTTGCGCGGGCTGACCGCCTATGTCGTTGATCGGCGTGCCTAAATGCCGCAATAATTGGGTGCGATGGTACACTACCTTTAAGAGTGGCGGACGTGACGACAGTTAGCGTGAAAACCAAGGGTTCAAATGACCCCACTGCTTGATACGATCAAGTCGCCCGCCGACACCCGAAACCTGTCGCGCGATCAGCTGAAACAACTGGCCGGCGAACTGCGAACCGAGACAATCGACGCCGTCTCGGTGACCGGCGGCCACCTCGGCGCCGGCCTCGGCGTGATCGAACTGACCGTGGCGTTGCATCACGTCTTCAACACGCCGCACGACCGTCTGATCTGGGACGTCGGCCACCAAGCCTACCCGCACAAAATCCTGACCGGCCGTCGCGACCGCATTCGCACGCTGCGCATGGGTGACGGTCTTTCGGGTTTCACGCGGCGCAGCGAAAGCGAATACGATCCGTTCGGCGCCGCGCACTCCTCGACCTCGATTTCGGCGGCTCTCGGCATGGCCGTCGCCCGCGACCTGAAGGGCGAAAAGCGTAACATCATCGCCGTCATCGGCGACGGCGCGATGTCGGCTGGCATGGCGTATGAGGCGATGAACAACGCCGGCGCCTCGCGCTCGCGCCTGATCGTCATCCTGAACGACAACGACATGTCGATCGCCCCGCCGGTGGGCGGCATGAGCGCCTATCTCTCGCGCATGGTGTCGTCGGAGGGCTACACGACGCTGCGCAATTTCGCGAAGCAACTGGCGAAGAACATGCCCCACTTCATCGAAGAAAGCGCGCGCCGTGCCGAACGCTATGCGCACGGCTATTGGATGGGCGGCACGATGTTCGAAGAGCTCGGCCTCTATTACGTGGGCCCGATCGACGGCCACAATCTGGACCACCTTCTGCCCGTACTACAGAACGTGCGCGATCAGCCGATCGACCGCCCGATCCTGGTGCACGTGGTGACGAAAAAGGGCAAGGGCTACGAGCCCGCCGAAAACTCCGCCGACAAGTACCACGGCGTGGTCAAGTTCGACGTCGTCACCGGCGCACAGAAGAAGGCGCCCTCGAACGCGCCGCAATACACGAAGATCTTCGCCGACAGCTTGATCGCCGAAGCGGAGGCGGATGAGAAGATCGTGGCGATCACCGCGGCCATGCCGTCCGGCACCGGCCTCGACCTGTTCGCGAAACGCTTCCCAAACCGCACGTTCGACGTCGGCATCGCCGAGCAGCACGCCGTGACGTTCGCGGCAGGCCTCGCCACCGAAGGCTACAAACCGTTCGCGGTGATCTATTCCACGTTCCTGCAGCGCGCCTACGACCAGGTCGTGCACGACGTCGCGATCCAGAAACTGCCGGTGCGTTTCGCGATGGACCGCGCGGGCCTCGTCGGCGCGGACGGCGCAACGCATGCGGGCTCGTTCGACACGACGTATCTGGCGACGCTGCCCGGCTTCGTCGTGATGGCGCCCAGCGACGAACTCGAACTCCGCCACATGGTCGCGACCTGCGCCGCCATCGACGACCGCCCCTCGTCCGTGCGTTACCCGCGCGGCGAAGGCGTCGGCATTGAACTGCCCGCGAAAGGCACGCCGCTCGAAATCGGCAAAGGCCGCATCATTCGCGAAGGCTCGAAGATCGCGATCTTGAGCTTCGGCACCCATTTGCAGGAAGCCCTGAAAGCAGCCGACGATCTCGCGGCCCGCGGCCTTACC
>JABFRX010000091.1 GCA_013140995.1 Alphaproteobacteria bacterium | reverse complement strand
TTCCCATAGACCGTGAACGTGATGCCTTGGTGCAGGAAAGACTGCTCGCAAGCCTGCTGCCGGCGCACCAGTTCGTCAGCGGGCAGCGTCGTCAGCGCTTCATAAAGCGCCGCCGAATGTGCCCGCGGGCTCCCGTCGGAGGCGAACATCTCGTCCCAAGGTGCCCCCAAGGCATAGTCGGCGAAAGGCTTGTCTTTGCCCGGCCGCGCCCGATTGCTAACGACGGTGGGCCAGGCCCGTTCGCTTTTCGCTGGTTCCATGGGTGTGAGAAGGCAACGCCGCACGCGCCGCGTCAACCTTGCCGATGCTCATTTCCCGGGCACACCTGCCCGAAAAATGGAGGACGCGTTCCGCAGCCGAGCCGAACCGTGCTTCCGGCTGCAGCACCCTCGGGATAGAATCCAGGCGGGAGAGTGCCAGCGCTACCACGACCCCTTCAACGTAACGAACGCGGCGACGGCGTTCTCGCCGGATACGCCACCGGCGTTTTGCTGATACATCGCGCTCGTCTGCAGCAAGAGGCCCTCGCCGACTATCGTGCTGTAGCCGAGTTCGAAGTCCGTTTCCGGCGTCGGGCTGGCGAGGTCGAGAACCTCCGTTGAGTAGACGATCTCGCGCGTCTCCGTCACCCCCGTCGACGCGGTGGCGACCGCTGTTCCCGACGTGATGTGAAGCGGCCGCGAAATCGCAAGCCCAAGCGAGTCCACATTGCCGAACACCCCGCGCTTGGCCAGCGCGAAGCCGTAAGCCTGGGACTCGATCCCCGAGAAGCTTTGCACGAGCCCGTTCGCGACCGGCGTTGCCGCCGTCGATCCGTGCGACCACGAGGCAGACGCGACCCAGTCGTCGCCCAGATTGGCGCGCACGCCGAAACCAACCGATGTCGTTGCTGCGTCCGCCGTCAACATCAACGCGCCGGCCTCGTCGCTGCCGAGCAAGCTGTTCGCTTCGCCGGTTTGCGCAATGTTGACGCCAGCAACCCCCCAAGGTGCAAAGCGCCAGCTTACGGCAGCTAGCGTATTCTCTGCCGACCGCGCGTGCGACTGGTCTTGGGTCAGGTAAGCATAGGCTTCCTCCGCCGTCAGCTGCTCGTCTTCCAAGCCGAAGGTCGCATTCTCTTGTCCGCGGGCGTGCCCGAACGTAAGCGTAAGCGTGTCGGTCAATGCGACGCCGGCTCCCAGGAGGTCGGCCTCCTCAGTCAACGCCAAGAACGGCGAGTTCAATGCCGACGCCGAAAGGAACAAACCGTCGTATGCCTCACTCGCCGCCAGATCGAGCGCGTTCACCTGCCCTTGGAGGCCCGCATTGTGCCCCACGATCAGCGTTGCGCCCTCGCCGAGCCGTGCCCGAACGACCATGTCGCTGAACGCGCTGTGGCGCGCGCCGCCCAGTACCGCGTTTGTGGTCTCTTCCGAAACGAAGCCCGACGCGCTGAACCCGTTGCCCGCAAAGTCGACGCTGTGCCACAGGCCCGTGCCCTGCGTGACGAGACCTTCAAGACTGAGTGCCGCGCTCCCCACTGCCACAGTCAAATCGGTGCGGTAGTCGCGGCCGAAAGAATCGAAGAATACGGCGTCCTTCGCAATCTTCGACGCGCCAAAGCCAAAGCCGAGCACGCCCGATAGGCCGGCCGTACCGGCGTTACCGGTACCGGAGAAACTCGCCGTCGTCGCGCCGGAGGTCGCGATCGACTGTGTCCCGAGCGGCGCCAGCGCCGCCTGCAGATTCACGAGGCCGCGCCCATAGACGGCGTCGGTGCCGGGCGCACCCAGATCCGTCGCTGACTGAAACATGATGCTCACCACCTGTTGCGGCGTGAGATAGGGCGAAGCCGCGAACAAGCGCGCCGCAACGCCCGAAATGTAAGGCGTCGCCATCGACGTCCCCGACATGGTCGCGTAACCGCCCGGATAGGCAGAGTAGATACTCTGACCGGGCGCTACCAAGAACACGTCTTTAAAGCACGTCGTCTTCCCGCCGGAAGCGACGCACCCACCGTTGCCGGGCGTCTGCGAAAACGACGAGATGACGTTTGTGGGGCCGACTGACCCCGCGATGATCATGCTACCTACGATACCGGCTTGCGTCGCGTAAGCGGCCGGATATCCCGGCGCCAGTGCGTTGCCGCTGTTGCCGGCTGCTGCGACGATCACCGAACTCGCGGCCGCTTGGCTCAGCGGCGCCAGATATACGCTCGACGGCGACGGCCCGCCGAGGCTCATGTTGATCACGCGCGCGCCTTGCGAAACCGCATAGTTTATGCCGCTTGCGATGCTGGCATCGCTGCCGCTGCCGCTCGCCGACAAAACTTTGACCGGCAAGATCGCAGCGTTGGGAGCCACACCAGTGTTGCCGGTGCCATTTGCGGCCGCCGCGACAATGCCAGCCACATGGGTGCCGTGCCCGTGATTGTCGTCGCCCAGTGCGGATGCGCCCGAACACATGCTGGCAGCACCGAAACACGCGCCGCCAACGATGCGACCTGCGAACTCCGGATGATCGAGATCGACGCCCGTATCCAAAATCGCAACGATGACCTGCGAACCGCCGGACGGCGGGGGAGGGGGATGGTTGTGCCAGCGCTGGGGATTGGACTCGGCTATGGCGGTGCGGGACAAGACAGGATACGGCGCCAGAATCGACCGGGGCCGTGAGGTCGGAGAGTCGTTCA
>JABFRX010000025.1 GCA_013140995.1 Alphaproteobacteria bacterium | reverse complement strand
CGGCCGTACCGAGCGCCCGGAACGCCTCGCGCAAAAGCCGCCAGCGCAACGCCAAGATCGTCATACCGGCTGCGACAATCATCCCGATCGCGGGCCACATCACCCAGAACAGCACCTGCGTGCGCGTCGGCGTATCGGGTAAGATGCCCTGTTGTGTCAGAAAATAGGGCGCGGCCAAGAAGCCGAGCGCGACGCCCACCATCAGCCACAAACTGATGCGCAAACCGATGATCATCCCGCTGCCGATGGAAAGCAGGCTGTACGACACACCGACGCCCATGGCGGCGACCACGAACGACGCACCCGTGGCGCCCCAAACCAGATCGCCTGGCGTCCAGCCTTCCGGGATGAACTTGAAGATCTGCGCGTCCTCGCGGAACAGCATCAGCCCGGCCGACGCCAGAAGCCCGATCCCGAGCAGCACCGCCGCACGCCGCGCTTGCACATAGATGAGATCGGTCTTACCCGCATCGCGCGGCGGATCGAGCACCTTCAACGTCTCGGCAGCAGCCATCCCGTCTGGAAACGGAAGCTTCTCGTCGACGACGAAGTGCCGCCGCATCGGCACGGCAAGCAACACGCCCAGCACCGACGCGGTGGTCAGCCAAATGAACACCTGCGTCTGTGTCGGCGCCAATGCGAATGTGACAAGCTTCGACTCGCGCAGCATGTCGAACGACGCCAGCACGATGCACATAAACGCAGTCGCCGCCGCCGACGTGCCGGCTGTTTGCACGATGTTGTTCTGCCACCGGTCGTAGCTGCCGCCCAGGAACACGAACGCGCTCAGCACAACGAACCCAAAAAACGCCGACACGATCGAAACGTTGGGTCCGAACCCAAGCTTCAAGACCATGTAGGGGTAGGCAAGCCCCATCACCGCCGAGACCAGAACGGCCGCGACCAGCGAGGCAACCGTCAACTCGCTCCCGCGCACATGCGTGGTTTCCGGCTCTGCCATGTCGATCGTCCCCTTGAAGTCCCGGCGGAACCTAGCGAACCGCGGCCGATCCGGGCAACATCGCCCCTTCACGCGAACGCTTGAGGCTCAAGGTGAACGACGCAAAGAAGACCGCGCGTGCCCGGAACGCATCACTGCCCCATGTGTCGGCGCGCTGTTTGTGCGGTGCGGTGGAACTCGAGGTCGCCGTCCCCGTATTCTGGGCTTGGCACGATCATTCGGCGGCAACGCGCCGCGCTCACGGCGCCGCTTACGCAACCTACGTGGGTGTCTGGAAGAGCAAGTTTCGCGTGGCCAACGGTGAGGCGAACATCGCGCGCTACGAAGACAAAGAAGCCGGCCGCATCCGCAGCTTCTGCAAACGCTGCGGCACGCCCTTGATGTACGAACGCGCGCATTCGCCGAAAATGATCAACATCCCCCGCGCCTTGTTCCAAGGCAGAACCGGCCGCGAACCGCTCTACCACATCGCGATCGAAGAGCTGCAAGAATGGACCTACCTCGGCGAAAGCTTAGGTCCGCTGAAAGGCTACCCCGGCGTGGTATGGACAAGGCCGAAGCGCAAGAAGAAGCAGCTGGAAATCGACGGCCTACCGCTCGCTTAAGCTCAGGCGCCGAACACCGGATGAAACCGGAAGCGGCCCGGCGGACACGCGCCGTTTAGCGGCAACACCATAAAGAACGCAGGCGGTGCGCCGGCGGGCGTACTGCCAGGCGCCGGCACAAAGCCGAAGCGCGAGTAGTAATTCGGGTTGCCGGTGAGGATACACCCGCGCGCCCTGTGCTCGCCCATCCAGGACTTCGCGAACGCGATCAGCGCACGCCCGATACCTTTGCGCTGCAACGCCGGCTCGGCCGAGATCGGCCCAAGCGTGTACCAACCCGCATCGCCGCCTTCATGCGTCGCGGGCGAAAGTGCGACATGCCCGGCGATCGCACCGTCGAGAACGGCGACAGCCGAAAGACTAAGCGCCCCCGCATCGCGCAGCTTGTCGATCATCTCTTGCTCGTCGCCGTCCGCATACGGCATCGGCGCAAACGCGCGCTTGGTCAGATCGAAGATGGCGTCCCGGTCTTCGGGGCATTCGAGGCGAATGTTGATGTTCAAAGCTGAACTCCCGTTTCGGATAGCCGACCGAAGTCCTCGCCCGGTGCTGCGGCGGGGTCAACAAAAGACCGCGCCCTTCGTCGGAAGAGCGCGGCCCAAATGCTGTCGGTGTTTGTTACCGCCCGTCGTACGGCGCGTCGGGATCGTAGTGCTCGTCCTCGTCGTAGCCGGGACCGTACTCGTCGTCGTACTGCGGCCCCGCATACTGCGGCGCATAGCCGTACGGTGACGGCGCATATCCGCCGCGGTTGTTGCAAGCGCTGCTGGCTATCGCATTACCCGCAAAGCTGCCGAGCAATACGCCCGCCACCGTCGCAGGTCCGCGATTGCTGTGGCGATGGCCGTACCAGCCGTGATGACCGTGCCCACGCCCAAGATTACTGCCGATGACGCCGCCCAGCACGCCGCCGATCAGTGTCCCCGCAACACTCTCCCCCGCACAGTCGCGGTCGTCGCGATACGCATAGACCGGCGGCCCGGCGTGATGAGGCTGGCCGTACACCGGCGCACCATAGGCCGGCGCGCCATAACTCTGCGGCGCGGGTCCCTGACCATAGTTGCCGTAAATCTGTCCCGTTGCGAACGCCGGGCCTACTCCACCCAGAAACAACGCGCCGACCGTAACCGCCGATACGAACACCGTCGTCATGTCATCAAATCTCCTAGGGCGTGTCGGTCGCGAACGCCGCACCGCCGGTTCTCATCCAATCCTAGCAAAACGCCCCCCGCCTGAACCTGGCATGAACAACAGCGGCGGTTGGATTCGACGCCTCTCGTAAGCACCACGCGAACAGCGCCATTCGCCAATCACGTCGCCCGCTGCGTTGTTGGTCGTTCTGTACCCGACGCGGCGAGGCACTTGACCTGCCCAAGGCGCGCACGGAGTATGCTCCATGGCGCTCACGATCTACGGTTCGCCCCGCTCGCGTACGATGCGCACGCTCTAGATGGCGGCCGAACTCGGCCTCGACTACACCCACGTTCCGCTGACGTGGGACGATCCGAAGTTGAAAGAGCCGGAGTTTCTGGCACTCAACCCGGCGGGCACCATTCCTACGATCGTCGACGACGGCTTTGCACTGGCGGACTCGCTTGCGATCAATCTCTATCTCGCGAAGAAATATGGATCATCCGGTCCAAACGCTCTCTACCCAACGGTGCCCGAAGGCGAGGCGGAAGTCTGGCGCTGGACGTTATGGGCCCAGGGGCACCTTGAGCCGTGGGTCCAGCGAGATGCGTTGCTCGCAGATCTTCGAGAGGCGATCGCAAGCCAGGCCGCGAAGGTGGTGACCAAGGCGCTCTCGACACTGGACATCGTACTCGGCAAGCGCCCCTGGCTCGTTGGAGGGCGCTTCTCGGTCGCAGATATCAACGTCGCCTGCGTTTTGTCGCCATCGCGCGCGACTGCCATCGACATGCACGCGTTCCCAAACGTCGTAGCCTGGCACCGCCGCTGCTACGAACGACCCGCCGCGGCCATGGTTCGTCGGCGCTTCGCGTAGCCGTTCGCGCAAAGAGAGTGCGCACCACTGCAAAGACGTCCGCGTGAAGGAAGCTGGTAGCCGCGCGCCGCACGTTCAAGCGTCCAGCGGAAACAAACACCGCACGTCCGCAAACCTCTGGAAGTCGCGGTCGGCGGTGTGAACGACGGCGCGGTAGGTTTGCGCGAGCGCGGCGATTTGGGCGTCGGTCACGAGGTTTCCGGCGGCGCCGCCAGCCGACATCAGAAGCGCGATCGCGTCCGCAGCGTGGGAGGCGGGCGGTTGGAGGATTTGGGACACGCGCCGTCCCAGCCATGAGTTCACGTGTTCGGCCGCTTCATCGAGCGTCATCGGGTTGGCGAACGCGCGCGGGTTCGTCGCGATCCGGAGGAAAGCAAACATCGCCGGATAGGTAAGGCCTACCGCCTCGCGCCCCGACAAGCAGCCGTCCCACCACGCGCGCGCCCGGTCGTGGAACGGGCTGCTTTGGTCATAGGCATAGAGCAGCAGGTTCGCGTCCGGCACGATCATTTCGGCTTTGCACGCCGCGCTCCCGCAGCCAGCTTCCCGCTGAGCGCGAGGAATGCATCGGCTTCCATCTCGTCGGCGAGCTGATTGAGCCGGGCGGGATCGATCCCGGTGCGCAAGCCCATCGGCCGGGCGCGCACCTTGAAGCGGCCCTCGCGCTCGGCCGGAGGCGTATCGGCCAGGCCGTTACGCACGGCTTGGTTCAACGCCTCTTTAAAGCTTTGCCGCCGCCGCTGCATCGCATCGCGCAGCAACTGCTCCACATCGGGATCGAGCGTGACGGTGGTTCGGGTCATGCGAGGCATCATGACAGCAGATATTGTTGCTGTCAAGATGCTATGCGACAGGTTGGCAGCGGCAGCGTTGCACATGCCGGCAACTTAAGACTTCTCGCAATATAAGTGGAGAAGATGTATATTGCGCCTCATGTCGAACCCCTCAGCCCGCACCCCCGAAAGCGACGATCTCTTCTTCCAAGGCCTCGCCCACGGTTACGCCGTCGGCCGTGCTGCCGAAGCGGCCGGCTATGCCCCGGCCAGTGTCTATCGTTGGCGCCACGCCGATCCGGACTTCGGGCGAACCTGGGCATTGGCGCAAGAAATGGCCGTCGATATCCTGGCTGAGGAGGCCGACCGGCGCGGCCGTCTCGGCGTCGAGGAGCCGGTCTTCTACCAAGGCCGGCAAGTCGGCACCCGCCGGCGCTTTTCCGACGCTCTGTTGCTCGCACGGTTGAAAGCGCTTTCGCCGGCCAGATATCGTGACGGCTATCTGCAGTCCGCCGCCACGTACCGCGAACTCGATTTGGAGGCCGAACTCGTGCGCCTGGTTAGGGTGGGCCGCATCGCGCTCGCCGACTTGGAAGAAGGCCCGCGCGCGGCGGTCGAACGCGTCTTGGCGCAACTGAGAGAAGTGAGAGAATGAAACCGTCTCTCACATCTCTCATTTCAAATGGCGCAATTGCGCGACTAAGCGGCACCCGCGCGCGGCTCGTCGATGCCCATCTCGCGCAGCTTGCGATAGAGCGTGGAGCGGCCGATGCCGAGCCGGCGTGCGACTTCCGACATGTGCCCTTCGTATTTTTCGATCGCAAAGCGGATAAGTTCGAACTCGATCTCTTCGAGCTTCCGCAAATGTCCGTCCACGCCCACGACGTTCAAGCCTTCGCGGTTGCCCGCGCCCGCTTCAAGTGCCGGCACACGCGGCGGGGCAACCGGCACATAGCGCGGCGCGATACCCTCGGCGTCGTCGTCGAAATGCGTCGAACGCACGGCAATGCCGAGCTGACTCGCGACCTGCGGGAAGTCCCCCGCCCGCAAGCAATCGCCGTCGCACAGAACCACCGCCCGGAAAACGGTGTTCTCAAGCTGGCGGATGTTGCCCGGCCAGTTGAAACTCGAAAGCATGTCCAGCGCCGCCGGCTCGATGCCGACGAGCTTCTTGTTCTCTTCGACCGCAAAGCGGCGGATAAAATGCGCAACCAACCCTGGAATATCTTCGCGGCGATCGCGGAGCGGCGGCAGCGCGATCGGGAACACGTTCAAGCGGTAGAACAGATCCTCGCGGAACTTGCCCTCTTGGACCTGCTGCTGAAGGTTGCGATTCGTCGCCGAGATCAGGCGGATGTCCACCTTCACCGGCCGCTTCGCACCGACCGGGTCGACTTCACCCTCCTGAATGGCGCGCAGCAGCTTCACCTGCATGTCGAGCCGAAGCTCGCCGATTTCGTCGAGAAACAGCGTGCCCCCGCTCGCCTCTTGGAACTTGCCGATATGCTTGTCGACCGCGCCCGTGAACGAGCCCTTCTCGTGCCCGAACAAAATGCTCTCGATGAGCGTGTCCGGAATGGCGCCGCAGTTCACCGCAACGAACGGCTTGCCCGAGCGGTCCGAGCCGCCCTGAATCGCGCGCGCCACAACCTCTTTGCCGACGCCGCTTTCGCCCTCGATCAGGATCGGAATATTCGACTGCGCCGCGCGCTCGGCCATGCGCAACACGACGCGCATCGATGGGCTCTCGGCGATCAGATCGCCGAAGCTCAAGCGCCCGTCGTTGACCTTCTTGAGCCGCTGCACTTCGCCGGTCAGGGCTTTCAGCTTCAACGCGTTCTGCATCGAAACTTGAAGGCGTTCGGGCGAGGCCGGCTTGACCAGGAAGTCGTCGGCCCCGGCCCGCATCGCGCCGACGGCAGTGTCGATCCCGCCCTGCGCCGTCAGCACGATCACGGGAAGCGAAGGATGCGTCGGCCGCAGCTGCTGCAGCACGCCAAGCCCGTCCACCCCCGGCATCACGAGATCGAGCAGAACCAGGCTCACATTGGCGCCCTTCGGCCCGTTCAGAACGTCCAGCGCCTCTTGGCCGCCCGACGCCAGCAGAACCTGAAACCCGCACCGCTCCGCCTGCGCCTGCATGAGGCGGCGTTGCGTCGGATCGTCGTCAACAATAAGCGTCGTATGCGCCATTTCTGTAGGTCCCACCGTTTTTTGGTTTATTGGGACCAACCATGGCTCACGCGCGGTAAAGGTGGCGTTTAAGGTGTCTCAGCTTGGGTCGATTTCGCCAAATCTGGGGCACCGTTCGCCCCCCTGTTGTGCCAGCGCTACACTGCGTCTCGAATCAGAAGCGGATGGGCCACAACGTCTTGCAAGTGGCAGGGCTTAATGAAAAGTTTCACTCGCTTTTCTGATGTCCGGCTCGCGGGGGTTGCTCTGCTAAGTGAGCGAGCGAATGGGGATACCGGAAAACGCATCGAGGGGGTGAAGCGCGGCGTGCAAGATCTGGGGGATCTTGTACGCCGTTGCTGTTTCTGGGCGGTTCTGGGCGCATTATCGGCCTGCCAAACCTTCGAAGTCGGCCCCTTCCTGAAAGAGCAAATCACCGGCGACACCTGGCGCGCGTGCCTCGCCCGCGAATACCAGCTCCAGGCGAAAATCGCCGTCCGCACAGGCCGCAATTGGGACAAGGCATCCACCCTATCCGCCAAGGGCCAAGCCGCCCTGGACGGGCAGGATATTGCCCCCATCTTCGGCAAGGCGTCGTGCCCCTGCGCCACAGCCCAAGCCCGCTTCGATGCCGCGGCAAACAACTTCGACGAAGCCCGCCTGGCATGCGAGACAGGCCCTCAATGACCGACGAAAAGAACACGCTCGGCCGCCGCCTCAAGCGCTACGCCGACGTCACGACCACGATGGGCGGCGCAGCAGCCCGCATGGCCGGCGCCCGGATGCTGGGCCTCGAACGCAACAGCAAGAGCGAGGCAAGCGACCTGAAGGCGGCGCTCGGCAACCTCAAAGGCCCGCTCATGAAGGTCGCCCAGATGCTGGCGACCGTCCCCGACGCAGTGCCCGCCGACTTCGCAGCCGAACTGGCAACCCTGCAAACCCAAGCCCCGCCAATGGGCTGGCCGTTCGTGCGCCGCCGGATGCAAGCCGAACTTGGTCCCACGTGGGAGCAAAAGTTCAAAGCCTTCGAGCGCGACGCCGCAGCCGCCGCCTCGCTCGGCCAAGTCCACCGTGCGACCGCCAAGAACGGAAAGAAGCTCGCCTGCAAGCTTCAATACCCCGACATGGCCTCCGCCGTCGAAGCCGACCTCGCGCAGCTGCGCCTCATCTTCGCGCTCTACCGCCGCATGGACCGCGCGATCGACCCGTCCGACATCGCCGAGGAAGTGGGCGCCAGGCTGCGCGAAGAACTCGACTACAAACGCGAAGCCGCGCACATGAACCTCTACCGCGCGATGCTCAAAGACATCCGCACGATCCATGTCCCCGAAATCGTGACGGAACTCTCGACCGGCCGCCTGCTCACCATGAGCTGGCAGGAGGGCAGGCCGATCCTGGATTTCAAACAACACGCGCTCGCCGAGCGCAACACGATCGCGCTGTCGCTGTTCCGCGCCTGGTGGCATCCGTTCAGCCACTACGGCGCGATCCACGGCGACCCGCACCTGGGCAACTACACGATCCGCGAAAACCTGGACCTGAACCTGCTCGACTACGGCTGCATCCGCACCTTCAAACCGAAATTCGTGGGCGGTGTGATCGACCTCTACCGCGCGCTCGAGCAAGGCAAACCCGACCTCGCCGTCCACGCCTACGAAACCTGGGGCTTCTCAGGGTTGAGGAAAGAAGTCATCGAAACGCTGAACATCTGGGCCCGCTTCATCTATGCGCCGCTGCTCGACAACCGCACCCGCACGGTCGCCGACGGCATCGAACCCTCAGCCTACGGCCGCAAGGAAGCGTTCGAAGTGCACAAGCGCTTGAGCCAGCTCGGCCCCGTCAAACCGCCCCGCGAATTCGTCTTCATGGACCGCGCCGCCATCGGCCTCGGCGGCGTCTTCCTGCACTTGGCGGCCGAACTCAACTTCTACAAACTCTTCAACGAAGAAATAGAAAACTTCTCGCTGGCCACCGTTGCCAAGCGCCAGAAGACAGCCTT
>JABFRX010000062.1 GCA_013140995.1 Alphaproteobacteria bacterium | reverse complement strand
GATAAGGAAGGCGTCGTAAAGGTGCGCATCACCATCCAACCAAACGGCGCAGTAAGCGAAGCCGCCGTCGTCGCCGCCCGCCCCGAAGGCTGGTTCGAAACGGCAGCGCTCGCTGCCGTGAAACGATGGCGCTACGAATCCACCGGCCGCGTCAGCACGACGGTGGTGGAGATCGAGTTCAAGCTGGAGTGAGGCGGGTAGCTGCGGCCGCAATGTACCGCTAGCGGTTGACCTTGCCCGCCGACCGCTGCGCCTCTTCAGCGGCGCGGAAGAGGGCGGCGGACTTGTAGACGGTCTCCATGAACTCGGCCTCGGGGTCGCTGTCGGCGACGACGCCGCCGCCCGCCTGGACATACATCATTCCGTCTTTGACGATCGCGGTCCGGAGCGCAATGCAGGTGTCCATCGCGCCGTTCGCCGAGAAATAGCCGACCGCGCCGCCATAGATGCCGCGCTTTTCCTTCTCCAGTTCGTCGATGATCTCAAGCGCGCGGATCTTCGGCGCGCCGCTCGTCGTGCCGTTCGGGAACCCCGCAATCAACGCATCGACCGCGTCCTTGTCGGCGCGCAAGCGGCCTTCGACTTGCGACACGATATGCTGCACGTGGCTGTACTTCTCGATCACGAACTGTTCGGTGACGTTGACGGTGCCGGTTACCGCGACGCGGCCGACGTCGTTGCGGCCGAGGTCGAGCAGCATCAAATGCTCCGCCCGCTCCTTCGGATCGGCGAGCAGCTTCTCGGCCAGCGCCTTGTCCTCGGTAGGCTCCGCGCCGCGCCGGATCGTGCCCGCGATCGGACGGATCGTGACGCCGCCGTCGCGCACACGAACCAAGATCTCCGGGCTCGAACCGACGACGGAAAAACCAGGATAGTTCAGGAAGAACAAATAGGGTGACGGATTGAGCCGTCTCAGCGCCCGATAAAGCTGCAACGGCGGAAGCGTGAACGGCCGGCGGAACCGTTGGCTCGGTACCACCTGAAATATGTCACCGGCCGCGATATACGCCTTCGCGCGGGCGACGATGGCGTGATACTCAGCGCGCGTCGTGTTCGATTGCGGCTCGTCAAGCTGCAACGGATCGCTGGCGTACGCATCTTCCGGCAAACGGTTGCGCGCAAAATCGACGGCAACGGCGGAGAGCCGATCCTCCGCCGCATCGTAGGCCTGCTGCGCGCTGACAGCGCCTTGCGGAAACACCGGCGTCGCAATCGTGACGTCGGCCCGAACCGCATCGAAAATCGCGACGATCGTGGGCCGAACCAGCACCGCATCCGGCAACCCCAAAGTATCGGGCTTGGGCGCAGGCAGCCGCTCCATCAGCCGCACCATGTCGTGGCCCAGATAGCCGAACACGCCCGACACCATGGGCGGCAGGGCAGGGGGCAGTTCAAGTTGGGTCCGCGCGAGCAGGTCGCGCAGCGAAGCAAGCGGCGCCTTCGCCTCGGCAACAAACGCATCCGGTTCATCTTGCGCGCGCAGGTTCAACTCGGCCTTCGTCCCGCGGCAGCGCCAAATGATGTCCGGCCGCAAGCCGATGATCGAATAGCGCCCGCGAATCTCGCCGCCTTGCACGCTCTCGAAAAGGAACGAGTAAGGGTCTGCCGCGCCGAGCTTCATCCACGCCGACACCGGCGTGTCTAAATCGGCGACGAGCGAACGCGCTACAATCTGCGGCTTGCCCGCATCGTAAGCGGCGCGAAAAGAGTCGAACGTGGGCGTCAGCTCCGTCATTCGCCGGTGTGGAATTTGGCGAACTGCGTTTCGTCGATGCTCACGCCGACGTCTGCGCGCACTGCTTGGCCGAACTGTTCGATCAAGTCTTCGGTGAACACCTGCCGCAGATTGGCGCCGTACATCATCCGTTGCGGATCGCTGGGCGTTTCGTCCTGGTAAGTGACTTCAACTAGCTTCGCAACGACACGGCTTTTGCCATCGGCGACGGAGCCGGTGAAAAATTGCCCGATCTTGGCGTCGCCAGCCGCCGACAGCGTATCCTCGCCGAACACGCCCTGTTTGCCATAGCGCGCCATCGGATCTGTACGCAGCGGCGCCACACCAAGCGAAGATGCAATCGACGCCATCGTCTGACCGCCACTTCCCTTCTTCACGAGGTCATCTGCGATGGCGCCAAGCCGCTTGGCGAGTTCCTCGTTGCGCCAGTTCGTCAGAACCTCCTCGCGCACTTGCGCCAGGGGCTTGCGCGCGGCAGGCGTCACCTTGTCCACGCGATAGACATAGCGCACGCCGTCGCTGGCCTCGCCGATCTCGGAGTCCGAACCCGTTTCTGCCGCGAACACCTGAGCCAAGAACTCGCCACCAGGCAGCCCCTCGACCGGCGCGCCGGCGGTGTCGTTGCCGCGGGCGTCGATGACGGGAACTTTTTTCAGGGGAAGGCTCAGCTTCCTCGCCGCCTCTTCGATCGTCGCGCCGCCGCCCAACGCGTCTTCGAAGTCGATCGTCAGCTGTACGAGCAAATCTTTCGACCGCTCTTTCACGAACTGGTCGCGAATCGCCGCGCGCGCTTCGTCGAGTGTCTTGACCGTGCCGGGCGTGATCGAGAGCACGCGCAAAATCACCCACCCGAACGCACCCTTCAACGGATCGCTGACTTTGTTGACCGGCAGCTCGAAGGCAACCGCCGGGATCGTCGTGTCGTTCTTCGAGACTTCGCCGAGGCGGATGTCCTCGGGCTTGTAGCCTTCGGCTTTGGCGGCGTCGTCGAACGATAGCCCTGCGTCGATCTTCGCTTTGGCGGCACGTGCTGCTGCTTCGGTTTTGAAGCGGATTTGATCGATCCGCCGCTTTTCCGGCGTCTCGAAATAGTTCTTTGCCCGGTCGTAGGCTTGCTTGATTTCTCCCTCCGTCACGGTGACCCGCGACGCCACGTCTTCTATGCGCACGGTCACGAGCGTCAGGGCGCGATACTCGGCGGTCGAGTACTGCTTGTCGGCATGTGTGTCGTAGTAAGCCTTAAGAGCGGCGTCATCCGGATCTTTGATCTCACCCGCTCGCGCCGGATCGATGAGCACGTACTCGGCGACCAGCCGCTGTAGACGGAATTTTTGCAGCGCCGCCTCCAATCCCGGCGGCAACGTTGTACCGCCCGCAATCGTGCGGTAGAGCTGGCTACGCAACATGTCGGCCCGGACGAGTTCATAGAACTCCGGCTCGCTGACCTGATTTTCCTGTAAAAGCTGTTGGAAGGCACCGCGGTTCACGCCGCCGGAGCCGTCGGGAAGGTTAGTCTTCAGCATGTCGGCGATCTGGCTGTTTGTCGCAACGAGCCCCAGCGCCTTCGCCTTCTCGACGGTGGCAAACCGGGTCACCATTTCGTCCAGCGCAATCCGGTCCAAATCCTTAGCCTTGGCCTCGGCGGTGGATAGCTCGACCTTTGTGTCGCGTGCCATCTTGCGCAGATAGCGCGAGAACTCCTGCTGGAACGTCTCAGGCGAAATCTTTTCGTCACCGACGGCCGCAATCTGTGGCGTAGGTGTGAAGTCCATCCAATCCTGGATGCCGAACAGGAAGCCGAAGCTGCCTACCAAAACGAGGATAAGGATAGCCCCAAGCCACCCCTTAGAAGCGTTGCGCAGAGAGTCAAGCATGGGAAGTCGTTACCGCGTATTTCAAGGTTGTCGATATGCCGATCTAAGGAGCGCGGGCCTTGGCGCCCGAAGTTCGGTGCGCCAGCCGGCACCTGAACCGAAGCGGGCGGGATATTAGGGGGCCACTCTAGAGGCGGCAAGCCGCGAGGGCGCTTGACCTCGAACCCGGCCAGGCGCTTTCGTTCAGCCCAGAAAAGAGGCGGAAGCACCAGCCGTGACAGCACCCCAACTCATCGCCGGTAACTGGAAAATGAACGGGCTGCTAGGCGCCAAAGCCGAGGTCACAGCCCTGGTGCAAGCCCTCAACGGGCGCAAGCATCTGCCTGATATATTGATCTGCCCACCCGCGACATTGTTGCGGGCACTGATCGACGCCGTCGAACAAGGCTCCATACGTCTCGGTGGACAGACCTGCCACGCAAAGCCGAACGGCGCTCACACTGGCGATATCAGCGCCGAGATGCTGAAAGACGCCGGCGCGAGTTGCGTCATTGTGGGTCACTCCGAACGCCGCACCGATCACAAGGAAACGAGCGCTGAAGTCGCCGCTCAAGCTACGGCCGCCTGGCGAGCCGGGCTGACCGCAATCATCTGCATCGGCGAAACCGAGGCCGAGCGGGTTTCAGGCAAAACCGAAACGGTGCTTGCCGCGCAAATCGATGGCAGCGTTCCGACGGATGCAACGCCGCAAACCACGGCGGTTGCCTATGAGCCGATCTGGGCCATCGGAACCGGGAAAACAGCCTCGCTCGCCGACATCGAATATGCGCACGCCTTCATACGCCAGCGCATGGCGGCGAAGCTCGGGGCGACCGGCAGTGCAATTCGCTTGCTCTATGGCGGCTCGGTGAAGCCGTCGAACGCTAAGGAAATCTTGCACGCGAAGGGCGTTGATGGCGTGCTCGTCGGGGGCGCTAGTCTGAAGGCCACGGACTTCCTCGCCATCATCGAAGGCGCAAAGCCCGGCTAAAACACCGCGTACCCGCCGTCGATCACAAACGTATCCCCGGAGTGGTAGGCCGATGCATCGCTCGCGAGATAGACTGCGATACCACCGAAGTCTGCCGGCTGTCCCCACCGCCGCGAAGGAACGCGCGAGATCACCTTGTCGGTGAAGTTTGACGACGTCTGCGCCATCGCGGTCATGTCTGTCGCAATCCAACCCGGTAGAATCGCATTGGCCCGAACGCCGTCGCGGCCGAATTCCACCGCGATCGCGCGCATCATCGAGACGACGGCCCCCTTCGTCGCCGCATAGTGCTGATTGCGCGCAGCACCTTCGATTGCAGCGAGGCTGGCGACGACCGCCAATGAACCGCCCGCATCGCCCTTTGAAGCGCGGTCGCGCATGTGCCGCGCGGCTTCGCGCAACGTGAGGAAGGCGCCCTCCTGATTGACCGAAACGACCTTTCGGAATTGCTCGATCGTGATGTCGAGAAACGAACGCGACCCAATCCCGATCCCGGCGTTCGCAATCACCGTGTCGACCCGGCCAAGTTTGTCGATGACAGTCTTCATACCCTCCACGACCTGCAACTCGTTCGCGACGTCGACCGTCTGAGCCAGCACCCGCCGTCCTGAGGCCTTCAATGCCGCCTCGGCGGCGCAGTTCTTGTCCGCATTGGTTCCCCAAATGGCGATGTCTGCACCCGCATCGGCCAAAGCCTGCGCCATGCCAAGTCCGATGCCGCCATTGCCGCCTGTGACGAGCGCCACCTTTCCGGTCAAATCGAATGGCTTGTAACCCATTGTTTCCTCTCATCTCCCAGCCACACCACCAGAGCGAGCAGTGGCCAGATCCTATGCTTCGGGTGATCTTGCGCCGTGCGCAGCGCTCGCGCAGGTTAGCGTATCCGGTCGCGCTGCGGGAGTCGCGGAACACGGCGGCCGGGTGATCGTCTCTCTCGTTACGGAACGTAGCTCATGCGGTTCGCACAACTGGTGCGCTCGACATTGATTGGTGTGTTGGTCGTTGGCCTCGCAGGCTGCGCCGCAGACAAGACCGGCGGCGGCAGCGGCGCATACAAAGTCGGCAATCCCTATCAGATCAGCGGCGTTTGGTACTATCCGAAGGAAGACCAGTTCTACGACGAAACCGGGATCGCATCGTGGTACGGCCAAGACTTCCACGGCAAGGCGACCGCGAACGGCGAACGCTATGACATGAACGCGTTGACCGCGGCGCATCGCACCTTGCCGATGCCGGTCATCGTGCGCGTGACGAACCTCGAGAACGGCCGCGCCATCCGCTTGCGTTTGAACGATCGCGGCCCTTACGCACGCGGGCGTGTCATCGATGTCTCGCGGCGTGCGGCACAGCTTCTGGGCTTCCACGAAAACGGAACTGCCCGCGTGCGCGTTCAATACGAAGGCAAAGCGGAAGTCGGTGCATCCCCGCCGCAGGACGAAGACGAAATCTCCGCCGGCCCGGCCAGCATCAAGGCCGCTCCCGTCAGCACAGTGTCGAGTAGCGAACTCGCACCACCGCCCGGCGCCGCAACGGCATCGGCGCGGCCTCCGGCGGCGGAAGTCCGCGTCGCTTCCACCACGGCAATGGCGCTGCCACCGGCAGAGGGCGTAGACGGTGTCGTGACAACCGTCCCGGTTCCGTCATCCACGCAAATCTGGGTGCAAGTCGGCGCGTTCCTGACCCGAGGAAACGCAGACAGATTGGCCCAGCGGCTTGTCTACGCAGGTGGAGCGCGCGTGACCCAATCGGCGGCTAACGGCAAAGCCATCTACCGCGTGCGCTTTGGACCCTATACGACGGTGGAACAAGCCGATTCCATGCTGAACACTGTGATCGACAAGGGTCACAACGGCGCCCAGATCGTCGTCGAGTAGGTACCTCATGCGCCTGATATCGTATCTCGCCATCGTCATATTTGCAGTCGCGATGCGCGCCGCCGCCCAACCGGTTGCACCACCGGCCGAGGTATTCGATCCGGCCGCGTTGCAGACGGCCGCACAGTTCGCGCTGATGATGGACCACGAAACCGGCGGCGTGTTGTTCTCGAAGGGCGGCGATCAGCCGATGGCCCCGGCCTCGATGGCCAAGCTGATGACGGTCGCAATTCTGTTTGAGAAACTGAAGCACGGTGAGCTTCGCCTCGAAGACACGTTCACCGTCAGCGAGAAGGCATGGCGCCTGTCCGTTGCGGGCAAGAACGAGTCCTCGAAAATGTTCGTCAGCATCGGCTCGCAGATCAAGGTCGAGGATTTGCTGCGGGGCATCATAATCCAGTCCGGCAACGATGCCTGCACGGTCGTTGCGGAACATTTCTCGGGCTCTGAAGAGGCGTTCTCCGAACTGATGAACGCCGAGGGCAAAAAGATCGGCCTCGTGAACTCCGTGTTCAAAAATGCAAGCGGTCTGCCGCATCCGGATATGCATGTGACCGCGCATGACCTTGCACGCCTCGCGTCGTACATCATCCGCGAGTTCCCGCAGTACTACACCTATTTCTCCGAGCGGGAGTTCACTTGGAATGGCATCAAGCAGGCAAACCGAAACCTGCTGCTTGGAACCTATCCTGGTGCGGACGGATTGAAGACCGGACACACGGCGGAATCCGGTTACGGTCTCGTATCGTCGGCCGTTCAGGATGGGCGACGGTTGATCTTGGTTGTGAACGGTCTTCGCGGCGAGACCGAGCGCGCGGCGGAGTCCAAGCGCCTGCTCGATTTAGGCTTCCGCGAGTTCCGTACCTACGCGCTCCTCAAGGCTGGTGACGTGGTGGGCGACGCGGAGGTATGGGCGGGCGACGTTCGCACCGTACCGATGGCCGTGCGTCAGCCGGTCAAGATCTTGATGCGCCGAGCGTCGCGCGAAGGCCTCAAGGTCGTCCTCACTTACAACGAGCCCGTTATGTCGCCGGTCCAGCGCGGTCAGGAACTCGGCAAGCTCACGATTTCCGCCCCCGGCATACCGGATACGGTCGTGCCCGTCTTTGCGGGCGCAGAGGTCGACTCCGGCGGCCTCTTCACCCAAATCAAAGTCGGTGTGAAGGAACTGCTGTCCAGCGGCACTGAGCCGCAGCAGGCCTCCGAGGTCGTCAAGCTTTCCGGAGACGACGCGCCGCCGCAACCGGCGAGCCAATGAAGCGCGGCCGGTTCATCACGTTCGAGGGCGGGGAGGGCACCGGAAAGTCGACGCAGGTTCGGCTGCTAGGCCAGCATCTGACAAAAGCCGGCGCCGACATCGTTCAAACGCGCGAACCAGGCGGCTCACCGTCGGCCGAAGAAGTCCGCGCACTTCTCGTGACCGGCGCCGCAGACCGCTGGTCGCCGCTAGCTGAGACGTTGCTGTTCTACGCGGCGCGCATCGAACACTGGCGCCAGGTGATCGAGCCCGCGCTCGCACGGGGCGCGCATGTCGTCTGCGATCGCTTCGCGGATTCGACGATGGCGTACCAATGCTATGCTGGCGGGCTCGACAAGCACCTGGTGCAGGAACTGCATCGGCTCGCGATGGGGAAGGCCGAACCCGACCTCACACTCATCCTCGACCTGCCGATTGACGAGGGTCTAAAGCGTGCGGCTTCCCGGCGCGACGACGAAACGCGCTTCGAGCGAAAGGGGCGCGCGTTCCACGAACGCCTGCGCAACGGCTTCTTGGACATCGCTCGCAGTGCGCCGAAACGTTGCGTTGTCATCGACGCGGCTCAAAGCATCGAGAAGGTGCACGAAGCCGTCCGCGCCACGGTCTCTGCGCGGCTGAGCCTCTGATGGCGCCCAGAGCTAAGGCCGCGGACGCGGAACCCGTTCCCGAAAGCGATCGCATCGGCGACCTGCCGCATCCGCGCGAGCGCTTCGAGTTGTACGGTCATGAAGCGGCCGCAGAAACGCTGGCGACCGCGGCGCGCTCGGGCCGCCTGCCGCACGCCTGGATTCTCGCCGGTCCCAAAGGGGTGGGCAAGTCGACG
>JABFRX010000224.1 GCA_013140995.1 Alphaproteobacteria bacterium | reverse complement strand
ATCGCAAAGAGCGCCAACGCCGCGCCGGGCGGCAGTTCGAAACTCCGCTCAAGCGCCACAAGCGCAAAATCGACATTCGGCTCCACCCCACCCATCGAACGTCCGGCCTGAAGCACGGCGGCCGCAATCGGATCGAGCTTGATCTGCTCCAGCAGCTCAGCTGCTCGCGGATCGCCCTCGCGGTAAAGGAAATGGCCAAACCCCGGCAACAACTCGCCATGCTGCAAACGCGTCGCCACGGCCTCCGCCGCATCACTGGACCGCTCGATGCCGCCCAAGAACGCCCGCGTCCGCTCCGTCGCGGCGCCGTGCAACGGCCCACTCAACGCCGCTATCCCCGCAAGCACGCAATGTGTATGCCGTGCGCCAGTCGAGGCGACGACGCGCACCGTGAACGTCGAGGCATTCAATTCGTGATCGGCCAAAAGAACGAGTGCACGCCTGATCGCTTCCGACGCCTTTGGCTTCCCCCATGCCTGCGCAACAGCACGATGGATCGGACTGGCGAGCCGCAAATTCAGCGGCGTCACCGCCGACGCCACCGCAAGCACCAACCGCGCCGCAGCCCCGAACGCATGCGCTCCGGCCTTACCGACGTTCGGCGCCTCGCTCGACGTCAACAACGGCAACAGCATACTTGCGCGATCAGTCGCGCGTGCGGGCGCGTAGCGCGACGCGATCTCGACCCACCCGGCAATCTTGCCCGGGTCGAACACGACGCCGGCAAATGGATCATCCTCCGTCTGCCACAAAAGCCGTGCCGCATCTTCAAGCGTGGCCTTGCGCGAAAAGGCAATCGCATCTTCGGAGCGGTAATAGAGCCGGTCGTCCTCGAAATGCGTGAGCCGCGTCTTCAACACCGGCAGCCCGAAGTCGAGCGCGGTCGCTGCCGCCGTGCGCGGCCGGCGCATCTTGGTCTTGCGCGCGACCAGTGCCTGCACGTCGGCCGCCACATAGAGGCTCGCCTTCGCGATCGTCGGATGCCCCGTCGAACGAACGAGCCCACGGCTCACATAGGCATAGAGCGTATTCCGGCTGACCCCCAAGACCTTCGTCGCCGCCGCCGCGTCGATCAAGGCATCGGGACGTTTCGGAACCGGCCGTTTGGCTGCGCTCGTGTTCATATTGATATGTTGATTCAAGATTGACGGTATCGACCCCAGCATCCACCTTTCACACCAAATTGCAAGTGAAGGAGATGTCCCATGCGTCCGGGCCTCGATAACGTCATCGCCGCCGAAACCATCTTGAGCCACGTCGACGGCGAAGCGGGCCGCCTCATCATCCGCGGCCACGATCTTGAAGATCTGGCGGGCCACACCTCCTACGAGGATGCGACTAAGCTGCTGTGGGACAGCTTCGCACCGACGGCTGATCTTCGTGCGGAATTGGGCCGCGCACGCGTTCGCGCATTCGAACTATTCAAACCGCTCGCCGAGCAGGTTTGCCGCCTAACCGCCGTCGAAGCGATGCGGCTGCTGCTCGCCGCAGTCCCCGACGGCGCGCGCAGCAAAGAACCGGTCGACGAACTCGCCGCCGCAGGCGTCGCCGCCGCAATGTCCGCGCGCCTCGCCTCCGGCCACACCACGCTCGCGCCCGACCCCAACCTCTCGCACGCCGCCGACGTTTTGCGCATGCTACGCGGTGCACCCGGCGATGCGGACGAAGTGCGCGCCTTCGAGACCTATCTGGTCACAGTAATCGACCACGGCCTGAACGCCTCGACCTTCGCCGCGCGCGTCGTTGCCTCGACAGCGGCGGGCCTTCCCTCGGCCGTAGTCGCAGCGCTCTGCGCCCTCAAAGGCCCGCTGCATGGCGGCGCACCGGGCCCGGTCCTGGACATGTTCGACGCGATCGCGACCCCGGCAAACGCAGACGCGTGGATCGCAAGCGCCCTGACGCGTGGCGAACGCCTAATGGGCTTCGGCCACCGCGTCTACCGCGTGCGCGACCCGCGCGCGAGCGTGTTGAAAGCCGCCGTCGCGAAACTCAAAGGCCGCGCCAACCGCATCGCCTTCGCCGAAGCGGTTGAAGCGGCCGCATTGCGAGCGCTGAAAGACTTCAAGAGCGAACGCCGCCTCGACACGAACGTCGAATTCTACACGGCCCTGCTTCTGGAAGCGTTGGCCATACCTCGCGAAGCCTTCACCCCGGTCTTCGCCCTCGCCCGCACCGCCGGCTGGATCGCCCACATCCGCGAACAAGAATCCGGCGGCCGATTGATCAGGCCACAATCACGCTACGTAGGCCCGTGGCCGGTTCAGGCGGCGTAGCCCAACTTCGAGTCAGCCTCACACCAAGCCACGACGTTTGAAAGGCTGCACAATGCAAATAAAAAGGCGCGCAACGCGCGCCCCTAACTCTTCTCTTCGTGCGACCTTCCAAACGTCGTGGCTTGATGTGAGGCTGACTCAACACCGCCCCGTCATCAGAGCGTCCGCTTGATCGTCTCGACCTCGAAGCACTCGATCTGGTCGCCTTTTTGGATGTCTTGGTAATTCTCGAATGCCATTCCGCATTCTTGACCAACCACGACTTCCTTCACCTCGTCCTTGAAGCGTTTCAACGTCGAGAGCGTACCCTCGTGGATGACGACGTTGTCGCGCAGCAGGCGGACTTTGTTGCCACGCAAAACCTTGCCCTCGGTGATCCGGCAGCCGGCAACCTTGCCGATCTTCGTGATGTTGAAGACCTCGAGGATTTCGGCATAGCCCAAGAAATTCTCGCGCAGCGTCGGCGACAGCATGCCCGACAAGGCCGCTTTGATATCGTCGATGATGTTGTAGATGATCGAGTAGTAGCGGATCTCGACCCCGTCGCGCTTGGCAAGCTCGCGCGCCTCGGCGCTGGCGCGCACGTTGAATGCAATGATCGGCGCGCCTGACGCACGAGCCAGAATGATGTCGCTTTGCGTGACGCCGCCGACGCCGGCATGAAGCACCTGCGCCTTGACCTCGCTCGTTGACAGTCCGCCAAGCGCGGACGAGATCGCCTCGACCGAACCTTGTACGTCCGACTTGACGACCAGCGGCAAAATCTTCGCCTCGCCGACGCCCTTGGCGGCCAGAACCTGATCGAGCGACGCACGTCCGCCCGGCCGCGTGCGCGCCTCGCGCTTCTTGCGCGCGCGGAAGTCGGCGACCTCGCGGGCGCGAGCTTCGGAATCCACCACCGCAAAGTCGTCGCCCGCTTCCGGCGGTGCGGAAAGACCCAAAATCTCGACCGGTTCCGACGGCCCAGCGCTCGGCACCGGCTCGCCGCGTTCGTTGACGAGCGCCCGCACGCGGCCCCATTCGGCCCCGGCCACGACGATATCGCCGACTTTGACCGTACCGCGTTGCACGAGCGCGGTCGCGACAGGACCGCGGCCCTTGTCGAGCTTTGCTTCGACGATTGCGCCCGATGCCGCACGCGTCGGGTTGGCTTTGAGGTCCAAGACTTCGGCCTGCAGAAGGATCGCTTCCTCAAGCTTATCGAGGTTAATCTTTTTCGTCGCCGAAACTTCGACGGCCTGCGTCTCGCCGCCCATGGATTCGACAACGATTTCGTGCGTCAAAAGCTCGGTCTTCACGCGGTCGGGCGTCGAGTCCGGCTTGTCGATCTTGTTAATCGCAATGATCAGCGGAACCTTAGCCGCCTTTGCGTGATTGATGGCTTCGATCGTCTGCGGCATGACACCGTCGTCGGCGGCCACGACCAGCACGACGATGTCGGTCACCTTCGCGCCACGCGCGCGCATCGCGGTAAACGCTGCGTGGCCCGGCGTATCGAGAAACGTAATCTTTTGGCCCGAAGCCAACTTCACCTGATAGGCGCCGATATGCTGGGTGATGCCACCCGCTTCGCCCGCGACAACGTCCGTCGAACGCAACGCGTCCAACAGCGAGGTCTTGCCGTGATCGACGTGGCCCATAATCGTCACGACCGGCGCGCGGGACACCAACGTCTCGTCGGCATCCACCTCGCCGGTCAGTCCCTCGAGCACGTCGTCTTCCGCAACCCGCTTCACCGTGTGGCCGAATTCTTCGGCAATCAGCTGCGCGGTATCGGCGTCGAGCGACGTGTTGATCGTCACCATCTGCCCCTGCTTCATCAGGTTCTTGATGATGTCGACGCTACGCGTCGCCATGCGGTTCGCGAGTTCCTGAACGGTGATCGATTCCGGAATGACGACATCGCGCACGATCTTCTGCGGCGCTTCGTCTTTGACGCCCATTTGCGCACGCTGCGCGCGCTGAACATGACGCTTGTACGACGCGATCGAACGGACCCGTTCGTTCTCGTCGAGCGCAGTCACCACGCTGAGCTTCGCGCGCCGTCCGTCGTCCGCAACCTTGCGCGGCTGCGTCGGCGGCTTCGCACCGGGGCCGGGTCCACCGGCGCCCGTACGGCGGCGCGCACCACCACGGCCGTCATCCTCTTCACCGCGCCGCGCTTGCACACCGGCACCCGGACCACCGGCAGGCGGCCGCGATGCAGGAGCTGGCCCGCGTCCAGGCGCACCCGCGGCTGCAGGACGAGCACCAGGACCACCGGGTCGCGGCGCACCGCCCGCGGGACGCGGTCCGGCACCACCGGCTGGCCGCGCACCAGAGCGCGGCGCAGGCGTAGCAGCGCGTTCTTCCGGCGCCTCACGGCTGCGAGAAACGTCTTCCGTTGCACGGCGCGAATCTTCTTCGGCCTTGCGCTTGGCAGCAGCCTCGCGTTCCTTAGCAAGACGCGCGTCTTCTTCGGCGCGGCGCTTTGCTTCTTCTTGCGCGCGGCGGCGCTCGCCCTCTTCGGCGACGCGCGCATCCGTCAGCGCGCGCGAGCGCGCTTCTTTCTCGCCCTCGGTCAGCGTCCGGAGCACCATGCCGCCAGACTTCGGCTGCACGGGCGGCGCCTTCGCAGGCTTGGTCGATACCGCTGGCGCAGGTGCGGCAGCCTCAACCGGCTTCGCAACTTCCTTGACGGGCTCGGGCTTACCACCGGGACGCACGACAGTCGGACGCTTCTTCTCGACGACGACGGCTTTTGACCGGCCATGACTGAACGCCTGGCGCACGACGCCCGTCTCCGGACGCTTCACGCTCAAAGTTCTTCCACCGCCGGACGCATGCAGCGTCTTCTCGCCGTCCGGGGTCTTGCCGTCAGTCATGCGTACCTTTCGATCCTTCGAGACTTCAAATCAAACAAGCGCCGGAGCGTTGCGGTCATCAAGCCGCGCCCCATTCCGGCGGACACAAAACGCGGAAACCGCCAAGCCGCCCCGCCTCGACCAAGAACCGGGCCGCGAGCGCGCCTGACGTGAGGGCAGCATGTACCACACTTTCGCGCCCGAATGCCAAGCCGATTTCCGCGGAACCAAGGCATCCGGCAACCGGAATCGCCCCCTGAATCCGTGCGTATTTCACAAGCTTTTCGCGATCCGCGGGGCCCGAGTCCGACGCCTCGACAAGTGCGGCTATACGTCCGTCGCGCGCGCGAAATGCCTCTTCGACCTGGGCATAACCGATGATCGCCGAGCCCGCACGCCGCGCAAGCCCCAGGTGCTCGATGCAGCGCTTGACCAGCAACTGCTCGACGAGAGCGCCAAGATCGGGGGGACACTTGACGGACGCTTTGAATGATTTTGAGAACAGCCCCTTCTCGCACGCTTTAGCAATCGCGGTTCGCTCCGCCGTCACCCAACACCCGCGGCCCGGCAACTTGTGCGCAACGTCGGGCACGACAACGCCGTCCGGCCCCGCGACGAAGCGCACCATGCGTTCCGGCGCCAGCGTCTCGCCCGAAACGATACAGCGCCGAAGTGGACCTTCGACGCCGTCATCGTCAGACTTATGCGCGCGGCCTCGCGTCACGCGGCAGGCTCTTCCTCTGGCTCCGGCTCTTTCTCGGCCTCTTTCGGTGCCTCGATCCATCCGGCGGTGACCCGGGCCGCCATGATAATCGCGTTAGCATCGTCGGCATTTAAACCGAAGCTCTCAAGGAACCCCGTCTGCCGCTTGCGCTCGCCATTCACGGTTTCCGTCCAGCCGAGTAGGTCGTCCGTCGCGCAGCCCGCAAGGTCTTCGAGCGACTTCACGCCGTTCTCGCCCAGCGCAACCGCCATCGCAGGCGTCACGCCCTCGACCGAGATCAGGTCGTCTTCGACACCAAGCTCGCGCCGCTTCTCGTCGAAGATCGCATTTTGCTTCTCGAGGTACTCTTTCGCCCGGCGCTGCAACTCGCCGGCCGTTTCCTCGCCGATACCCTGAATCTCGGCAAGCTCTTCGGTCACCACGAAAGCCAAATCCTCGACCTGCGAGAAATTCTCCGACGCCAGCAACTGCGCCAGGGTCTCGTCCACGTCGAGTGCATTCATGAACAGCTCGGTGCGCTTGCGGAACTGCTCCTGACGCCGCTCAGACTCTTCCGCCTCCGTCAAAATATCGATCTGCCACCCCGTCAACTGCGAGGCGAGCCGCACATTCTGCCCGCGCCGCCCGATCGCGAGCGACAGCTGATCCTCGCCCACGACGACTTCGATACGCCGCGCATCTTCGTCAAGCACGACCTTGGCGACTTCCGCCGGCGCCAGCGCATTGACGACGAAGTTCGCCGCGTCGACCGACCACGGAATGATGTCGATCTTCTCGCCCTGCAGCTCCTGCACGACGGCCTGAACGCGGCTGCCGCGCATGCCGACGCAGGCGCCGACCGGGTCGATCGAGGCATCCCTCGATATAACCGCGATCTTCGCGCGCGAGCCGGGATCGCGCGCCACCGACTTGATCTCGATGATGCCGTCGTAGATTTCCGGCACTTCCTGCGCGAACAGCCGCGCCATGAACTGCGGATGCGTGCGTGACAAGAAAATCTGCGGGCCGCGCGCCTCGCGCCGAACATCGTAGACATAGGCGCGAATACGGTCGCCCGTGCGGAACGTCTCGCGGGGCAGCAACTCGTCCCGCCGCACGAAAGCTTCGCCGCGTCCAAGGTCGACGACCACATTGCCGTATTCGACGCGCTTGACGGTGCCGTGCAAGACCTCGCCGACGCGGTCCTTGTACTCGTCGAATTGCTTCTCGCGCTCCGCGTCGCGCACCTTCTGGAAGATGACCTGCTTTGCCGCCTGCGCGGCGATACGGCCGAAGTCGATCGGCGGCAGCGGCTCGGCGATCAAGTCGCCCGTTTGCGCGGCGGGGTTCCTGATCTGCGCTTCGTCGAGCGTGATCTCGGTCGCCTCGTTCTCGATCTTGTCGACGACAAGCCGCAAACGGTGCAGCCGCGTCTCGCCGGTCTTCGGATCGATCTCGGCCTTGATCTCGTTGTCTTGCCCGTAGCGCGATTTCGCGGCTTTCTGAACCGCCTCTTCCATCGCCGAGATCACGACCTGCTTGTCGATCGACTTCTCGCGCGCGACCGCGTCTGCGATCTGCAGCAGTTCAAGCCTATTTGCACTGACGGCCATTGGTCTTCACTCCGGTTCCGCGCTGGGCGCTTTGCCCGCGTCTTTTCTGCGTTTCAAATCATGGGCGATAAGTTCGTCGGTCAGAACCAACTTCGCCTCGCCAATCGACATATAGGGAACGGCAAGTTCGCCACGTCCCTTTTCGGGCCAAAGTTCCGTTTCGACGACGACATCTTCGCCTCGCAATCCCTTCAAAATTCCGCGCACGCGTTTGCGCCCGTCGAGCGGATACCTGAGATCGAGCTTCGCCTCATGGCCCGCATAGACCTCGAAGTCGCGCCGCCGCGTCAGCGGCCGGTCGATCCCGGGCGACGACACTTCAAGCACGTATTCGCTTTCCATCGGGTCTTCCAACTCGAACGCGGTCGAAATCGCACGGCTGAGCCGAGCGCAATCGTCGACGTCCATCAGCCCGTCGCCACGCTCCGCCATCACCTGCAAGGTCGGACGCTGCGCGCCGGTCAATCGCACGCGCACAAGCGCGTACCCCATCGCCGCGGCGATGGGACCGATCAGACCTTCAAGCTCGCTCACACGTGCGTTCAAACAAACACCTCTCGCGCCCGGAAGAGGGAACCCTCAACCAGCGAACAAGCAGTCTTTCTTGTCCGAGAATGGCGGATATATAGCCTTCGGGTTTGGCGCCGCCAAGGCCCAATCGGCAGCTAAACGCGAAGAAACCGCAAGTAAACGCAAGGCCGCCCGGCCTTGCATGCCTTTTGCTCATAGCGGGTCGGCGGCCAATCGGCCGGCCGCACGCGCCAATCCGCCGCGCACGCGGCGGTCCAGCGAAAGCGGATATCCGCCATCAAGTGCTGCAGCGCCCAGCGCGCATAGTCCGCATGATCGGTTGCGACCCGCACCTCCCCGCCAAGCTTCAGCACCCGCGCGAGTTCGTCGAGCGTCCCCGCCTGAATGAACCGCCGCTTGTGATGCCGGAGCTTCGGCCACGGATCGGGAAACAAAACATACACTGACGACAGCGACTGCGGCGGCAGTCGCGGCAGCACATCACGCGCATCGTCGGGATACAGAAGGATATTCGCAAGCTTCGCCTGCTCGACCTGCGTAAGCAGCTTCGCGACGCCGTTCAAAAACGGCTCGCATCCGATATAGCC
>JABFRX010000118.1 GCA_013140995.1 Alphaproteobacteria bacterium | reverse complement strand
CTTTCGCAGGCGGCAAGCATTTCGTGCGCGGTCTCCACCTTCACGAATTTGACGCCGCGCGGGGCGCTCAAATTCGTCGGGCCGGAGACGAGCGTCGTCGTCGCGCCGAGATCGGCGAGAGCGCCTGCGATCGCGTAGCCCTGCTTGCCGGAGGAGCGGTTCGCGATGTAGCGCACGGGGTCGATCGGTTCGTGGGTCGGGCCTGCTGTCACGAGCGCGCTCAGTCCGCTAAGTTCTTGGCCGCGTGCGAAGTGGGCTTCGACGGCGGTGAGGATTTCGGCGGGCTCGGCCATGCGGCCGGGGCCGAATTCGCCGCACGCCATGTCGCCGTCGTTCGGGCCGACTGTGGTGACGCCGTCTGCTTTCAATTGCGCTAGGTTTCGTTGCGTGGCGGCGTGCAGCCACATGCGCACGTTCATGGCGGGCGCGATCAGCACGGGCTTGTCGGTGGCGAGCAATGCGGTTGAGGCCAGATCGTCGGCGCGGCCGGCGGCCATCTTCGCCATCAGGTCGGCGGTCGCGGGCGCGACGACGAGCAGGTCGGCGTCGCGCGAGAGTTGGATGTGGCCCATCTCGGCTTCGTCGGTCAGGCTGAAAAGGTCTTGATAGACCTTGTCGCCGGTGAGGCTCGCGACCGAGAGCGGGGTCACGAATTCGGTGCCCGCTTTGGTCACGATCGCGCGCACTTTCGCACCGCGCTCGCGCAGGCGGCGGATGAGTTCGAGGCTCTTGTAAGCGGCGATGCCGCCGCCGACGACGAGCAGGATGCGTTTGTTGCCGAGCACGCGTGGCTCCAATTTCACTCAGGAGATGGAAATTACCCCAATCCACGGCAAGGGGTGTAGAAATTTTATTGTGATGGTGAGGACTGCGGTAAGGGGCTGATTCCGTTGGCTGCGTTACCCTCACTATCGTAATGCGCCTTGCCTGATCGTCAGCGTGCCCATGGTGGGGGATACCCCTGGCTCGTTTTGAGCGAACAACCCCATGTACCCGAGGTTTAGACGTCGGATGGGCCCGGCGCTTCCGCCATCCGTGCCGCGTTTGCCCGGCCGCTCCCCGCGCCCCGTTCGCCGTTTTGCTGCCGAGGGTCATCGCAAATCCTGCTCTCGCTTACGTTCGAATAAGGCCGGAAGATATAGAACATATAAAGAACATTTGCAAGGTCAACTAAACAGGAACAAGCCTGGCGCCGGGCCTTGAACGCGCGCGGTACAGTGAGAAGCGCGGTACCTGCCTGATTTTTGAGCCTGCCTGTGCGTGCTGAGCATGGCTGGTTTGCAAGGGCAGCAATGGCGCAACGCACCATCGTCTCCCATATTCCGCGCTTAGAGGCGGCACGCGAGCTATCGCCCGCGCCGGTTCGAGTAGAGGGGCATTTCGCTCAAAGTCCATCGTCCTCGCGTTTTCGGGGCCACGCGCCGCGTTCTTGCGGCCTCCATGACCTTTCCCGGCGCCCGGGCATTTTCACAGAGGTTGACATGACTGCGGCTCAAACCGTTTCCACGGGGCGTAGCTCCGTGCCTTGGCTCGCGCTCGGCGCACTCGGTGTCGTCTACGGCGACATCGGGACCAGTCCGCTTTACGCGGTTAAGGAATCGCTCGCTGCAGCCAGCGCGTCGGGCGACGAATTGCAAACCATCGTTTACGGCGTTCTATCGCTGGTCTTTTGGGCGGTCACGATCGTCGTGTCCGCCAAGTACGTTCTGTTTATCATGCAGGCCGATAACAAGGGCGAGGGCGGCGTGCTCGCGCTCATGGCTAAAGCGCTGCAGGCCAAGTCCGAAAATCGCGTGCGCCGCGCGATCATCGTCGTGGCTGCTATGGCTGGCGCTGCGCTGTTTTACGGCGATGCCATGATCACGCCTGCGATCTCCGTTCTGTCTGCGGTCGAGGGGTTGGAAGTTCTGGCGCCTCAACTCGAAACGATCGTCGTGCCTGCGGCGCTTGTGATCTTGATCGGATTGTTTGCCGTGCAGTCGCACGGCACGGGTGCGATCGGCGTGATCGCGGGGCCGATTACCGGGCTCTACTTCCTGTCGATTGGCGCGTTGGGAATGGCGCAGGTGATAGAGCGTCCGGATGTCGTGTTGGCCGCGATCAATCCGTTGAACGGCGCGGCCTTTGTGATCGCGCATCCCCATGTCGGGTTCGTCACGCTCGGCGCGGTGTTCTTGGCGGTGACGGGTGCCGAGGCAATCTATGCCGACATGGGCCATTTCGGACCGCGGCCTATACGCTTGGCGTGGTTCTCGCTCGTGTTTCCGGCGTTGTTCTTGAACTATGTGGGTCAGGGCGCGCTCGTTCTTATGCATCCGGAGAAGGCGGAGAATCCGTTCTATCTGATGGTGCCCGAGTGGGCGTTGGTTCCCATGATTATCCTGGCGACGTTTGCCACCGTGATCGCGTCGCAAGCCGTCATCTCGGGCGCGTTTTCGATTACGCGCCAGGCTATTCAACTCGGCCTGCTGCCGCGCATGCGCGTGCTGCACACATCCGATCGCGAGAGCGGACAAATCTATATGCCGGCGGTGAACTGGCTGTTGCTCGTGGCGGTCGCGTGGCTGGTGCTCGCGTTCAAGTCGTCCACCGCGCTCGCAAGCGCCTATGGGATCGCGGTCACCGGCACGATGGTAGCGACGAGCATCATCGCCTTTTTCGTGATGCGCGACGTGTGGCGCTGGAACGTTTGGCCGGCCGCTTTGCTGACGGGAGCCTTTCTCGCTATCGACGTCACGTTCCTGTCGGCCAATCTGCTGAAGTTCATCGACGGCGGCTGGCTTCCGGTGGCGACCGGGCTTGCGCTTGTGCTTGCCATATGGACGTGGCGCGAAGGGCGGGAGATACTATTCGCGTTGCGGGCGAAGGATGCGATTCCGCTCGACGACTTTATCGCGACGCTCAATGCCGGGTCGATGCAGCGCGTGGCCGGGACGGCTGTCTACATGACGCCGACACCCGATGCGGTGCCCAGCGCGCTTTTGCACAACCTCAAACATAATCGCGTGCTGCACGAACGGATCGTGATGCTGACCGTTCGAACGGAAGAGATACCGCGCGTGGAGGAGAGCGAGCGCGTTACAGTCGAAGCGCTGCCGAAGAAATTCTACCGTGTCATCCTGCGATACGGCTTTATGGAGAAACCCGACGTGACCGACGGGCTTGCGCGAACCGACGCGCTTGGACTTCCCATCGACTTGATGCTGACATCGTTCTTCTTGGGGCGCGAGAACCTCGTGCCTTCGGTGCAACCGCGTATGGCACTGTGGCGGGAGAATTTGTTCATCGCGCTAAACAAGTTGTCGCAAAGCGCCCCGGACTTCTTCCGCATTCCGACAGACCGGGTGATCGAGGTAGGTACGAAAGTGGAGATCTAACTTCCGGTGACGGAGTGCTTCCCGCGCTCCGTCACTAGAACTGCGCGATTGCGAGTGCTGCGAGAGCCAGCGCACCGATCCAGATGGCGATGCGGGCGTGGGCGGTTTGGCTCGTCTGGGCGTCGGCGATGGCGCGGGTCGAGTCCGGGTGGAGGCGCAGGCCGTTTGTCGAGAGCATGGCGGCGATCTGTTCGGCGTTTTTCAGGACGTCGGGGAAGGCGGCGATGGCGCGGCCTAGCGTGTTGAAGCCTTCGGCGGCTTGGTTCAAGCGGGCTTGCGGGCCCACTTGGTCGATCATCCATTGCTCGACGATAGGTTTGGCGGAGTCCCAGATCGAGTGCTGCGGGTCGAGCTGGCGGGCGACGCCTTCGACGACGACCATGGTCTTTTGCAGCATCACGAGTTGCGGCTGCATCTGCATATCGAACAGGTGCGTGACCTCGAACAGCTGGGTCAGCAGGCGCGCCATGGACATGTTGCTGGCGGGCCTTCCGAAGACGGGCTCGCCGATCGCGCGCAACGCTTGCGCGAAGTCTTCGACGCTGTGTCGCGGGGGGACGAAGCCCACTTGGAGGTGAATGTCGGCGACGCGGCGGTAGTCGCGGGCGAGGAAGCCCGCCAGCGTTTCGGCCATGAAGCGGCGCGAAAGAGGGTCGAGCCTGCCCATGATGCCGAAGTCGACGGCGACGAGGTTGCCTTTCGCGTCGACGAACAGGTTTCCGGGGTGCATGTCGGCGTGGAAGAAGCCGTCGCGGAGTGCGTGACGCAGGAAGCTTTGGATGACGTTCGTTGCTATGCGTTTGAGGTCGTGGCCTTTGGCGCGCAGCGTGTCGATGTCTTTAAGCGGTGTTGCATCGATCCATTCGGTCGCGAGCACGCGGCGGGTCGTCAGGTCCCAGTCAACCGCGGGAATGCGAAAATCGGGGTCGTTCTTTATGTTGCCGGCGAACTCGGTAGCAGCTGCAGCCTCGAGGCGCAGGTCCATTTCGAGCGCGACGGAGCGGGCGAGCGTGTCGACGCCCGCGACCGGCTTCATGCGGCGCACGTCCTCGCCACCGAAGTACTCGGCCTGGCGTGCGGCCCAGGCGAAGGCTTCGAGTTCGCGCGCGAAGTCGCGTTCGATCCCGGGCCGGAGGATTTTGATCGCGCGGAACTGCTTCGGCTCGCCTTCGTTGGTGCGCAGCTCGACCTTGTGAACTTGCGCGATCGAGGCGGCGGCAATCGCTTCGCCGATGTCGCCGAGGCACGAAAGTTTATCACCGAGGTCTTCGGCCAGAATCTGGCGCGCTTGTTCGCCGGGGAATGGTGGCAGGCGGTCTTGTAGTTCGGCGAGGTCGCGCGCGATGCCTACGCCGATGACGTCCGGGCGCGTTGCCAGGAATTGGCCCATCTTGATGTAGGAGGGGCCGAGTTTCGCCAGCGCGCGGGCGAGGCGCTCGCCGCTGCGGCCGTGCGCTTCGGCTTTCGATTTCGGAAAGATATATTTCAGCAGCCTTGCTTGCGGCGGCGCGAGGTCTTCCCATTCCGCCGGCGGTAGCACGCCGTGTTGCCCCAGTACGCGGCCTGCGCGCATCAGGCGGCCGATCATGGCGAAGCTCTTGAACATCAGCGCTTCCAACCCGAGTGCATGGCGACGATGCCGCCCGTCATGTCGCGCCACTTCACCTGTTTGAAGCCTGCGGCCGTGACCATGTCCGCGAAGTCTTGTTGTGGCGGGAAGCGGCGGATGCTCTCGACCAGATATTGGTACGACGCGCGGTCGTTCGTGACGGCTTGGCCGATCAGCGGGATCGCGTTGAACGACCAGAAATCGTAGAGGTTCGACAGCAGTGCGTCGTTGACCTTCGAGAATTCCAAGCAGAGGAAATGGCCGCCGGGTTTGAGCACGCGGTGGGCTTCGGCGAGCGCTTTGTCGATGTGCGTGACGTTTCTGATGCCGAAGGCGATCGTATAGGCGTCGAAGCTTGCGTCCGGCATCGGCAGCTTTTCCGCGTCGCCACAGGAAAACGTGACGCGCTCGGAGAGGTTGCGTTCGCGCGCGCGTTCGCGACCTACGGCGAGCATCTCCGGGTTGATGTCGCAGACGACGGCATTGCCGGGTTTGCCGCTCAAGCGTTCGAGGAAGCGAAAAGCGATGTCGCCGGTGCCGCCGGCGACATCTAGTAGCTGTGTGCTGGGCGATGGCGCCAGCCAGTCGATCAGCGCGTCTTTCCAGAGGCGGTGGACGCCCATCGACATCAGGTCGTTCATGACGTCGTAGCGGCGGGCGACGCTGGTGAACACTTCGCCGACCAGGCGCGATTTCTCGTCCTCCGCCACGGTGCGGAAGCCGAAGGAAACGGTGGGCTTTTCGTCGGCTGTCATTTGTCGTCTTTGGGGACTCAGCGTTACATAGTGCTCGTAAATTCCTTGAGCTAGGTTACACAGCGTCCCATGCCGGAATTGCCCGAGGTTGAAACCGTGCGCCAGGGCCTCGTACCCGTGCTTGAAGGGCGCAAATTCGCCCGCGTGATCCAGCGGCGTGGCGATTTGCGCTTTCCCTTGCCCGCAAAGTTTGCCGAACGGTTAACGGGGCGGCGGGTCGAGAAGCTGACGCGGCGGGCGAAATACATCCTCGCGCATCTCGACGACGGCGAGGTGTTGATCATGCATCTGGGCATGTCGGGCCGGTTTTCGATCGAGGGGGCGAAGGTCGGGCGCTTTGCTCATGCAACGCCTGAACCCGGCAAGCACGACCACATCGTGTTCGAGACGGACAAGGGCGCGCGCGTGACGTTCACCGATCACCGGCGCTTCGGGATGATGGATCTGTTCAAGGCGTCGGAAGAGGCGACCTACAAGTACCTCGCCACGCTTGGGCCGGAGCCGTTGTCGCGAGAGTTTTCACCGGCGACGTTGGACGCAGCTCTCACGGGTAAGCGCACGCCGATCAAAGCCGCATTGCTCGATCAGCGGGTGGTGGCGGGGCTTGGCAACATTTATGTTTGCGAGGCGCTGTTTCGTGCCGGGATTTCGCCGAAGCGGTTGGCGTCCACCATCGTGGGCGAGCCCTCGCGAAAGCTGGTGCCCGAGGTGAAGGCGGTGCTGCGGGCGGCGATCAAAGCCGGTGGGTCGACCTTGCGCGACTACAAGCAGACGAGCGGCGAGCTTGGCTATTTTCAGCACAAATTCCTGGTTTACGACCGCGAGGAAGAGCCCTGTTTGAAGAAGGGCTGCAGCGGCGTCGTGCGGCGGATCGTGCAGTCGGGGCGCTCGACGTTCTTTTGTCCGGCGTGTCAGCGTTAGCGGTCACTCAGCAGCTTTGTTGCTCCAATCGCAAGGACAAGGCCGATCAATTGTGCAGCGAGAAAGCCCGGGACCGACGCCGGCGCGATCCCTGAGAAGGTGTCGGTTACCGAACGCGCCAGTGTGACAGCCGGGTTCGCGAAGGACGTCGATGACGTGAACCAGTACGCGCCAACGATGTAGGCGGCGACTGTCGTGGGGACGGCCTCGGGTCTTGAGCGCGCGGTGCCCCAGATCGTGAGGAGCAAGCCCAAGGTCGCCACGACCTCGCCGATGAGTTCGCCGGTGCTGGCGCGCACATGTTGCGAGGCCTGTACCAAGGGGAGTGCGAACATCGCGTGCGAGACGATGACGCCAGTGATCGCGCCGCCAATGTGGGCCGGAATATAGAGTACGAGGTCTCGCAATGGCGTTCGACCTGACATGCATTCGAAGAGCGTGACCGCGGGGTTGAAGTGCGCGCCGGAGATCGGCGCGAAAATCGTGATCAAGGCGATCAATGCGCCCCCGGTCGCCACGGCGTTCGCGAGCAGCGCCACGGCGTCGTTTCCTTGCGCGAGGCGCTCGGCCATGATGCCGGAGCCGACAACGGCGATCAGAAGAAACGCTGTACCGAGAGCTTCGGCGAAGGCGCCGCGCATTAGGCGGGTCCAATCTCGCTGATGCGTTCAGCTAGGTTTGATGTGCCGGCCGGGAGTGCAATCAAGCGATCGATCGCTTGGCGAATGTCGGCAAAGATTTCAATGAACGCTTTGCGCCGCTCGGCTTCACTGCCTTGTGCGGCGGCTGGGTCGGGGAAGCTCCAGTGCGCTTTCACCGGCGCACCGGGCCAGATGGGGCAAGACTCGGCCGCGGCGTTGTCGCAAACGGTGATCACGATATCCATGCGCGGCGCGCCCGGCACCGCGAACTCGTCCCAGCTTTTGGAGCGCGCGCCGGTGATCGGGATGCCGGCAGCGCGCAAGGTTTCGAGCGAGAGCGGGTGGACTTCGCCCTTTGGGATGCTGCCCGCGCTGAACGCACGAAAGCGACCCTGTGCGGAATGGTTCATATACATCTCGGCCAAAATAGAGCGTGCCGAGTTGCCCGTGCAAAGGAACAGCATGTTTTGCGTGGAAACGGGCATTTGACGCCTACCGGCCAGACGGATTTGAACTAGGCGCGGCGACGTGCGCGGGCAGACGGTTCACAGGATTTCTCCTTAGGTTTGGTTACGGCGCACGATCCGCCTGCGCAGCAGTTCTCGGTGAGGAAGGCGATGACGGCCCGCATGACGTCGTAGTTGGCGGTGTAGGTCAGCGAGCGGCCGTCGCGGGTCGCGGCAATGAGGCCCGCATGCTTCAGCTGAGCGAGATGGAACGAGAGTGTGGGGGCGGGGAGGCCGAGCTTGTCGCCCAAGTACGTGGGCGTTAGGCCGCCGCGGCCCGCCTGGACAAGGGCACGGAAGACCGCGAGGCGGTGGTCCTGGGCAAGCGCTTCTAAAGCTACGATCACACTCTTTGATTCCATAATTCCATAAATATGGAAGTATCTTAGCGTGTCAAGTTCGCTTTGTGCGGTCTCGGGGTAGCTTTGCGCGTGGCATGGGCGCATCCCGTGCTTGGCTACTGGTGCCGGGCCGGTGCTTGCGCTAAACCGCTCGCGAAATTTCAGGTGGTGTTCTCATGAACTATGAAACGATCAAGACCGAAGCGCGCGGTGCGGTGTTGCTGATCACGTTGAACCGGCCGCAGGCGCTGAACGCGTTGAATGGGCAGTTGCTCGATGAATTGGGCGCAGCGCTTGATCTTGCGGATGACGACAAGGGCGTTCGCTGCATTGTTCTGACCGGGTCGGAGAAGGCGTTTGCGGCTGGGGCTGACATCAAGGAGATGCAACCGAAGACCTATGCGGATACGTTCGGCGAGGATTTTTTCACGCGGAAATGGG
>JABFRX010000281.1 GCA_013140995.1 Alphaproteobacteria bacterium | reverse complement strand
CCCAATAGGGATCGTTCACGACGGTGACGCGTTTGGGCAGACGCTCCAACATGTGGGTCGTCGTGATGTAGCCCATGTCGAACGGCGGGTCTTGGCGGAGCAGCACGACGTCGATGGTGCCGAGGTCGAGCGCCGCGCCCGAGTCGGCCGTGAAGTGGTTGCCGCGTTCGTTGCGGACGGTGAGCGGGTGCGCGCGGGCGGCTGTGACCTTGGCACCCACTTGCGCCAGATGTTTGGGCAGGTAGTACCAAAGCTTGTGGCCGCGCGATTGCGCCTCAAGCGCCAAGGCGAACGTCGAGTCGCCGCCGATGTCGATCTTGTCGATCGGGTCCATTTGGATGGCGACGGTTACGGGCATTTGGGCGTCCTTCGGTTGCGCGACACTTTGCGATCGCGTTGGGTGTGCCATTTAGCGCAAGCGACGGCGAAAGCGAACGCGCCGGGGTACGGTGGGATAGCGCTTGGGCTTGGGAGGCGGGGGTATGCCGGGTCAGAATTTGAGCGAACAACCCCATGTACCCGGGCGTTAGGTAGAGACCGCGCGATTGAGCGCCGCCAAATCTCGGTTTGGCGGGCGCACAGACGGTCGGATTCGAGCACGCGAAAGAAGCGCGCGTCCGCTTGAGCGGTGTGCTTGGGACGAAGTGCCATCGTCGGCGGATAATCGCAGAAAACGGGCAGATTGTCAAGAACAAACGATGAACTTTGTGACGCGTTGTGGCGGCCCGTGACGGGCAGAAAGGGACAAAGTTCTTCTCGATCCGCCTATACGTCAATGACCGACTACGCTAAAGCTCGCGCAAATGAGCAAAGGCGGCGAGAAGATCCTGCGCGGATTGCGCGAGGCGGCGGCGCATGCGTCGGGCAACGGCCGCGCACGGCTTCATGTCATCAAAGTGCCGAACGTGAAGGCGATCCGCGAGCGGCTTGCCATGTCGCAGCGGGAGTTCGCAACCGCGTACCGTATCCCGCTGACCACGTTGCAGGGGTGGGAGCAGGGGCGGCGCCGGCCGGATGCGCCGGCGTCGGCTTACTTGCTCGCGATCGCGCGGATTCCTGATGAGGTTAGAGCGGCGATCGGGTAACGGCCAGCCACTGTTGTTGTGTGTGCGTTGCGAGTTCGCTGGAATAGGTAAACTGTCACCGTATTTTTTTGTCAAAGTGCAGCCCGCGCTACGTGGCGTTTCAACGATACGCGCCCGACTTGCGCTTACCAGGTGAATCGAATGCCTGCGGATGCGTCCGTCGTCGTTTCGGTCGCGTCATAGCGGCCGTTCAGGCCGAGGATCGCTTGGGTGTTTTGACCGAGGACGATTGAGGTGCTCGCCGAAACGACGAGGGTGTCGCGTTCGGCTTCGGAGGAGGCGATGAGCATTGTTGTGTCCGCATCCGAGCCGTCGAGGAAGCTTGCGTTCAGCGTTTGGCTACGGTCGGCGAATTCGTGGCACCAGCCGAGTTTAAGTGTCGGCGTGATTTTTGTTCGGCCCAATGCCCATTCGCCGGTGACTGCTAGCGCCACCGTGGACGCGAGACTGTTCGACCGAGAGCCTGCACCTTGCAAGGCATAGCTGGAGCCGGACTCGGTGAAAGGATCAATGCTCATACCGATATAGGCGAGTTCGACTGCGGGCTTGAGCTCTATGGCGCCCGCTTTCCAAGTAGCGCCGACCTCGCCCGAGGCGGACCAGCTGGCCGCGGCGTAGTCTGCCGTTGCGCGCGTGGATCCGAGCAGGGGCAGGTCAATCATGCGGTTTGCCACCACGTCGTGACGGCCGTAGCTCGCTTGCGTGCCGGCGAAGAAGCGGCCTGCTTGGAAATTGCCGTAGGCGTTCATTTGCCAAGTATCGATGCGGGCGCTGTCGCCGCGCGTCGTGAAGCCGATTTCGCTTTGCGCGTGAGCATAGGCGACGCCGGCTTCGATCGTGTCGGTTAGCTTGGTGTCGATGCCGGCGACGAGACCGCTGGCGGACTGCGCGTAGCCAGGAGCGGCCGTGCTTGTACCGGCTGCCGTGTCTTCGCCAACGCGGCGCAGCCAAATCGAGGTGCCGTCTTTGGACGGTGTTCCGTCGGGCTCCGTTGACGAGACGAAGGCGTTGTCCGATCCGAACGGTGCGCTTGGCGCGAATGACACGCCCGCAAGGCGCTCGCCGACCATCGTGTTGATCGTGCTCGTCACGCTCTGGGTCGCGGATTGGAGCTGGGTGAACTGCGCGCCGCTGAGTTCGTCGAAATTCCAGCTGCCGGCGAAGACTGCGGCGACGAGCGCATTCATGCCGCCAGAGAGGTTGTTGCCTTGGGTGAGGTTGTCGAACGCTTTGCCGACGGCCCTTTGGTTGGCAGTTGCGTTGGGGAAGGCTTGGCTAAACGCAATGCGGGTAAGCTGCAGGTCGATGTCGCTGGCGTTGTAGATTACGGTTCCATTGAAGAAGGGCGACGAGGTCAGGAGGTTTGTGCCGTTCGAGAATGTGCCTGTTCGCTCACCCGTCAGCACGTCCTCGTAGGAGAACGTTGCGCCGACCGGAACGGAAGCTGCGGCGAGCGTTACCGGATCGACGTAGGCCGCGATTTTGCCGCCGAGAATCAACGAACCCGCCGCGATGTGGCCGTGAACCGCGGTGTCGGATGTCAGGAAGAACTCGAGAGTTGAGCTAGCGGATTGCGTGTACGTTCCTGTGATCCCGATCGTCGCTTGATCGTCGAGGTAAAGCCCACCCGCGGCCAAGGCCATGTTGAGCGTGTTTGCGGATAAGGCATCTGTGGTTTGCCCACCACGCGCAAGCGCACCAAGGAAAAGCGTGCCAGGCCCCGACTTGGAGAAGTCCGCCAGCGTGCCATAGGTCGTGCCCCGCAGCCACGCGAACGATGCAGGCGCAGTAAAGTTGAAGCGATCAAATTCATCGACGATCACGTCGCCGTCAAGCGTTCCGCGTGCTCCCACAAACGTGTCCGCGAAGCCATTGGTCATAGAGAGCGCAAAGGATGAACCGGGAATGCCGTTTGCTTGAATCAAACCGGCCTTCTGCTTGATGGTGTTGCCAGCGGTCGCACTCGTGAGGTCAACGCCCACGCTGCCGATCAACGTACCAGAGTTGCTTATCCCGCCCGATACGTGCCCGCCAACGCCGAGTGCGACGCCCGATGCATTGATGGCGCCGCTGTTCTTCATTGCGCCGCCGACCTCGCCTTGTACGTAGATTCCTTGGGCTGCCGAGATCAAGCCCGTGTTCGTGACATCGCCCGTTATGTCGCCGAGCACAAAGACGCCCGCAGCGGATGCCGCGCAATGAATGGTGCCGGTGTTCACGATCGACCCAAAAACCTTGGCGGAAATCACATTGATGCCGCCACCAGCGCCACAAATTTCCCCGGCATTTGTAATGCTGCCGTATATCGAAGGCGCGTCGGCCTCGGTCGCCTGAACACCATAAAACTGTATGCCGACGCCGCCCGCCACGATTTGACCGTGGTTGGCAATGTTCGCGTGAGTCACCGTATCGAAAAAGAAGATGCCATGGTATGTGTCGGATATGATCTTTCCGCTCTGCGTGTTGATAATGTCGCCATGGATGTCCGAACCCGCCGACATGAAGGCGGCGCCGTAGACGCTATGGATCGTGCCGGCGTTGAATACATCTCCATCAAACTTGGCGACGTTGTAGATGATGACCGCTTGGCCCAGCACCCCCTCGATCAACCCTTTGTTGATGAAATTTCCAATGACGGTTCCGCCTGCGTACCCCTCGCCACCGGATAGCGCGATTCCACCGCCACCGGCGAATACCGTGCCCTCGTTGACGATGTCGCCTCTCAACGTACCGTCGCTTAGGAACAGTCCGTCCGTGAACTTTCCGAAGCTGATGCCAACGCCGTGCCCGTAGAGGCCGGATGCCGAGATCAAGCCTGTGTTCGTGAATCCGCCGGATAAAGCGACGGCGCCGGCATTCACCGCAATTGCAGAATCACCGCTTGCAGCGATTGTGCCGTGATTGACGATTCCGCCGTCGATGGTGCTGAGGAGAAACTGGAGAGCGCGGCCGGTCGAGGCGGTTGCTTCAATGATCCCGCCGTCGTCGTTGATCACCCCTTCCTCAACGATCGTAAGAAATCCGTTGATCCCGGAGCCGCCCACGATTGAGCCCGTGTTCGTGACCGTCCCTTCGATCGAGGTGAAGAACGTGTTGATGGCGGTCCAATCACCGTCTATCGACCCTGTGTTCGTGACGCTTCCGCCGATCGTTGTCCAATTTTGCGCACCCTGCACCGTGGTACCGGCGACCAAATTGAGGCCGATCGAAGCGCTATCAATGACGCCCGTGTTCGAAATGCCGCCCGAAAGCTGTGCCCCCCAAATCGTGACGCCGGCACTCGAACCGGCGATTGTGCCTGTATTCGTCAAGCTCTGGCGGCCGCGGGCCCGAACAGTTGTCCCTGTCGGAATTTGAATAGAGTCGATCGTGTCGTGATTGACGATCGCTGGCACCCGGCCGGGGCCGAATATTTCTGCTGCAATAGCAGGCGCTCCGAACGCGGCCATCACGGCGAATGCGGAAATGCTGGACATCAGTCCCGTACGCATACGCATCGATCATGGTCTCCTGAAGCACCGTTGCTTTGCACGATAGGCGGTCATACTTTGAGAAGTCTTACCAAGGGCCAAAGGTCTGCTACGCGCGCCAAATTCGCTCAAGAGCGAACTTAATGCCTGCGCCGCGGGCGAGATTGGTTGAGAACCAGCGGCGCAGCCGTTTGGAGGGTTGAAGTATGGCGCAGCGCTCGAAAGACAAAAACGATGCGGAGGTGCTGCGGCCGGTGATAGCGCGGCATATCCGGGACCTTGGGCTTCGCGATGTGCCGGCGTATTTCGAGTGGTGTGCGCGCAATGGAGTTGCGGTGTCGCTCGACAAGTCTGCGGAGGCGCGGGCTGCGGAGGTGGCGCTTGTTGCGGCGGCGATGGCGTCTGCCGATGCGCGGTCTAAGCTGCATCGCAATCCGCGGCGGTTCATCGCTGAGGCTTGCGCGGGGCGGATCGATCCGGCTGCGGTTGATCGGCCTGGGTGGCGCGAGGTGGCGCAGGCGATCTCGCGCAGTAAAGACGGTGCGGGCGAGCGCGAGAGTTTGGCCGCGTTTCTTTTGCGTTTCGAACGGGTGTCGAACCTGTTGTTCGAGACGGTCACGGTGCTGCACACGCCGATGCTTTATCTCGAAGGGTTGATCCGGCTGCACGAACGGCGCGGGCAGTGGCTGCGCGATCCGCTTGCGTGGAAAGTTTCCAGTCATAATGCAGGGCGGCAGTTTTCGGCGTTGGCTCGGCATCTGCTTGCGCGTTACGACGTGCCGTTGTTCCTCGACAGCGCGTGGCTGCGCGGCGACCGCGGGGCGAGCCGGTTTCGCGATTGGTTCGTGCATATCGGGCTTGGGCACAACATGCGCACCGCGAAGACGCCCTATCCGATGACGAAGATGATCGCGCATCATTTCGTGTCGGCGCCGGCCGACTTTTCGATCGAAGGTGCGTTGATGCTGGCCGACATCAAGGCGATGAACGGCGGCGAGCGGTTGGCTGCGGCCTTGATGGGAACGCGGCTTGGCCAGCGGGTGGAACGCGATCCCGAGCGGCGTGCGTTCTGGCTTTCGGTCTATCGCTTTTTCATCGCCAATCCGATGTTGGACTTGGCGCACGCGGGGCCGATCGTCGATTTTTTGAATTTTCAGAAGTACGAGTCTCAAGAAGTGATGGTGGGGCCGAACCGTGCGGAGACGCGGCCGCCACCGCAGCCGAACCTGACCATGACGCGGCGCACGCCGGACAGTCTGCTGCGTCAGGTCGAGGACTGGCACGGCGCGTTGCGTGCGGTGCGGGCGAATGCCGACCGGTTCTGGAAGACTTCGGGGATTCCAGGGCTCACCTTGCAGAAAGGCTCGCGCGACGATCCCGACCGGCTGCAGCTTTGGACGTTCCGCGAGCTGTTGAGCGGGCAGGATCTGATCGACAACGGACGGGCGCTGAAGCACTGCGTGGCCAGCTACGCGCATAGCTGCGCGCGCGGGGCGTGTTCGATTTGGTCGCTGGAGATGCGTATGGGCAACGAGCGGCGCGGCGATCCCGTGCTCACGGTCGAAGTCGATGCGAACCGCGTCGTCGTGCAGGCGCGCGGCCGCGCGAACAGGCGGCCGGACGAGGGGGAACAGGCTATGCTTGAGACCTGGATGAAGAAGGGGGCGTTGAAGCCTGGGAATTATTTGTACGGGTGGTGAGAGTGCTTTTAATTCACGCGGCGTTTTAGAGCTTGGAGGGCGAAGGCGGCTTGGCGGCCTATGGGGGCGTCCGGGCCGGCTAGGTTTAGGCAGTTTTGGGCGGCGCGGATGGCGGCGTTCATTTTGCCGGTGGCTTCGCTTGCCTTTGAAAGTTCGAGCCAGAGGTCGGCGCGGCGCGGGGCGATCAGAACCATCCGCTCCGTGATCGTGAGCGCGCGGACGCTGTCTTTGCCGGCGAGTGCGCGGGCGTGGATGTTGTTGAGGAGGCGCAACAGTACGTCACGGCGGCCGACCGGGCCGTACTTGGCCGGATCGTCGTCGGGGAGTTGGGGCCAGGGGCGGAGTTCTTCCACGTTCAGAACCACGCCGCCGTTGAACGGGTCGATCACGCGGGCGAGGTCGCCGTCGCCAAGCGACATGAGGAAGTGGCCCGGTGTGTTCAAACCGCTTGCCGGAACATCCAAGCGGTGCGCGAGGTCGATGTAGAGGATGCCGAGCGAGACCGGCAGGCCGCGTCTGCGGTCGATCACGCGGATCAGGTCGGCGTTTTGCGGATCGTCGAACGTCGCGTTGTCGCCTTGGTAGCCGTGCCGCACGCCGATCGTTTCCGCGAGCGCGCGGGCTGCCGCCGGGACTTCCGCCATGCCGCGGCGGACGGCGGCGTAGGCTTCGCGCGCGTCGTCCGTCAGTTGCGCCAAGTGATCGCGGTAGCGCTTTAGATCGAGCCCCAAGTGATCGAGCGCCGCCAGATTGAGCGCGGTAACGGCCAGAGGAATTTCAGCGTCTTCGCCCTGCCCCACTGTGTGGAGTTCAGCCAGAATCTGCTGCATCCTCTCGTCGGGCATTCTTTAGTATTCCGGTTGCGGCTCCGCCGGGGTTACGGCCAGCTCGGCGCTGTCGCCAGGCCAAGCGTGGCGGCGCGGGTCGCCCTTCAGCAGCGCGTAGTTCACCACACGGCGGGCCTCCGGGATAGAGCGGGCGTGGGTGAGAACGCGGTCCAACTCGGTCTGATCTTGCGCGATCCCCAGGATGTAGATCGTGCGGTTCTGGGTGTTGATCGTGTAGTTGATGTCTTTGATCGCTCCGTCCGACAAAATGCGGGCGCGTACTTGCGTGTTGATCCAGCGATCGCGCACGGTGTCGAGCAGGTCGCCTTCGTTCGTGACCTCAATGTCGTTCACGACCTCTTTCACGTTTGGCGTTTCCCAGCCGATGCGCGTTGCCATCAGGCGGTCGTTGTTCGTGGGTACCGTGCCCGACAGGTGCACGCGGCCTTCGATCACGGACGTTGCAACGCTCGTGTAGAGGTCGGGGCCTTCAGCGAGCAGGCGCGCGTTCAGATCCGTGCGCGCGTTGAAGTCGCCCATGGCGTCTCCGAACGTGCGTTCCTCCGTGTTCAGCGATACGCCGACGCAGCCGGTTAGGCTCGCACTCAAAATTGCAGCAATCAGAATCTTGGACATAGTCATGGCTCACCTCACAGACTCAAACGCGCCAGGCGTCGATGATGTGGTGCGGCCAGCGGCCCGGCGCCAGCAACACCAGGTCGAATCGATGCGGTAGTTTGTTTAATTTTGGCTTTCGAGCGCGAAACTGTGCGGCGGCAGATTCGACGTGCTGGCGTTTTGTTGCGCCGACGGAGTCGGCTGCGGCCTCAACGGTGCCGCGCGCGCGGACCTCGACGAAGACGAGCGTACGGTCCGTCCAGAAAGGGGTGAGCGCCACGATGTCGAGTTCGCCGCCTTTTGCCAGGAACTGGCGGCTCAAAATTCTGTAGCCTTTGGCGGCGAGATAGGCGGTGGCGATCCATTCGCCGGCGGTGCCCCGGGCGCGGGCCTTCTGGCGTTCGACGCTCACGCGCCTTGTTTCTTCAGTTCGAGCGCGCGGGCGTAGACCTCGCGGCGCGGCAGGCCTAGGGCAGCGGCGACGATGGCTGAGGCGTCTTTGACGGGGTGGCGCTTCAGCGCTTCGGCGAGTTGTTGGTCGAGCTTGTCGACGGTGACCGCTTCGGCGGTGGTTGAAGGTGGCGCGACGACGATCACGATTTCGCCTTTGACGTCGCCATGTTTCTCGTAGTGGGCCGCGAGGTCGGTGAGCGGCGCGCGGCGAATTTCTTCGTGCAGCTTTGTGAGTTCGCGCGCGACTGCAGCGGGGCGGTCGCCCAACAGTGCCGCGAGGTCGGCGAGGCTTTCGGCGAGGCGGCTTGGGCCTTCGAAGAAGACAAGCGTTGCGGGCACGGCTTCGACTTCACGGATTGCGCGGCGGCGTTCGGGACCATGCGCGGGCAGGAAGCCTACGAACAGGAACTTGTCGCCGGCGAGGCCCGACGCGGTCAGCGCTGCGAGTGCGGCCGACGCGCCCGGGATCGGGA
>JABFRX010000290.1 GCA_013140995.1 Alphaproteobacteria bacterium | reverse complement strand
TGGGATGGCGAGCGTGTGGTGGTTCAAGTGCCACCGCTCGCGCCTGGGCGCGTCGCGGTTTCGTTCGAGGGGCAGCAGCATTATTTTTATGCGCGCGAGCGCTGGATCGAGACGAACGCACGTGCCGATAAGGCGCTGCTCACGATCGCCGCGGGCAAGAACGGGCGCGACCTTGCGAAGCTCGATATCGAGGGGTTGACCGGCAAGGCGAAGCTCGACGACACGGATTTCAACTTCATCGTCGGTGGCGCGCAAGGCGGGCTCGTCGTTGCGCAGCCGACGCGCGAGGGCGGGCTTGCCCAAGTGGATGCGTCGGTGAGGGTCGAGAACGTGGCGCTGCAAGGCGCGATCGATCTACCGCTTGGTCCTGCGATCCAACTGATCGCGCTCGACGTGCGCGCGGACTTACCGGCGCGGTTGGCGGAGCCTTCGTTTTCGGCACTTGTGACTGCATGGCGGCGGCTCGGTACGCCGGTCGAGATCAAGACGTTCGACCTCGATTGGGGCGGGGTGACGGTTGCGGTGAGGGGGACGTTCACGCTCGATCAGAATTCGCTGCCTGAGGGGCGGTTCCGCCTCACGCTCGGCAATCATCCGCGCATTCTGGAACTTCTGGAAGCGCACGGCTGGATTGACGCCGCGACGCGGGCGACGACGAAGAAGGTGCTGGACGTGCTCGCCTTCATGAGCGGCGACAAGCAGCGCCGCGTGACGGTGCCGCTTCGCATCGAGAAGGGCGACATCTATGTGGGGCCGGCGAAGGTCGCAACGCTGATGCCCGCACCGACGGCCGCGATGCAGATCACGCCGGTGGAAGCCAGCGCGCCTTAACGTTTTTTCGTGTCGCGGCCGAAGTTCGTTGCGGCGGTGTCTTGGCCGGCGTCGATGACTTCGCGGCGGATCGCACGTGTCTTCGTAAAGAGGTCGAACAGCATGTCGCCTTCGCCCCAGCGGATCGCGCGTTGCAGCCGCGACAGGTCTTCGGAGAAGCGGCCCAACACTTCAAGCACGGCTTCGCGGTTGTTCAGGAAGACGTCGCGCCACATCGTGGGGTCGGAGGCCGCGATGCGGGTGAAGTCGCGGAAACCGCCGGCGGAGAATTTGATCACTTCGCTTTGGGTGACCTGCTCCAGGTCGCTTGCGGTGCCGACGATGTTGTAGGCGATCAAATGGGGCACGTGGCTGGTGATGGCGAGCACGATGTCGTGGTGCTTCGCGTCCATCACTTCGACGCGCGAGCCTAGGCCACGCCAGAAGTCGCCGAGCTTTTGTACGGCGGCATCGTCAGTGCCGGCGGGCGGCGTCAAGATACACCAGCGGCCGTCGAAGAGTTCGGCGAAGCCTGCGTCCGGGCCGGAGTGTTCCGTGCCCGCGATCGGGTGGCCGGGGATGAAATGGACGCCGGCGGGCACGTGCGGGCCGATGTCGCGAACCGCTGCCATCTTGACGGAGCCGACGTCGGTGACGATGGCGCCTGGTTTGAGCGCGGGCGCGATCGCTTCGGCGACGCTCGCGAACGCGCCGACGGGCGTGCAGAAGACGACGAGGTCGGCGTCGCGCACGGCGTCTTTGGGGTCCGCGTGAACTGCGTCGCAGAAGCCGAGTTCGGCGGCGCGTTTGCGCGTCGCTTCCGAGTGCGCGTGGCCAGCGATGTGGGCGGCGAGGCTGCCGCGGCGCATCGCGTGGGCCATGGACGCGCCGATCAGGCCGACGCCGAGGAGCGCTACCTTCGTGAAGATGGGGCCGGTGCGTGTCGTCATGACATGAACTCTTCAAGCGCGGCGACGGCCGCTTTGTTGCCTTCGTCCGTGCCAACGGAGAGGCGCAGGCAGTTCGGCAGGCCGTAGGCGCCGACGGCGCGCAGGATGATGCCGCGGCTCATCAGGAAAGCGTCGGCTGCAGCCGCGGTTTTAGCGCCGGTTGCCGGGAACTCGGTCAGCAGGAAATTGGCGACGCTTGGGAACACTTTGAGGCCCACCGCTTCGATCTTCTCTTTGAGCCAGATGAGCGACTTTGTGTTGTGTGCCTTCGCCGCTGCGGCGTGTGCTTTGTCGCGGAGGGCTGCGACGGCGGCGGCTTGGGCTGAGGTCGAGACGTTGAACGGCCCGCGAACGCGATTCAGCGTGTCGATGACGCTGGCGGGCGCATAAGCCCAGCCGACGCGCAGTGCCGCAAGGCCGTGGATCTTCGAGAACGTGCGTGTCATCACCGTGTTCTCGGTCGTCGCCACGAGTTCGATACCGCTTTCGAAGTCGTTGCGCTCGACGTAGTCGGCGTAGGCCGCGTCGATGACGAGCAGGCAGTCTTTCGGCAACCCAGAGCGCAGGCGGCGGAGTTCGGCGGCGGTGTTGTAGCTGCCGGTCGGGTTGTTCGGGTTTGTCACGAAGACGATCTTCGTCTTGTCAGTCGCGCGGGCGAGCAACGCGTCGATATCCGTGCGCATCTCCGGTTCGGGCACGGCGACGGGGATCGCGCTCGCAGCGCGTGCCACGATCGGATACACGATGAAGCCGTGGGCGCTGTAGAGAACCTCATCACCCGGCGCGCAGTAGATTTGTGGCAAAAGGTGCAACAACTCGTCCGAGCCGTTGCCGCAGACGATGCGGTCTGGGTTCAGGCCGAACGCTTCGCCGATCGCGCGGCGCAGTTCGGCGGCGCTGCTATCGGGGTAGAGATGCATGTTGGCGGCGGCGGCATTGTAGGCTTCGATGGCAGCGGGGCTTGG
>JABFRX010000042.1 GCA_013140995.1 Alphaproteobacteria bacterium | reverse complement strand
ACATCAGCGGCTTTGCGGAGTGCGAATGCTGCACGACCAGGGACACGGAGAAGTCCGACGTCACGAACGCGGCGGTGAGCGCGGCGAACGCAATCGCGACGAACAACAGTTGGCCGGTCGCGGCCGAGCGCGCGAACGCCATCAGGGCGAGGTCGCCTTTGGCCGCGCCGTAGAGCGGTAGCGTCGCCTGGGCGAGCGCGAGCGTCAGCGCAAGGGCCAGCGAAAAATGTCCGATTTCGGCGATCATCCGTGCTTCGGATATCGGACAAGGCTGCCCAAGATCAATGTGCGAAATTGTGAGGGTGGCTTTGGCGCTCTTGGCAAGGTGAACGGCACTTGCGAAAGTGCGGCCGGGGAGGGGCCTTCATGACCGTTTGGCAAAGCGCGGTTTGCGCTGTTTTCGCGTGCGTCTTGGGTGTCGCGCCGGTGTTCGCCGCGTCGGCGGATCGCGTGCGGTTCTTGGAGGGGCCTCAAGGCCTGCCGCTGTCGCCCGGGGAGGTGGCGGAGGAGGTGAAGGGATATCTGCCGGCTGGCGCCGTCGATGCCGGTGCTTTTTTGAACGGGCCGCCTGCGGTTGATTCGGCCGGCGATAAAGCCGACGTCGCGCATGTGTTGCAGGTGAACCGGCACGCGAATGCCGCGCGCTGGGGGCGGGCGCTGCTCGACGATGCGTCGGTGTACGACCGCTTCACGGACCAGTTGGGGTTCCGGCCGGACCGCAAGCGCTTTCCGCGCTTCGTGCAGTTGCTCAACCGCGTGGCTGAAGATGCGCTGGCTGCGGGCGGCGAGGCGAAGAAGCGATTCCCAAGGTCGCGGCCGTTCCAGCGGTTTCAGCTAATGCGCGTGTGCGGGCAGGCGAAGGCGCCGAAGCCAGACGCGTCCGCGAGCGGCGGCACGGCATACCCTTCGGGGCATGCGGTTGTGTCTTGGGCAGTTGCGCTGGTGATGATGGAGGCGTCGCCTTCGAGTGCGCAGGCGATCGTGCTGCGCGCGGTCGATTACGGCGAGAGCCGCGTCGTATGCGGCGTGCATTTCCCAACCGACATCGATGCGGGGCACTTGGTCGCGACGGCGGTGGTCGACAAGCTGTTCGCGCTGCCGGAGTTCCGGCGGGACTTCAAATGCGCGAAAACGGAGTTGCAGTCGGTGCGCGCGGGGATGCGGGCGGAGGACTTGCCGGCGTGTTAGTGAAGTTACCGGAAGCCCATTGCCAACACGTACATCTCGGCGCTGTCGGCGCGGCTGGCTGGGGGTTTTACGTGGATGACTTTTTGGAAGCGCTTTTTGAGCGTTTCGAGGAGTTGACGTTCGGTGCCGCCGCGCAGGACTTTACACAGGAACGTGCCGCCGGGTTTTAGGATTTCGATCGCGAACTCGAGCGCAGTTTCGCAGAGCGCCATGACGCGCAGGTGATCGGTCTCGCGGTGGCCTGTGGCGGGTGAGGCCATGTCGGAGAGGACCGTGTCGACCGGCCCGTTCAGCGCGTGCTTGATGATGGCCGGGGCTTTCTCGTCCATGAAGTCGAGATGCAGCAGCGTGGCGCCGGCGATGGGCTCCATCTCTTGGATGTCGACGCCCACGACTTTGCCGTCGCCCAAGCGCTCGACGAGCACTTGCGTCCAGCCGCCCGGTGCCGCGCCGAGGTCGACCGCGGTCTGTCCGCGTTTTAGAAAGCGGTTTTTTTCGTTCATCTCGGCGAGCTTGTAGGCGGCGCGGGAGCGGTAGCCTTCGCTCTTGGCGGCGCGCACGTAGGGGTCGTTCAGTTGGCGCTCGAGCCACGCTTGAGACGACTTCGTGCGGCTCTTGGCCGTTTTAACGCGGACCTTCAGTGCGCGCGATGGCGGTTTGTCGATCATGCCGGTGCGCCTGTGTTCGGCTTGAATTCCTTGCGCTTGCGGCCGCGGCGTTTGCGGCGGCGCTTTTGTTTGCGCGCCGGTTCGGAGCCTTCCATGAGGGCGAGCAGCATGCCTTCGCGCAAGCCCCGGTCGGCGACGCGCAGGCGCGGCGGCGTCCAGGTCGTGAAGATTGCCTCGAAGATCGCGAGGCCCGGGATCACGAGTTCGGCGCGATCCGGGCCGATGCACGGGTGCGCGGCGCGGCCCTCGCGGCGCATTTCTTTCAGTTGGGAGATGACGCGAACAATGTCGTCGCGCTTCAGCCACTGACCATCGACCTTCGAACGCTCGTACCGTTCGAGGCCAAGGTGAATGCCTGCGATCGTCGTCACCGTGCCGGAGGTACCCAACATGTGGAACACGCCGGCAGGGTGGCCGCCGGGCGGGCTAAGGCTTGTGATCGCTCTGAGCTGCGTCTTCACTTCGGCCAGCATTTCTTCGTAGGCGCCGGGGTCGTCGAGGCGGCCGGGGAATTTTTCGCTGAGCGTCACCACGCCGAGCGGCATCGATCCCCAGCGCAAGATTTTCGGCGGGCGGCCGTGTTCGCGCAAGTCGAGCCAGATAAGTTCCGTCGAACCGCCGCCGATGTCGAAGACCAGTGCGCCTTTGTCGTTGCGGTCGAGCAACGGCGTGACGCCGCGTGCGGCAAGCCGCGCTTCTTCGATCGGTGGGATGATGTCGAAGTGCAGACCGGTTTCTTTCGCCACGCGGGCGATGAAGGCCGGGCCGTTCGTCGCGGTGCGGCAGGCTTGGGTGGCGATCGCGCGCGCGCTGGTTACGCCGCGCTTGCGCATCTTCACGGCGCAAATGCGGATCGCGTCGATCGCGCGCTGCATCGCGGCCTCGGACAGTTCGCCTGTTTGGTTCAAGCCTTCGCCAAGGCGGACAGTGCGCGAGAAGGAGTCGAGGACGCGGAAACTGCCCCGGTCCGGCTTTGCGACAAGCAGCCGGCAGTTGTTCGTGCCTAAGTCCAGCGCCGCATAGATATGACTCGGCCGGTGACGTTCCGGCATCGTGTCACTCTTGACCGCGGGCTCCGCGGCCACGGGCGCACTGAGCCCGTACGGCGCCCCACGCGATCCCTGCGCCACGGGGCAAACTCACTTTTTCGGCCGGTGCGTGGCCCGATGAGGCCGCACTCATGCCTTCGATTACAGTTGACGAATATTCTAGCACGCAGATCGTGAGCGGCAAGCTAATGCCGCAGAATGGCAGCAATCAGCAGGTCACTGTTGGCTGATCGCTACTAACGGGTAAATTGCTTGCCCGGGACGATTTCGCCCTCTGGCCCCAACCGGCCTGGGTAGCAACGGTTAAAGGCGCCGCAGGTGGTGTAGTAGAGCGCCATGCGGCTGCCCTTGCGGTCGAACCAGTAGCAGACCTCGGTGCCCCAGCCGACCTTTGGAATGGTTTGGCAGAGGTCGCCTTCTTCGTTGATGCGCCAGGTGCCGTACTCGACGTAGTCGAGTTCGATGATGTCGCCGTGCGGGGTGCGCGAGCCGAGACGGCGGAAGCGCGCTTCCAACGAGCCGTTCGCCGCATAGAAAATTTGAAACGGATACTCGCTGCGCGTTTCTTTCTCGCCCGGCGGCGAGGAACCGTCGGCGAAGCCTTCCATGCCGCGAAACGTGTGGTTCACGAACCAGTCGCGCGGGTTGCCGCGGCGGCCGATAACCAGCACCTTTTCGGTCGGCCAGTCTTCGCGCGATTGCGGTTTGTCGGCGTTGCCCTTCGGCTTGTCGGCGCCGACGGCAAATCCCGCGCCCAGAGCGATCGTGATTGCGATGGTGGCCAAGCAAAACAGACGGCGCATGCGCTTCCTCCGCGCGCACTCAAGGGCGCGCTGACACTTTGTCAGTCAACTGGATCAAATTTTGGGCCGGATAGCAAAGCAGAACTGCGCGACCAGAGCGCGGTGCTTTTCGGGCACGATGATCAGAACGTCCGCAATCGCCACGATATTGTAGCCCGGGCGTTTCGCGACAGCCGCGAAGATTTGATCGAGCGATGGCCATTTCCGGTAGTCGAATGGCGGTGGCGGCGGCGCCAGGAACGCGCGCGCATCGTCGACCAGGATGCAGTGTTCATGCGCGGAGGCGAGGACCGTCTCCAGTTCCTGAACAAGCGGGCAGATGTCGTGGTCGGCGAAGTAGCCGGCACCGGCGTGCGCGTCGAGCCAGAAGAGGGCGGGGCCGGGGAGTTCGTTCACCAATTTTGGCAACTCGCTCGCCGAGTCGCCTTGGCAGTAGGTGACATTCGTCAGGCCAGGATTGGCGGCCTTCGCTTGTGCTAGAAATTGCGGATTCAGCTCCACCGTCCACACGCGCTCAAATGTGCGTGAAGCCCAGCCGATGGCGTGGCCGATGAACGTGCCGGTTTCGACGAAGTCGCGCAGGCCGCCGGCGCGCGCAAGTTCGCGTGCGAGATCGGCGAGCGGGGAGAGGTGGATCGAGCCCATCGCCCCTATTAACTGCACATCGGCGTGCTGTCATCTCCGGGGTTTCCGCCACATAAATCCGCCGGTCATTGTGCCGCGCTTTACAAGTGTTCGAGTGGCCGGTACATGCACGTCGCAACTCGAATCCCGAGTGATCTTTGGTGAGAAAGGGATCGGCTTGCAGCTCCAAGAAGCTTTGACATTTGACGACGTCCTGCTTGTGCCGGGCGCGTCCGACGTGTTGCCGGGACAGGCGGACACGCGCACGAAACTCACGAAAACGATCGAACTCGCGGTGCCGCTGCTGTCGGCCGCGATGGATACCGTGACGGAAGCCAGGCTCGCCATCGCGATGGCGCAGGCGGGCGGCATGGGCGTCATTCATCGCAACATGACGCCGGAAGAGCAGGCGACGCATGTACGCCAGGTGAAGAAATTCGAGAGCGGCATCGTCTTTAATCCGATCACGATCGCGCCGGACGCGACGCTGGCCGAGGGGCGAACGTTGCGCGAGACGCATCGCATCTCGGGCATTCCGGTGGTTGAACCGAAGACGGGAAAGCTCGTCGGCATTCTGACGAACCGCGACGTTCGCTTCGCGACCGATTTGCGCCAGCCGGTCTCGCAGCTGATGACGAAGGAAAAGCTCATCACGGTGCGCCAGAATATCGGCATGGACGAGGCGAAGCGGTTGCTGCACCAGCATCGCATCGAGAAGCTGCTGGTGGTCGACGATCAGTATCGCTGCGTTGGGCTCATCACGGTGAAGGACATCGAGAAGGCCGAGTCGCATCCGAACGCGGCGAAGGACGCGCAGGGGCGCCTGCGTGTTGGCGCTGCGACGACGGTTGGTGCGGATGGGATTGCGCGGACGGAAGCGCTGTTGGCGGCCGGTGTCGATGTGATCGTCGTCGATACGGCGCATGGGCACTCGGCGCGGGTGATCGAGGCGGTCGCCAAGATCAAGCGCATGTCGAACGAAACGCAGGTGATTGCTGGCAACGTCGCTACCGCGGAAGCGGCAACTGCGCTGATGGATGCGGGTGCGGATGCGATCAAGGTCGGCATCGGACCTGGCTCGATTTGCACGACACGGATGGTGGCCGGTGTGGGCGTGCCGCAGTTGACCGCGATCGTGAATGTCGCCAGCGCGACGCGGCCGCGTGGCGTGCCCGTGATTGCGGACGGCGGTATCAAGTACTCCGGCGACTTCGCAAAGGCGATTGCGGCGGGTGCCGACTGTGCGATGTTGGGGTCGCTGTTTGCGGGTACCGACGAGAGTCCGGGCGAGGTGTTTCTCTATCAGGGGCGGTCGTACAAATCGTATCGCGGGATGGGGTCGCTGGGTGCGATGGCGCGCGGGTCGGCCGATCGCTACTTCCAGGCTGAGGTGAACGACACGCTGAAGCTGGTGCCGGAGGGTGTCGAAGGCCAAGTGCCGTACAAGGGCCCGATATCGAGCGTCGTGCATCAATTGGTCGGCGGATTGCGTGCGTCCATGGGCTACACCGGTGCGAAGTCGGTCGCGGACTTCCAAGCAAACGCGAAGTTCGTCCGCATTTCGGCAGCGGGCTTGCGCGAAAGCCATCCGCACTCGATCTCGGTGACGCGCGAGTCGCCGAACTATCCGATGTCGGGTTAGCCGCCTGACACCTGGAGCGCGCCTTGCCGCTGCGGCGGAGGTTTTGACAGAGATCTTCGCGCGCAAGGCGGCTGCGGATCGCACGCTGGTGGGCTGGGGCAAGGCGCATCGGTTCGCGGGTTCGAAGGATCGCGCGGCGATTGCCGCGCGTGTCTTTGCCGTTTTGCGGCAGCGGAATCAGTGCGCGTTCCGGATGCAGAGTGACGACGCGCGGGCGCTCGTTATCGGTTCGCTGTCAGTCGTCGATGGTTTGGATGTGGAAGCGATCGCTGCGCTCGCCACTGATGGCTCACATGCGTTGGGTGCTATGAGCGACCAGGAGCGTGCGCAATTGGCGGCGGCGCGCGTTTCGTCCGATCCGTGGGTCCGGTTGAACTATCCGGAATGGCTGCATGCGCAGTTGACGCTGGCGTTCGGTGATGCGCTTGAGCGCGAGATGCGTGCCTTGAACGAGCGTGCGCCACTCGATCTGCGCGTCAATGCGTTGAAGACTTCGCGGGCGGAGGTTTTGCGCGAGCTTGGCGATGCTGGTGTCGAAGTGGTGGAGCTTGCGAACACGCGTCACGGCTTGCGCGTTGCGGCGGGGGTGGATGCGAAGGTCACGGCGCTTGCTGCGTACGGTGAAGGCCGTTTCGAGATTCAGGATGAGGCCTCGCAACGCGCGGTCGCACTCGCCGGTGCGCGGCCCGGTGAGACGGTCATCGACCTTGCTGCCGGTGCTGGCGGTAAGGCGTTGGCGCTGACGGCCGAGATGGCGAACAGTGGACGTGTGATTGCTTGCGATATCGACGTGGGACGCCTCAGGCACAGTGAACCGCGGATTGAGCGATCCGGCGCCACGATCGTCGAACAAGCGGGCAATCCTTATGGCGGTGTCGTGTCGGGCGCGGACCTCGTGTTCGTCGATGCGCCGTGCAGCGGCAGCGGCACGTGGCGGCGCAATCCGGAGGCCAAGTGGACGTTGGACGCCGCGCGGCTTGAGACATACCTGCAAGCGCAGGCGCGCCTGTTGGACCGGGCGGCCGAACTCCTGGGGCCGGGTGGCCGGGTGGTCTTTGCGGTTTGTTCCATCTTGCCATGCGAGCGTTATGAGCGCGTGGATGGATTCCTCGCACGGCATCCGGGATGGCGCGTCGATGCAACGCTCGACTTGACGCCCGCCCGCGACGGAGCGGACGGGTTTTTTGCCGCACGCTTGGTTCAAGGCTAAAGGGCTTGCTCGGATTGCGCGGCTGACTATATGCCTGTCGTCATGACCCGCCGTCAGCGCCGCTTTGCGTTTCTCATCGCGTCTTTGGGCGCGGCTGCGCTTGCGACCGTATTGGTCGTGTTCGCGCTCGGCGATTCCGTTCTCTATTTCTATTCGCCGAGCGAGGCGAAGGCGCGCAACGTCGAGGCGGGCAAGGTGATCAACCTCGGCGGCTTGGTTTTGACGGGCAGCATTGAGCGTCCGGGCGGGATCGAGGTGCGCTTCAAGGTGACCGATAACGCGGAAGAAGTTGCGGTGACGTATTCGAACGACCTGCCGGATTTGTTTCGCGAGGGGCAAGGCGTGGTCGTCACCGGGGCGTTCCGGCCGGATGGCGTGTTCGCTGCTTCGAAGGTTTTGGCGAAGCACGATGAGAACTATATGCCGCCGGAGGTTGCACGCAGCCTTAAGGACCGCGGCTTATGGAAGAATTCTCAACCGCCGAAGGGCCCCTAATTCGGCTGGATTCTGCGCCCCTTGCGCATGACAGCAAGTTAATTCGTCCGACAGATTTAAGCCATCTTCGGCCTCCTATATACTCGTTCTAGTGGAGCCCCGGATCGGGGCCAGTGCGCGTTTCCCCAAGGAGAAATCGATGTCCGCCGATGCTTCGTCTGAAGCCGTCCCAGCAACCAAGCCTCGCACCCGCGTTTTGGTGGTGAGCGCCGCAGCGCTTGCGCTCGCCATGACGGCCGGCGTGGTGGCCGGGTTCGTGTGGGGTGGAGGCGGGCCACCCGCAGTTGCGAATCCCGCAGCGGCGGTTGCGTCGCTTCCGGCGGCCGCACCGGCACCGATGATGCTGGGTGCAAGCGGCTACATGCCGAGCTTGGCTGACATCGTAGAGCGCGTCGCACCGGCCGTGGTCAGCTTGAAGGCAAAGGTCACGAGCGGCGGCGGTGAGCCTGACGTGTCGGATGAAGACCTTGAGAACTTGCCGCCGTCGCTGCGCGATTTCTTTGAGAAGTATCGCAAAGGCGCACCTGGCGGGCCGAACCAGCGCAGCCGGCCGCGCGGTGAGGTGCAAGGTTCTGGGTTTGTCATCGACTCGACGGGCTACATCGTCACGAACGCGCACGTTGTCGCGAACTCGACCGAAATCGAAGTCACATTTGCCGACGGCAAGAAACACAAAGCCAAATTGATCGGCCGTGACGAGCTGACAGACGTCGCTCTGATCAAGATCGAAGGCAGCCGCTTCCCGTCGGTCACTTTCGCCGACGACGGCCGGGTGCGCGTCGGCGATTGGGTGCTAGCGGTCGGCAATCCGTTCGGCCTTGGCGGCACCGTGACAGCTGGTATCGTTTCGGCGCGCGGACGCGACGACGTCGGCGGGACGACGTACACCGACTATCTGCAGATCGACGCCGCGATCAACCGCGGCAACTCCGGCGGTCCGACGTTCGACATGTCGGGGCGCGTCATCGGCATG
>JABFRX010000011.1 GCA_013140995.1 Alphaproteobacteria bacterium | reverse complement strand
GCTACCGGCTGACCGAGGCGACGCGTTTGCGCGCAACGGCCGGAACCGGCGTCAAGAACCCGACGTACACGGAACTCTTCGGGTTCGATCCAACGAGTTTCGTCGGCAACCCGAACCTGAAGCCGGAAAAATCCAAGGGGTGGGACGCCGGTGTCGATCAGACGTTCGCCGGCGGCGCGGTGCGCGTGACCGCCACCTACTTCGCCGCGCGGCTCAAGCACGAAATCTTCACGGACTTCAGCGTCTTTCCGTTCACCGCTGGTAACCGCATGACGACGAGCAAGCGGCAGGGCGTGGAACTCACGCTGCAGGCGGCGCTCGACGAGGACTGGACGATCGGTGCGCAGTACACCTATCTCGACGCGGTCGAGAACGGACAGGAAGAGGTCCGGCGTGCACCACACATCGCTTCGCTCGATGTCACGCGGCGGATTGGCGACAAAGGCTCGATCACCGTGACCGTCCGCCACAACGGCGCGCAGCTCGACAACGCGTTCACACTGGTGACGCCGCCTATCGTGAAGCTCGATGCGTTCACGCTCGTGAACGTCAACATGAGCTACGACCTGAGCGAGAACGTGCAGTTGTTTGGGCGAGTCGAGAATTTGACGGACGAACGCTACGAGGAAGTCTTCAGCTACCGCTCGCCGGGGATCGGTGCTTACGCAGGTATTCGCACTAAGTTCTAGGCGGCGCCCAACTGCTTCGCGATCGCTTGTATCCGCGTGGTGACGCCGAGTTTCATCTTGGCGTTGCCGACGTGAAAGCGGACCGTACGTGGGCTGATCTTTAGGATCGTGCCGATTTCGGAGTCGGTCTTACCCTTCGCCACGAGTTGCAGGCATTCGCCTTCGCGTTCAGTCAGCGGGCCGTCGCCTTTTTTGGGGTCCATCAACTGGCGGAAGCGGTCGTAGCCCGCGTGCGAGGCGCAACTCATCAGCGCGACAACGCGGGGCGATAGATCGGGGTGCGCGCCGGCGAACGCGGTGTACCACGCAAGCCTGCCGCCGTGGTGAACCGGCACGACGATGCCTTCGAAGCCGCGAAAGTACGACGGAAAGAAGGCCCACCAGCGGTCTTCACTGAAGTCCTTGATCTTGCGAACGTCAGACATCAGGAACGGCTTGTCCGTACCTGCGGCATGGATGACGAGCGGATGTTCGCTGAGTGGTTGTTCGGCGTAGAAGCGTTCGATCGTTTCACGTGTCGGCGCGAAGATGATCGACTCACCCATTTCGTCGAATATTTTGGTGGCGTCGAAGCCTAGACCGGTTGTGAAACCGAAGCGGCTGGCGGTGGAGTAAAGCGCGGTGCCGATGTCTGTTGCGGACCGGGCGGACGAAAGCTGCGCCGTTAGGAGTCTTAATGCCTCAAGCACGATATTTCTCCGTGCACGCGAGTGCGACAAATTGGTGTACACGCGCCAGGCGTCATTGGCAACCGCTGCGGCTTGGAATTGTGGGCGTTAAGCCCACATTCATGTCGTGGGATTTAGTTTGACATTGCGTGGCACGCACCGGCATATCGCACTTGCGAAGGCTAAGAGTGCCTCGCGATGCGCTCAAGCCGCGTGAACGGCTCGAGATCTGAAAGCGGTCTCTCTTCGATACCTTTTGAGCGCGAATTCTTCCCGGACTGCCCAGGTAACACGCGGGGCTTCCTCAACCCGCGATTTTTCGCGCCGGCGCCATCGTTGCGTCCGAGCCGCGCCGACTCGCATAATTTGAAAGTGAACTTGAGTGAACGATTTTTCTAATTTGGGTCTCGAGCCGCGTCTTCTGAAAGCGCTGGCGAGCGAAGGCTACACGACCCCTACCCCCATCCAGACGCAAGCCATTCCGCATGTGCTCGCCGGCAAAGACTTGCTCGGCATCGCACAGACCGGCACCGGCAAGACGGCGAGCTTTGCGCTACCGATCCTGCAGCGCTTGGACGCGAACAAGCGCCAAGCTGCGCCGAAGACAGCGCGCGCGCTGATCTTGTCGCCGACGCGCGAGCTTGCGGCGCAGATCGCCGACAGTTTTCGCGCCTATGGCCGTTACATGAACGAAACCGTGACGACGATCTTCGGCGGCGTGGGCGAAGGTCCGCAAAAGCAGACGATGGCCAGGGGCATCGACGTTCTGATCGCGACGCCCGGGCGTCTGCTCGATCTCGTCAGCCAGCGTGCCGTCGATTTGAGCAAGACCGAGATCTTCGTGCTCGACGAAGCGGACCGCATGCTCGATATGGGCTTCATCCGCGACATCCGCCGGTTGATTACCTATCTGCCGAAGGAACGGCAGAACCTGTTCTTCTCGGCCACCATGCCGGAGGAGATCGGTTCGTTGGCCGGCGACATGTTGAAGAACCCGGTGAGCGTGTCGGTGACGCCGCAAGCGACCACGGTCGAGCGGATTGCGCAGCGTGTGATCCACGTCGAAAACGCGTCCAAGCGTGCACTGCTGATCGAACTGCTACGCAACGACAACGACATGCAACGCGCGCTTGTCTTTACACGCACGAAACACGGCGCGGACAAGGTCGTCCGTGCGCTGTCTGCGGCCGGCATCGTGTCGTCTGCTATCCACGGCAACAAGAGCCAAAGCCAACGCGTCGCTACGATGAACGCGTTTAAAGCGGGTCGTGCGCGAGTCTTGATCGCGACCGATATCGCGGCACGCGGTATTGACGTCGACGGCATCACGCACGTCATCAACTACGACCTGCCGCATGTGGCGGAGTCTTATGTGCACCGCATCGGCCGCACGGCACGTGCGGGTGCGGACGGCATTGCGATCGCATTCTGCGACCGCGAAGAGAAGTCGCTATTGCGCGACATCGAAAAGCTGACCCGGCAAACGATTCCCGCCAGCGAATGGCGGGCGCGTCCGGGCGAAGTGCAGGCCGTTGACACGGCTGCGCGCGAGCACGTTAGCGAAGAGCGTCCGCGGCAGGGCCGGCCGTATGGCGAGCGTAAGCCGCATGGCGAACGCAAACCGCACGGCGATCGTAAGCCGCACGGCTCGCGCAAGCCGCATGGCGAGCGTCAGCCTCACGGCGAGCAGCGTGCACAGGCACCGGGCAAGCCGCGTCATCCGCAGCATGCGGATCGCCGCGACGGCGCGCACAACGCAAAGCCGCACGGCGAGCGTCCGAAACACGCTGAAGCCGGCCGTCCGCAGCATGCGGATCGCCGCGAGGGCGCGCACAACGCAAAGCCGCACGGCGAGCGTCCGAAACACGCTGAAGCCGGCCGTCCGCAGCATGCGGATCGCCGCGACGGCGCGCACAACGCAAAGCCGCATGGCGAGCGTCCGAAACACGCTGAAGCCGGTGCGCGTCCGCACAAAGGGCCGAAGCCGCATCGCAAGGGTCAGAGCCACAAGGCCGCGCAGGCGCACACTGCGGCCGTCGTGCGCGACGGCGGCGGCAACGCCCTGCCTCGCTTCTTGCAGCACCGCACGCGCTAAGCGGCGCTTACATCGATTGTTATTGCGGGGCCTTCGGGCCCCGCTTTAGTTTGCCGCCACGATTTCACGAGGCGGCACATGCGCGAGAATGGACTCCGTTCGATTTGGGCGAGCGGAAAAGGGGCGACGAATGCGTGGGCCCAGTTGCCTGCTGCGTTCGCCACGGAGACGCTGGCGCATCAAGGGTGGGATTCGATCACCGTCGATACACAGCATGGGCTTGTCGGTTATGCCGACATGGTCGCGATGCTGACAGCGATTGCGACGACGGAGACCGTGCCGCTGGTGCGCGTCGGGTGGAACGATCCGGCAGAGGTGATGCGCGCGGCGGATGCTGGGGCGATGGGTGTAATCTGCCCAACCGTGAATTCGAAAGATGAGTGCGAGAAATTCGTCGGTGCGTTGCGCTATGCGCCGCTCGGCTATCGCAGCCTCGGACCCAATCGCGCGCGGCTCTACGGCGACGACTATCAACTGAAGTCGAACGAGACGCTGCTCGCGATCGCGCAGGTGGAGACGGCGGCGGGGCTTGCGAATGTCGAGGCGATCGCCAGCGTGAAAGGGCTCGACCAGCTCTATATCGGGCCGTCGGATTTGGGGCTCTCGATGGGGCGCGAGGGGCGGATGGATCAGACCGACCCGGTTGTGGTTGCTGCAATCGACAAGATTCTTGCGACAGCGCACAAAGCCGGGCTCACGGCAGGCATCTATTGCACGTCGGCGGCTTACGCGAAGCAGATGCTGGCGAAGGGTTTCGACCTGGTGACATGCACGTCGGATACAGCGTTGCTGCGGGCGGGTGCCGCTTTGCGGCGAGAGTTTAAGTAGCCCTAGGTGAAGTCCCAGGTTAGCAAACGGTAGCCGATGTCGAGTGCGTCGCGCTTGAGCAAGCCGGCATTCGCTTTTGCCCACGCACCGGAGGTCAGGTCTCGCCCGAGCGCTTCCAATCCCGCCGCCGCGTCGACCAGCGAGAACGACGACATGGAACTGCGCAGGTTCGCATCGAGATAGGCTTCGGGCCTTCGCCAGTACGCACCCAAGAAGCCATCGGTGCAATCGTGCGGAACGGGCACTGGCGTCACCCTGCAAGGCCCCAGGGCTGCCGCCATTTCGTCGATCCTCGGCATCCACTTGCGGTCCAGCGCCGCGATGGCAGGCGCGTAATCGCGCGTGAGCCAAAACAAATCCGCCCCGGCGTCGAATGAGAAGAGCACGACGCGGCGGTGCGCGATGCGGCGCATCTCGGCAAGTCCCGCACGCCAATCCGGCCAATGGTGGATGGTCAGCGACGCCATCGCGGCGTCGACTGCGGCGGTCTTCACGGGCAGTTGTTGTGCGACGGCGCTTACGCATGGTGCGGCGCCCTGTGGACGTTGCACAATCATGCGCATGGAAGGCTCGATCGCCAGAATGGTGCGGTCCGGCGGTTCGTACGAGCCCGCGCCGGCGCCGATGTTGATCACCGTTTGCGCGTCACCCAGCGCATCTGCAATCGCTGCAGCGATGCGCGGGTCCGCCCGGCGCAGATTTGCGTAGCCGCTACCGATAGTGTCGTAGAGCGGTTTCGTCATTTCTTCTTCGAACCCGCCACCTCCGCCAACAGCTTCTTCGGCGCTTGCAGCGCCCAAGCGACCGCGATGCGGTGGGTGAGTTCGTCGTCTTTGATCTTCGAGAGGCGGATCAGGATGGCAGGCCAGCCTTTGTAATGATCGCTTTCGAAGTAGATCTTCGGCCGGTTCTGCATGAGAAACTCTTTTTCCTCGAGCGAGCACATCAGGACAAGGATATCCGGCTCTCGCATGCGCAACAGGAACTTGCCTTTCACCTTCATACTCGGCGTGCCGTAGGACGTCGCCTCTTCGATGCCGGGTAGTTTCGTCGCCTTCGCGCCCGCCTTCACGCGCTTGAAGTCCGGTATCAGATCGCTCGGCGCGGTCGCTGGCCTTTTCTTGGGCGTCGGCTTGGCCATAGCTCTTGCTCAAATGAGGGCAATCGTTTCCACTTGGGGCTTCCATCTTCCGTCATTGCAACGAGGATTGCTATGTCCGAACCCGTCATCTTGGTCGAGAAGCACGGTGAGGCCGCGCTGGTTACGCTGAACCGGCCGGGCGCGATGAATGCGCTGTCGCGCGAGTTGCGCGGGGCGATTGCGGAAACGTTCGACAAACTGGAGGCCGATCCGGGGACGCGGGTCGTTGTGCTGACCGGCGCGGGTAAGGCGTTTTGTGCGGGACTCGATCTCAAGGAATTGGGCAGCGGGTCGAGCAGCGTGCAGGGCTCGGTCGACACGCGCGATCCGGTGACGTCGATGGGGCGTTTCTCGGGGCCGATAGTCGGGGCGATCAACGGGGTTGCGATTACCGGTGGGTTCGAAGTGGCGCTCGCGTGCGATGTGCTGATCTGTTCCAGCGATGCACGGTTTGCCGATACGCACGGGCGCGTGGGCATCATGCCGGGTTGGGGTTTGTCACAGCGGCTGTCGCGCACGATTGGGATCTATCGCGCGAAAGAGCTGTCGCTGACTGGCAATTTCTTGAGCGCACAGCAAGGGGCCGATTGGGGGATGGTCAATCGGGTCGTGGCGCCCGCCGAGTTGATCCCGCAGAGCTTGAAGCTCGCGCAGGATATGCTGTCGCTGGAGCCACGCTGTCTCGCCGCTTACAAGAAGATCATCGACGACGGCTATGCGCAGCCCTTCGGCGAGGCGATGTCGACGGAGCGCCGGCTTTCGTCGGCGGCGAATAAAGAGGTGAGCGCCGCCGATATCGAAGCGCGGCGCGAGGCCGTGCGGGTGCGCGGGCAAACGCAGAAGGCGTGAGCGCGATGGCAAAACCGCTCTGGGCGCTGGACGCCACCGAAACTGCGAAGCTGATCCGCAAGAAGCAGATTTCTGCGAAGGAGGCCGTGGACGCGCATCTCGCGCGGCTCGATGCCGTCAATCCGAGGATCAACGCGGTCGTGCGCGCGCTGCATGATGAGGCGCGCGCGGAGGCCGACCGTGCAGATCAGGCGTTTGCGCGGGGCGACGTTTGCGGGCCGCTGCATGGCGTGCCGATCACGACGAAAATCAACACCGATCAGAAGGGCCAACCCACCGACAACGGTGTGAAGCTGTTTAAGGACCTGATCGCGAAGGAGGATGCGCCGCCGATCGGCAGTTTGCGGCGCGCTGGCGCGATTGTCATCGGGCGCACGAATTCGCCGGCGTTTGGGATGCGTGCAATGACGGACAACGCCTTGCATGGGCTGACGCTCAACCCGTGGCGCAAGGACGTGACGTGCGGCGGGTCGTCGGGCGGTGCGGGGGCGAGCTTGGCTGCGGGCATCGGAGCCTTGGCGCAGGGGAACGATATCGGCGGCTCGATCCGCTGGCCGTCCTATTGCAACGGCGTCGCGGGGTTGCGGCCGAGCGTCGGGCGCGTTCCGGCTTTCAACGCGACGTCGACTGTGCCCCGCGCGTTCGCCGCGCAGATGATGTCGGTGAACGGGCCGATGGCGCGGTCAGTGCGCGATTTGCGGTGTGCGTTGCGCCTGATGGCGGAGGGCGATCCGCGCGATCCGACGTGGGTTCCTGCGCCGTTGGAGATGGGGCCATTGCGTGCGCCGCTCGACGTTGCGGTCGCGATAGACGACGCCCTGCCCGCTCCCATCAGGGCCACGATGCGGCGAGCGGCTTCGCATTTGCGCGAGGCGGGGTACGAAATCGACGAGGTGTCACCGCCCGAGATCGACCGGGTCGCGGACCTCTGGTCGGACCTCGCCTTCTCCGAGATCGGGTCTCTGCTGCGCCCGTTCATTCCGGCGACGGGCGACGAGGATATGGGGCGCTTCGTCGAGGCGCTCGCCGAGATCAAGGGCACGGTCGATGCTGCGAAATATCAAGCGGGTCTTCGCGAGCGCGAGGCGCTGCTCATCAAGTGGCAGATGTTTCTCGACAAGTACCCGTTGATCATCTTGCCGTCGAGCGCGGAGCTTGCGCTGCCCGCCGACCTCGACAAGCAGGGTGTGCCCGCGGTCAAGCGCTTGCTCGCCGCGATGAAGTATCAGATTTCGCTGCCGGTGCTGGGCTTTCCGGGGTTGGCAGTGCCGATGGGCACGCATGAGGGGCTACCGATGGGCGTGCAAATCGTTTCGCGCCGCTTCCGCGAGGATTTGTGCCTCGCGGCCGGCGAGCTGATCGAGTTCCGCGAGGCGCCGGTAACGCCGATCGATCCGACGTGGTGAGGTGTCAGTCCATCAGCTTCTGCGTCAGGTAGATGTAGTGTTTGGCCCAGCGGTCGGCGTTCATGGCTGGGTCGGCGTCGTTGGAGTGACCGCCGAAGGTGTTTTCGTAGTAGATGTAAGGCACGCCTAGTTCGGCGAGGCGCGCCGAGAACTTGCGGGCGTGGCCGGGGTGGACGCGGTCGTCTTCTGTGTTTGTCGTGATGTAGGGTTCCGGGTACTTCGCGCCGGGTTTGAGTTTCTGGTAAGCCGAATAAGCCTCAATGAAGGGGCGGTCGCCGGGTACGTCCGCGTTGCCGTATTCGCTGACCCATGAGGCGCCAGCAGAGAGCTTGTGGTAGCGCAGCATATCGACGAGCGGGCTTTCGACGACGACCGCGTTGAAGAGGTCCGGGCGTTGCGTCATCGAGACCGTCGTCAGCACGCCGCCATTCGAGCGGCCGTAGATGCCGAGGCGGCGCGGGCTTGTCACCTTGCGCTTGATCAGGTCCTCGCCGACGGCGGCGAAGTCGTCGAACGCGCGTTGGCGATTTTCGCGCAGCGCCGATTGGTGCCAGGCGGGACCGAACTCGCCGCCGCCGCGGATGTTTGCGATGACGAACGCGCCGCCGCGTTCGAGCCAGAGCTTACCCATCTCGGGGATGTACGCGGGCGGCTTCGAGAGTTGGAACCCGCCGTAGCCGAAGAGGATTGTCGGCGTCGTGCCATCGACTTTCATCTTCTTCGGACGAACAAGAAAGTATGGAATTTTCGTGCCGTCGCGCGATGTTGCCCAGTTCTGTTCAACCGTGTGGGCGGAGGCCTTGAAGCGGGCGGGAAGCGCGCGCATGGCGCCCACGTTTTGCGTCGCGGCGTCGGCCCACCAGAGTTTGGTCGGCTCGAGGAAACTTTCCGACGTCACGAACAGCAGCGATCCCGATTTCTGTGCTGCGCGGACGATGAGCTGCGAGTCCTTGGGCAGGTTTAGACGCTTGCCGCGCCAATCGCTCTTGTCGCGCGCGTAGACTTCGACAGCACCTTTGACGTTGTCGAGCAGTTGGACGACGACGTGGTTGCGGGTCGCTTGCACGCCGTCGATCGTTTGGCTCGCACTTGGCTGCATGATCAGCTGCGGCTGAACGAACACATCATCCGCGGTCTCTGCGCTCTTTGCACCCAGGTCCAGAGCCGTCCTCGTCGTCTCGAGATCGAGCGATACCAGAGCGCCAGACTCGAAGGTCATGAACTTCTCCTGAAGCGAGAAGATCAACTGCTCATCAACAAAACCACGAAAGTTCGTGCGCAGTGGCAGATTGAGCTTCAGCTTGCGGCCGCCATCGAGAAGGTGGAACTCCGCCTCGAAGAAGCCGACGCGGCGCTCGGCGACAATCGCGGCGAGCTTGCCGTCTGCGTCGCGCAGCACGCGCGGTGCGACGGACGTGTCCTTCCGTTCCCCACGGAAAACCTCCTTTGCCTGGCCCCAAGCTTGGCCGCGCTTCAGTTCGTGGATGACGAACGGGTAGCCCGAATCCGTCGTGTCGGCATTGGAGGTGGGGCGTGCGACGAGCAGCGTGTCGCGGTCAACCCACTCGGTGTTCTGCTTGGCGCGGTCGAGCTGGAAGCCGCCTTTCACGAATGTCTTGGTTTTGGCGTCGAACTCGCGCAGTTCCACCGCGTCGCCGCCGCCGTCGGAGAGGCTCATGAGGCAGAGCTGGTCTTCGGGCGCGAGGCAGTCGGCGCCTTTGAAGAACCAGTTCTTGCCTTCGGCTTTCGACAAGGCGTCGAGATCGAGCACAGTTTGCCAGCGCGGTTTGCCGGCGCGGTAGGATGCGAGCGAGGCGTGACGCCAGAGGCCGTGCGGGTGGGCCGCGTCTTGCCAGAGACTGTCGACGCCGTTAGCGCGGAAATCGGGGTACGACAGGCGATCCTTCGCGGTGAGGATCGCCAGCGCTTCGCTGCGGTAGGTGGCGAATCGTTTGTCGCCGTCGAGGCGTGCGGTGGACTTTGCGTTCTCGGCCTTTACCCATTCGAGCGCACGCTGGCCATGGACGTCTTCGAGCCAGAGGTAGGGGTCGTCGCCGCCGCTCGCGCTCACCGATCCACACGAAGCCAAGCCGAACGCCGCAAAAAGCACCAAAAACCGCATGTCATTGCCACCATTGCCCGAAGACCGGCGCCGTTATGGCGAATGTGGCGCGGGAGGGAAAGGGCGGCCTGAATCGGCCGTCACACCCGCTCGCGGGGACACGAAGACCCTCCAAACGGGGATTCCCGGGTGATTCCGCGCTGCACAAAGGCTGAGCAACCAGACTCTTGTGACAAGTGCACCATTGACGGTGTTGGCACCCGCACCCCACCTTTCGCCCACGCATCCGGGCAGGGAGGCCCTCACGCAGTGAACATTCTCGAAAACAAGAAATTTTTGGCGGCCGGCGCAGCAGTCGTCGCGCTTACGGCAGGCGTGCTTTACTTCGGCGGCATCTACCCGCCGTCCGGCGATCAGGCGGCCGGCACGATCGTGCCCGCCGAGCGCTACCAGGCGCCGCAGGTCGACAGCGCGGACGTGCAGTTGGGCGATCAAGGCGTCGCGCAGTTGATGCAGACGGATGCGTTCGAGCTGATGGCTAAGGACGCCTCGTTCCGCGCGCTCGTTTCCGATCCGGGGTTTGCGGTTCTGGCCGCGCATCCGAAGGCGCTTGAAGCGATGGCGCAGAACGCGTCGGCGTTTGAGGCGCTGGCGCGGCATCCCGGAGCGTTGAAAGCGATCTCAGCCAACGCGGACGCCTTTGCACAGCTGTTCGATGCGAACGCGCGCGTGAAGGGCATCGACGCCGCTGCGAGCGACGCCAACGCGCGGCAGAAGGCGTTCGATGCGAATGGCGCGGACGCTGCTGCACGGCAGAAGGCGTTCGATGCCAACTCAGCGGATGCGAATGCGCGCGTGAAAGCGTTTGACGCGAATGGCGCGGATGCTGCTGCGCGGCAGAGGGCTTTCGATGCCAACTCGGCCGATGCGAATGCACGGATCAAAGCGTTTGACGCGAGCGCTGTTGCTGCGATGGGCCGGAACGCGTCGGCGTTCGAGGCGCTTGGCCGGCATCCCGCAGCGCTTGCCGCTTTCGCAAGCCATGCGCAGGCGTTCGAAGCACTGTCGCGCAATCACAAGGCCTTCGAGGCGATGGCGGCGAATGCTTCTGCTTTCGCCGTTTATGCGAAAAACCTGAATGCGTTCGAAGCGGCTGCAAAGAAGGGCGTTGACGCGATGGCGGCGGATGCCGCTGCATTCAAGAAGCTTGCCGAAGACGCGAATGCGATGGCGGCTTTGCGGGCAGATGCTCAAGCGTTCGACGCGCTCGCCAGCAATGCGGAGGCGTTCAAGCGGCTCGCGGCCGACGCCAATGCGTTCGCGGCACTCAGCAACGTGCAGGCGTTCGAGGCGATGGCCAAGCACAAGGGCTTTGAGGCTTTGGGCCGCAATGCGAATGCGCTGGCGGCGATGGCGTCGAATGCCCAGGCGTTCGATGCGCTGGCTGCGGATGCCAACGCGATGGCGGCTTTTGCGGCGAACGGACGGGCGCTGAACGCGATTGCGTCGAATGCGGACGCATTCGCGAACTTCGCGGCTAACCAAAGCGCGCTTGACGCGATGGCCAAGCATTCGGCGAACTTCCAGGCGCTGTCGAACCAGGCCGCTTTCTCGGCGCTCGTCTCGGACGCGTCGTTTGCTGCGGCGCTGCGCGACCAGAGCTTCCAGAAGGCGTTCGCGCAATAGCCACACAAGGCTGATTCGTTAACACGGCAAGCCGCCTGGGGCACCCAGGCGGCTTTCGTTTTGGGGCACGGGATTCCAAGCTTTCCCTGAAGTGATTCGGGGGATGAGATGCGCGCGGCTTTGCTGTGCTTACTTGCGGCGTGCGTTTTCATCGGGGTTTCGCGCGCCGACGAAATCGAGCTCGACCGTCTCGAAACGGAGGAACTCGACCTTCTCTATTTCGATCCGCCGCAGACGTATCTAACGCCCTATGCCGCGCGGGCGGCGCTGAACTCGATCGAGTTTCAGAAGCGGATCTTCGACTGGAAGCCTTGGGAGAAGATCACGCTTCTTCTGAAGGACTTTACCGACAACGGGAACGCGGCAGCGCGGTCTTCGCCGAACAACGCGCTTCTGATCGACGTCGCGCCGCTCAGCCAAGCTTTCGAAACGATGTCGGGCGGCGAGCGCATCTACATCTTGATGAACCACGAACTCGTGCACGTCGCTACCATGGACGTGTGGAACGATGACGATGCGTTCTGGCGGCATCTCTTCATGGGTAAGCCGATGCCGATGAATCAGCATCCGGAGTCGATCCTTTACAACTATCTGGCTACGCCGCGGGTGAACGCGCCCCGCTGGTTCCTCGAAGGCAGCGCCGTCTTCATGGAGACGTGGATGGCCGGGGGGCTTGGCCGTGCGCAGGGCGCCTACGACGAGATGGTGTTCCGCGCGATGGTGCGGGACAGCGCGCATTTCTATTCGCCGCTTGGGCTGGAGGCGGAAGGGTCGTCGGTCGATTTTCAGGTGGGCGTGAACGCCTATCTCTACGGCACGCGGTTCATGAGTTATTTGGCGCTCACTTATTCGCCGGAGAAGATGGTCGAATGGCTTAAGCGCGGGCCGGAGAGCGACGGGTACTACTCGAACCAGTTCGAGCGCGTGTTCGGTAAGGCGCTCGACGATGCGTGGGCGGATTGGATTGCGTGGGAGCGCACGTTTCAGGCGGCGGCGCTGCAGTCCGTGCGGCAACATCCGCTTACCCCCGTGAAGGGGCTCAGCCGCCAAGCGCTGGGCTCCGTTTCGCGCGTCTTCTACAACGCGTCTCGCGACACGCTGATCGGCGGGTTTCGCTATCCTGGCGTGATCGCGCATATCGGCGAGCTTTCGCTCAAGACCGGCGACGTGCGCCGACTCATCGATATCAAGGGGCCGATGCATTACCGCGTTACGTCGCTTGCGTACGATCCAGCCACGAATACGGCCTGGTACACGACCGACAATAACGCGTTTCGCGATATCGTTCAGATCGACATCGCGTCGGGGAGCACGAAGAAGCTGATCAAGGACGGGCGGATCGGCGATCTTGTGTTTAGCAAGTCCGACCGCGCGCTGTGGGGGCTTCGGCATCTGAACGGTTTCGTCACGGTGGTGCGGATGGATGCGCCTTACGAGAAGTGGACCCAGGTTCACACGTGGCCCTATGGCGAGGTACCGTTCGATCTAGACATTTCGCCGGACGGGCAGTTGGCGGCGATGTCGGTCGCGAAGATCAACGGCGCGCAGACTCTGAGCGTGTTCAGGCTTACCGATCTGAACGGTGAGAAGCCGCAACCGATCGCGACTTACAATTTCGGTTCGGCGGTGCCGGAGGGGTTCGTGTTTTCGCCGGATGGGCGGTCGCTCTACGGCAGTTCGTATTACACGGGCGTGTCGAACATCTACCGCTTCGATATCGGGAGCCAGAAGGTCGAGGCGATGTCGAACGCCGAGACCGGTTTCTTCCGCCCGATCGTGCGCGAGGACGGGTCGCTGATCGTGCTTGAGTACACGGGGCAAGGGTTCTCGCCGGTCGCGATCGATGCGAAACCGCTGACCGACTTGAGCGCCGTCAAGTTCCTCGGCAACGAGGTGGTGACGAAGCATCCGGTCTTGAAGACATGGGCGGTCGGTTCGCCGTCGAAGGTCGCGCTCGACGACAAGATCGTGCGGCGCGGTAAGTATGTGCCGTCGGACGAGATGGAGGTCGGTGCCACCTATCCGATCGCGCAAGGGTACAAAGGCTACGGCACATTCGGCTGGCATTTGATGCTGGAGGATACGCTTCAGTTCGCGAAGCTCTACGTGACGGCCTCGTACTCGCCGACGGAGGCTTTGAAGGAGGCCGAGCGGTTTCACCTGAACGTCGAGTACCGGACGGTCAACGGCTATATCCGCTATTGGCACAACGATGCCGACTTCTACGACCTGTTCGGGCCGACGGAGCGCAGCCGCAAGGGCGATGCGTTTCTGGCCGGATATCGCTGGCCATTGATCTACGATCCGCCGATCGAGATGAATTTTCATGCCGACATCGGTTATTTCATCGGGCTCGACACGTTGCCGGGCAATCAGAACGTTCAGCCGTCGGCGTCCGAGATCGGTACGTTCGAGTTCAAGGTGGACTATAAGGATACCGACAAGTCGCTTGGTGCCGTCGACCACGAGAAGGGATACCGGTGGGAGGCCGCATGGGGGTCGGAGTTTGCCGACAGCCAGTTCTTCCCGCGCGGGCGCGCCGGGTTCGACTTTGGCTTCCCGATCGGCTGGGCGCATTCGTCGTTGTGGCTCTATTCGTCGGCCGGCATCACCGGGGGCGACAAGAACAATCCGCTGACGCCCTTTTACTTCGGCGGCTTCAAGAACAACTATGTCGACGACAAAGAGGTGAAACGGTACCGCGAGTTCGACACGTTGCCGGGATTCGAGATCGACGAGGTGGCGGCGCGCAACTTTGCCAAATCGGTGCTGGAGTGGAACCTGCCACCGGTGCGGTTCGAGGATGTGGGGACGCCCAGCATCTATCTCGGCTCGATCCGGCCCGCCGTGTTTGCGAGCGTGTTGTTCGCGGACATGGATTTGGCGACCGAGCGGACGGTCGGCAATGCGGGGGCGCAGATCGACTTTAACTTTACGCTCGCCCATCGCTTGCCCATGACGTTTTCGCTCGGCTATGCGGCGGGGATCGAAGATTGGTCGATGCGCGATGAGGAATGGCTGATCTCGCTCAAGATCATGTAAGCTTTTTGTTTAGCGGCGGCGTCCCTTGTCCCTCCCCTTCTTGATCGAAGCCCCGATCGCGTTGCTGCCGACGCTGGCGTTTTTGTTTTTGCTCGACCGGCTCGACAGTTTCCGATTGGTAAGTGTGCGTGCTGCGGTGATCGCACTTGCTGCGGGCGGGGCGCTCGCCGCCGCCGCGTACTTCCTAAACGCGCAGGCGATGGACCTGACCGGGTTGGCGATCGGGCCTTACACGCGCTACGGCGCGCCTGTGGTCGAAGAGGCGCTGAAGGCTGGCGTCATGATCGTGCTGTTCGCGCGGGCGCGGATCGGCTTTCTGATCGACGCGGCGATCATGGGGTTTGCGCTCGGTGCCGGGTTCGCGCTACTCGAGAACCTCTACTACCTCGCGTCGTTTCCGGACGCTAACGTCGGTACGTGGATCGTGCGCGGGTTCGGCACCGCGATGATGCATGGCGGGGCGACGGCGATCTTCGGCGTGCTGGCGCAATCGTGGACGGAGCGGCACACGAAGTTTGAGCCGGCGCTTTATCTGCCCGGATTCTTGGCGGCAGTGAGCGTTCATTCGCTGTTCAATCACCTGCTTGGGCTGCCTATGTTGGCGACGGGTGTGATGCTGTTGCTGGTGCCAGCGATCCTTTTCGGCGTGTTCGCAAAGAGCGAGCATCGCATTCACAATTGGCTGATTAGGGATCATGCGGATCACGAGCGGCTGCTGGCCTCCATGAGCATAGAGTTTGCGCATAGCGAGGCGGGGCGGTTTGTCTCCGAGATTGCGGACAAATTCGAGGGCACGCATGCGGCCGATATCTACGCGTACATGCGGCTTCATGCGGAGCTCGTGCTTCGGGCCGAGGAATTCCTGCTGGCGCGGGAGGCCGGGACGAAGCCGCAGGTAACGCATGTGGACCGCGAGCGCTTTCGCGAACTGCACGAACTTGAGCGCAAAATCGGGCGGACCGCCCTGCTCGCCCTGTGGCCGCATTTGCACTACAGCCGCCAGGAACTTGCGGAACTGTATGAGCTTGAGAGCCGCACGCACCGCGCGTGAGGGGCGATCGCACTACCTGGAGCATAGTTGTCTCGCCTTCGGGGACAGCGTAAATCCCGCGCCACAACAAGAAGGACCTACGTCCAATGGCGCGAATTCTCAGATTCTCAAAGGTCCTTTTGCTCTCGACTGCTTTACCTCTCGTCGGCTGCGTCGACGACATGGACGACATGCATGCTGAAGGACACAGTTCGCACGCGGGATATGTGGCCACGGCGGTGAAGACGCCGTTGCTGGATACGCTGGGCACGCATTCGCATAAGGTCACGACATCGTCGGCGGAGGCGCAGGCTTATTTCGATCAGGGCTACCGACAGCTTTTTAACTTCAATCACGCGGCTTCGATTGCGGCGTTCCAGGAGGCGCTGAAGCGTGATCCGAAGTGCGCGATGTGCTGGTGGGGCATCGCTTTCGCGCATGGGCCGAATATCAACATGCCGATGATGACCGATGCCGTGGCGCCGGCGAACGAGGCGATTGCGAATGCGCAACGTCTGGGGCCAAGTGCGAGTGCGGCGGAGCGCGACTACATCGCGGCGCTCGCCAAGCGCTATTCGGCCGATCCGAAGGCCGATCGCGCGGCGCTCGACAAGGCTTTCGCCGCGGCGATGCGCGAGGTGGCCGGCAAGTATCCCGACGATCTCGATGCGCAGGTGCTGTACGCGGAGTCGCTGATGGACACGACGCCTTGGGATTATTGGCAAGCCGACAACAAGAGGCCCAATCCGGGCGTCGAAGAGTTGGTGCCGACGATTGAGGCGGTGCTGAAAAGAGCACCGAACCATCCCGGTGCGATCCACCTCTATATTCACGCAGTCGAGAAGGCCGATCCGAAGCGTGCGGAGAAACCCGCGGACAAACTCGCCGCGTTGATGCCGGGTGCGGGCCACATCGTGCATATGCCGACGCATATCTACAATCGCGTCGGCCGCTACGAAGAGTCTGTCGAGTTGAACAAGACCGCCGCGAAGGCGGACGAGACCTACTTCAACGTCACGAACGACCGCGGCATGTACGCGGGCATGTACTACATCCACAATCTGCACTTCGTGTGGACAGCGGCGACGACCGAGGGACGCTCAGCCACGGCACTGGAGTACGCGAAGCAGGTGGTCGACAAGGTGCCGGCCGAGATGGCGCGGGAGGTGCCGGCGGTCGAGAACTTCAAGCCGACGCTGATCTACACGCAGCTTCGGTTCGGGCGCTGGGATGACGTTCTGGCGACACCGGCACCGGACAAGGCGCTGCATTTCGCGACCGCGATCTGGCACTACGCCCGCGCGCGGGCCTTCGCCGCCAAGGGCGACCTCGCCCAAGCCAAGGCGGAGTTCCCGAAGATAGAAACCTCGTTCAGCGCAGACGATGCGAAGCGGTTCGCCGGGTTCGCCGTACCGGGCGAACAGCTCGTCAAGATCGCGGCGAACGTCGCGGCCGCCGACATCGCGCTGGCGGAGGGCCGGATGAACACCGCTATCGCGAAGCTGCGCATCGCGGCGCGAACGCAAGCCGCCCTGCCCTACATGGAGCCACCGTGGTGGGATTTTCCGGTGCGCCAGTATCTGGGCGCGGCGCTGCTCAAAGCAAACCAAGCGAAGGCGGCCGAGGCGGTCTATCGCGAGGACTTGCGGGAGTGGAAGCAGAACGGGTGGTCGTTGTTCGGTCTTCGCGAGGCGTTGAAGCGCCAGCGTAAAGGCCGCGCTGCTGGCGCGACCGAAGCCCAGTTCCGCCACGCTTGGGCGCGCGCCGACGTGGAGCTGACGCAGAGCCGGTTTTGACACGGGCTAAGCTCCCCCAAATCTTGTCATCCCGGCCGAGCGGAGCGTAGCGAAGCGAGAGCCGGGACCCAGGAGAACGCGCACGGCACCGCAGCGCCGTCGAAGTTCGTGCGCGCGATCCTGGGTCCCGGCTCGTAAGCTACGCCGCGCTGCTCTCGCAGCGGGCTCCGCTAACGTCCGGGATGACAGATTATTTGTATGATCGTATCGTGAGTTCTCAGGGAGAACGCACGCTCATGAACACCTACCAGCTACTCGTCGACGAAGTGAACGCGCTGTTGCGCCTCAAGACCACCGTCATCGGCATGAAGCTGTTCGAGCACGCGGAGGACATGGCGGCGGTCCCGAAGATCCGCCGGCCGAAGGCGGTTCATACGACGGATCAGATCGTGTCGATGGCGTCGCGGCTTGGGTGGACGGTCGGCGTGACGGCGGAGGATTTGGCGGGCTCGCAGTGCCGCGCTGTGATCGGCCTTGCCGAGCAGGACGAGGAGTGGCTTTCGGGCAAGCCCTATGTCGGCGTTTGGCATGAGGACGCGGCGAGTGCGCGGGCACGGCAGGAGGCGCTCTCGTGCGTGCCATTCGGCAAGTACGCAGCGATGGCGGTGGCGCCGCTTGCGAGCGGGCGGCTCGATCCGCCAGACATCTGCCTCGTCTATGCGACGCCGGGGCAGATGATCATTCTGATCAACGGACTGCAGTACCGGAACTACAAGCGGTTCGACTGGAGTGTCGTCGGCGAGACTGCGTGCGCGGACTCTTGGGGACGTGCGCTCAAGACCGGCGAACCGTCGTTATCGCTCCCCTGCTTCGCCGAGCGGCGCTATGGCGGCGTGCCGGACGAGGAGATGCTGATGGCGCTGTCGCCGGCGCATCTTCGCATCGCGGTCGAGGGGATGAAGGCGCTGGCGAAGAACGGGCTGCGCTATCCGATCCCGCCGTATGGCATCCAAAATGACGTGCGGGCGGGGTTGGGTGTGAGTTATGGCGGGGGCTCGACCTAGCGCCGCGGGATTGGCTGCTCTAACCTCACCCTGGCCTCCCGCACCCCAACCGGCGGCCACCCGGATGCAGGACGAAGACCTTCTCCCGCAGAAGCTTGCGACGATCGTTTCGATCGACGTTGCGGGCTATTCGGAGATGACGGAGGACGATCAGGCGGCGACGGCGGCCGGGGTTTCGGCGCTGCGGCGGCATATCGAGGCGATTGCGGCGCGATGCGCGGGGCGCGTGTTCAACACCGCCGGCGACGGGTTCATGCTGGAGTTTTGCGCGGCCGACGATGCGCTCGCCGCGGCTAGCGAGCTTTGCGAGCATGAGGCATTGCCGCTGCGCGCGGGCGTGCACACCGACACGGTGTTCGTCACCGCGACCGGCGATTTGCTCGGCCACGGTGTCAACATCGCGGCGCGGCTGCAGCAGCTTGCCGAGCCGGGGACGGCGCTCGTCTCCATCGATGCGCGACGCGGGGCTACCGGGCCACTCGCCGAACATTTGCGGCCGAAGGGTCTGCTCCATCTCGACAAGATGGCGGCGACGATCGAGGCGTTTGCGTTGATCCCGGCGCGCGGGGCGCGCGCCGCGAAGGTGCGCGAGCCGCTGCTCGCCGTGTTGCCGTTCGACAATCTGTCGGGCGACGAGGCGATGCAGTTCTTCTCCGATGGCGTGTCGGATGAAATTCTGGCCGTGATCGTTCGCGTACCGGGCCTCAAGGTCATCGGCCGCACGTCGTCGTTTCAGTTCCGCGGGTCACGCAAAGCGGAGGCCGTGGTCGCGTTGCATGCGACCCATATTCTCGACGGCACGGTGCGGCGCGCCGGGGCGCGTATGCGGATTAACTCGCAGCTGACGGACGTGACGGGCACGCTGATCTGGTCGGAGAAATACGACGCCGACGTCGCCGACGCGTTTTCCGTGCAGGACAGCATCGCCGCGCAAGTCGCGACAGCGCTGCAAGCGGCACTGCCGCGCCACAAGCGTCCCGCGGCGAAGGTCGATCACGTCGCGTACGATCTTTATCTGCGCGCGCGGCCGTTGGTGAAGGACTTGGCCGAAGACGACGCGCGCAAGGCCGAGCCGTTGCTGCAGCAGGCAATCGCGCGGGCGCCCGATTTCGCGCAAGCGTGGGCGGCGCTGGCGATGGCGCGGTCGATCGTTCTGCCGCCGCATGAAGACGGCCAGGGCGACCCTGCGCACGACGCGGCGCTGGCTGCCGCTAATCGGGCGCTCGCGCTCGATCCGGATTGCGCGGATGCGCTGATCGCGCTCGCCGTGCTAAAGCCCGCGTTCACCGATCACGGCGAGAAGCTTCAGCTCTGCGAGCAGGCGGTCGCGTTGGCGCCGAACGATCCGCTCGTGGCGGCGGCGTGCGACGGCGCGCTGATCTCGGTCGGGCGCGTGCGCGACGCGATGCGGCATCTGGAGGCGGCGGCGACGCTGGACCCGTTGTCGCCGCTGTTCGTGAGTTCGCATGCGTTTCACTTGCGTACGATGGGGCGAACGGACGAGGCGCTGTCGCGGATCGACGAGGCGGCGCGGCGGTTTCCGGATGCGCCGTGGGTGTGGATCCGGCGGTGGACGCTGCTCTTCTTAAGCGGCCGGCGCGAGGAGGCGGCGGCGATGTGCGCGGAAGGCGCGGCGCTGCCGCCCGGCGTGACTGCGAAGGACACGGCGACGTTGCGGTTTGCGCATATGGTGTTCGCGCTGCCGTTGCCGCAGCGCGAACAAGCGCTACGCATGCTGCTCGACCCCGCGCGCGAGCCGGCGCTGCTGTTGCAATACTGCGCGTTCGCGGCGGAGGCGGGGTGCAGCGACCTCGCCTACGAGTTCATGTTCGGCGCGTTGGACACGGGGCGCGCCATCAGCGGGCAGAACTACGGCGGCCGCGCAATGAGCCGCGCGTTCCGCCTCTCCACGCTGTTCGGGTTCGTCGCGGCAGCGCTGCGACGCGATCCGCGGTTCGCGGTGTTCTGCGCGCGGGTCGGGCTCGCCGACTATTGGTGCACGTCGCAGAACTGGCCCGACTGCGTGGACGAGGTGAAGGGGCTCTACGACTTCCGCGCGGCTTGCGAGAAGGCGGTGGTGCGGGTGGGGTCTTGATGTAGTCATCCAGCTCGCGCGTTTGAAGCTCTTGTCAACCGATACGCCAACCATCCCGCGTTCAAACCGACCACCGTGTGAAAGAGCATCAACCACCAAAGGCTTTCGGTCAGCGCATATGCGGCTGCGAACAGAAACGCTGAAATCAGACTTCCAACGCCGTCTTTCCAAGTTTTGAAACCGTGGCCGAACCCATAAGCGAAGCCTGCGACTACGATGGCTCCGATCGTGCCAACGACGGGCACAAAGGCCCACAAGAGAAAGCCGCGAAACAACAATTCACTCCCGCAGCCGATGAGCATCGCGAGTGGAATGTACACCGAAATATCCGCGCGCGTTTCGACGAGTAAACCGGCAGCCTTCAGCTTCTCCAGTGCCTCCGCCCGCTTTGCCGCGCTTGTGGGCCAATGCGACGCAAGCACTAGTCCGGCCGATGCCAGAACCGCAACCGCCAGCGCCACTTGGCCGACGGGCGAGATGGGAAACTCGAGCCCAAGCGCCGAAGCCGGACGGCTACTCACACACCAATCATAGGTCAATATTGCAAGCGGTACGCCGAGCCGAAGCGAGCTGCGCAATGCCCTTTCGCGCAAGTTCAAAACAATGGAACGCTGAGCTGAGCGGAGACTGCTAAACAACGCTTGAGCCGGGATAACGGCGCAAAGCAACACGACCAACAATGCATCGAGCGCGTTCCAATCCGCCGGGTAGGAGAGTGTCATTCATTCCCCCATTCCCGCTTTGGAGAGGTTAGACGCGCGAACGTTTCTGCCTAGCGACAGTGCTTGGGCCGCATGGACAGAGCAGACTTTGGGGTTACCGCAGGTTCGATCAAGGTTTCCGACAGCAACACCAGATGAAGTGTTGCACCCAGGCATCACGCGAGCGTCTCGTAGTGTCTGCTCCGCTTCGGATTCAGGCCTTCGTCATCTCTCGCTTGTACGCGGGGCCGGCCAGCATGAAGTGGATGCCCGCCCAGACGTTGATGACGGAGGTTGCCATCAGGGCGTAGCGCAGCGAGTCTTTGCCATAGGCGGAGAAGACGTCGTCGCTTAGGAAACCGACGAAGACGGGGCCGAAGCCCAACGCGATGAAGTTTAGGATCAGGAGAGTGATTGCGGCGGCGGTGGCGCGGATGGCGACGGGGGCTACGCTTTGGATCATGGCGAAGCTGGGGCCGAGATAGAACGCGCCCAGTAACACGGCGGGAAAATAGAATATGAGCGCGATTAGGAATTCGTCGATCAGGTAGAATGCGAAGATGAGGGGTGCGGCGGCGAACTTTGCGAGGCCGATGATCCAGGCGTTCCATTTGAGGTCGCGCCGGGCCAGGCGGTCGGCGAGGTAGCCGCCCATGTAGGTGCCGATCGCGCCGACGATGCCGGCGATGGGGCCTAAGATCAGCCCGATCTGCGCCCGCGAAATGCCGTGCGTTCGTTCGATGAAGGCGGCGCCCAAGAGCGTCGCGCCGTAGCCGACGAACGCCGTCAGCGTGAGGCCAATGACGACGTGACGCGCGGCCTTCGAGCGCCACATGAAGACGAACGCGGTTCGCAGCGATGCAAGCGTTTCGGCGAGCGACGGAGGCGTGCGCGCGACGGTGAGGCCGTCCGCCAAGCCGCGTTGCGGTTCGCGCACCGTCAGCCAGACCAAGAGGCTTAGGATCACGCCCGGCACGCCCGCGACGAAGAACGCGGTCCGCCAGCCCCAATGCGTGCTGACGTAGCCGCCGATCAGAAAGCCCAGCATGATGCCGAACGGCACGCCGAGCGAATAGACCGCCATGGCGCGCGAGCGCTCGTGCGGAGCGTACATGTCGGCGATCATCGAGTGCGACTGCGGCGAGGAGCCCGCCTCCCCCACGCCGACGCCGATGCGGGCGAGTACGAGCTGCGTGAAGTTGTTCGCGAGTCCACACACCGCCGTCATCGCGCTCCAAACCGCGACGGCGACCGCGATGATGTTGCGGCGGTTCGTGCGGTCGGCGAGCAGCGCCAGCGGTATGCCCAGCGTCGCGTAGAACATCGCGAACGCGAAGCCACCGACGATGCCGATCTGCTTGTCGTTGAGACCGAGGTCTTCTTTGATCGGCTGGGCCAGGATGCCCACGATGCTGCGGTCGAGGTGGCTCGACATGTAGATCAGCGTGAGGATGATAAGCGCGTAGGTGCGGTGACGCTTTACGTCTGCGGGGATGTTCACGGCGCCTGCCGGCGCCGCCCCTACGGCCTCTGCCATTCGTCCTCCCGCCGGGCCGTTGTTTGGCGCCCGTGCATCGCTCACGAACGTAACCCGCAAACTCTCTTGCGCGCAACGTCGGCGGCGCTATTAAGTGCCCGGCGCCAAGGGAGACATGTTCCATGAAAGAGTTCGCGGGCAAGATCGCTGTCATCACGGGCGGCGGAACGGGGATGGGGCGGGAGCTTGCGAAACAGCTTGTCGCCGAAGGCTGCACGGTCGCGATGTGCGACGTGTCGGCGGAGAACATGGCGGAGACGAAGCGGCTGTGCCAATCGAACGCACCACAGGGCACGCGGGTGATAACGTTCGTCGCCGACGTTTCGAGCGAGGAGCAGATTTTGCGGTTCCGCGATGCGGTGGGGCGCGAGCTCGATACCGACCACATTCACTTGCTCTTCAACAACGCCGGCATCGGTGGCGGTCCCAGCTTCGTCAACAGCCCGCGCGAGGAGTGGGAGAAGACGTTCAACGTCTGTTGGTATGGCGTCTACTATTCTTGCCGCGCATTCCTGCCGATGGTCTTGAAGGCGCGCGAGGCACACATCGTCAACACGTCGAGCGTGAACGGCTTTTGGGCGTCGCTCGGGCCGACGCGGGCGCACACGGCCTATCCGGCGGCGAAGTTTGCTGTGAAGGGGTTTACCGAGGGCTTGATCAACGACTTCCGGCTGAACGCGCCGCATGTGAAGTGCTCGGTCGTGATGCCGGGGCACATCGGGACGTCGATTGTCGAGAACTCGCGCAAGGTTTTGACCGGGCATGGGATCAGCGAGATGACGGCGAAGGAACTTTCCGACGCCCGGCGTTCGATCAAGGGCATGGGCTTTCCAGCCGACACCATGAGCGACGAACAAATTCAGCAGATGATGCAGGAAATGGCGCGGCAGTTCGAGACGGACGCGCCGACGAGCGCCGCGGACGCCGCGACCATCATCCTGAACGGCGTGCGCGAGGAGCGTTGGCGCATCTTGATCGGCAAGGACGCGGAAACGATGGACGGACTGGTGCGCGAGGCGCCGGAGCAGGCGTATGAGCAGGTGTTCGTGGACAAGCTTCGCGCGGCGGGACATTGGCGGGCGTTTTGAGTTTGGGAGCGCGGGCGTCGCGCCCGTTCTTCGGAACTCTTCACGCGCACCGCGTGCGGCAAGTCGAAAAGAGCGGGCGGGACGCCCGCGCTCCCAGACTGTGCGTGATTTTGGTCACTGGCACGGGTCAACGAAACGTGGTCGTTTGAACGCATGAAACCGGTATCGCGTCGTACACTTCTCGCAACGTCTCTTGCGTTCGCCGCCGCTCCAGCAGCGGCGCGGACCATGATCGACTTGAACAGGCGCGCGCTTGCGGCGTTGGAGCGGACGTCCGGCGGGCGGCTTGGGGTTTGTGCGATCGATGCGGGTTCGGGACGAACGCTTATGCATCGCGCGGACGAGCGGTTTGCGATGTGTTCGACGTTCAAGTTGCCGCTCGCGGCGGCGATCTTACAGCGCGCGGATCAAGGCAAGCTCGCGCTCGATACGATGGTGCCTTACGGTAAGGCCGACATGGTGCCCTATGCGCCGGTCACCGAGAAGGATCTCGACAAGGGGGGGATGACGGTGCGCGATCTCGCGGAAGCGGCGCAGAAGGTGAGCGACAATGTGGCCGCCAACCTGCTGCTGAAGCAGATCGGCGGGCCGGCAGGATTCACGCAGTTTTTCCGCGACATCGGCGATGAGGTCACGCGGCTCGACCGGTACGAGCCCGAGATGAATGCGGGCGGCGCCGAAGGGGACGAGCGCGATACGACGACGCCTGCAGCGATGGCGGCAACGGTGGTGAAGCTCTTTACGAGCGAGGCGTTGACGGCCCAGTCGCGCGCGTTGTTGGCGCAATGGACCATCGACACGAAGACGGGTTTGAAGCGGTTGCGCGCTGGATTGCCCACCGACTGGAAGGCGGGCGACAAAACCGGCACGGCCCTCGACGGCAAGCTTGGCAAATACAACGATGCCGCGATTGCGTGGCCAAAGGATCGTGCGCCGATCGTGATCGCGGCGTACTTCAACGTGGCGCAGACGAGCGAGGCGATCGAGGACCGGCATCAAGCGGTGTTGGCCGAAGTTGCGCGCATAGCAACGACTTGGGCTGGCTGAGGCGATGGAGATTGCCGCTCTGCTCTTCGTCAACGCGCTTGTCACTTTGCTTTGCTTCGTGGCGCTGTGGTTGGTGGCGCTGCGTCTGAAGGACGTGAGCTTCATCGACAGTTGGTGGGCGCTGGGACTCGTCGTCACGGCGTGGGTGAGTTTCATGAATGCGCCGGGGTCTCTCCATGCGGTCGCGCTCGTTGTGCTTTGCACGATCTGGGGTTTGCGGCTTGGGCTTTATCTGCTGTGGCGGTGGCGCAGTCACGGGGTGGACCGGCGGTATGCCGCCATCCTCGGCAAGGCGCAGGCGCGGCGCGGGTGGAGCTTTGCGTGGGCGTCGCTCGTGATGGTGTTTGCGCTGCAGGCGCCGTTGCAGTGGATCGTGAGCCTGCCGGTGCAGTTCGGGTCGATGGCGACTGCGCCTTCGCTTGAGATGCTCGCGTGGGGCGGTGTCGCGCTCAGCGTGATCGGCATCTTGTTCGAGACGGTCGGCGATTGGCAACTCGTTCAGTTTCGTGCCGATCCGGCGAATGAGGGCAAGGTGCTCGACAGTGGTCTCTGGCGTTATACGCGGCATCCGAATTACTTCGGGGATGCGTGCGTGTGGTGGGGGCTTTGGTTGATCGCCGCGGATGCGGGGTTCGGTGTGTGGGCGCTGCCGGGGCCGGTGTTGATCACCTATTTGCTCACGAGTCTGTCGGGCGTGCCGACGGTCGAGGGGCATCTCGCGCGGTCGAAGCCCGGATACGACGCCTATGTGCGGCGGACGTCGGGGTTCATTCCGCTGCCTCCGCGAGCGGGCTGATCGTCAGCGTAGCGCGCACGCCGCCGCCGGCGCGGTTGACGAGTGAGAGGTCGCCGTTGTGGGCGCGGGCGACGGCGCGGGCGAGCGTGAGGCCGAGGCCTAGACCGCACTGCCCTCGCGCCGTATCGCCCCGGACAAACGGTTCGAATAGGCGGTCTGCGCTTGGCGGCAGGCCAGGGCCTTCGTCGTCGACTTGGATCGCGACGCTGCTGCTCGTTCGCGTAACGGAGACTTTCGCACGGATGCCGTACTTGACTGCGTTCTCGATGATGTTCCGGGCCGCGCGCTTCAGGGCGTTCGGCCGGCACGGCGCGTTTGCTGCCTGCGCTGGCATGAACGCTATGTCGCCGCCGATGTCGGTGAGGTCGGCGCAGACGCTTTCGACGAGCGCTGCGATGTCGACGTTGCGGAGCGGTTCCTCGCCGAGGCCAGTGCGCGCGGCGTCGAGGGCTGCTTCGGTCATCGCCTGTAGCTCGTCGAGGCTTGCCTGCATGCCGACACGAATGGAGGGGTCGTCGATGAATTCGGTCTTGAGTTTCAACGACGTGATTGGGGTGCGCAGGTCGTGCGCAATCGAACCCAATAGTGTGCGCTGGTTGTCCAACATCGTCATCAAGCGGCGTGACATGGCGTTGAACGAATGCGCTGCACTTTTGAGGACCGCGGGGCCAGTTTCGGGGATCGGCTCGACTGCGCGGCCTTGTGCCATGCGGGCGGATGCCAGCGAGAGACGCTGCAGCGGTCTAGAGAAACGGAACGCTAGCCAGATAGCGACGATGATGAGAGCCAGCGACGCGACGCCTGCCGACAGCAGAAGGCCGGGAAGCAAGTTCGCGCCTTCGGGCCAGAAGAACTCGGCGTTCAGCCAGCGGCCGGGGCCGAGTGCGACGGCAACACTGAAACGCTCGATGCCGGCGCGCTTCTTTGGCATGAACGGGAAGATGTCCGGCGTGCCGCGTTTAGCGACGCGGACTTCGCCAGTGGCGATCGTTGCCAATGCGGTCTTGAGTTTCGTTTCCGCCGCCGCGTCTCGCTCTGCGATGGCAGACACGCGCGGGACGGCGCCAATCGATACGCGTTCGCGGCGGACGGAGGCGACTTTGAACAGCGCCGCGTGTTCGCTTTCGGGCAGGCGCGCGAGTAGGCTCATGAGTGCAGTGAGGCGGCTTTCGATGGAGCTTTGGCGCTCGGTCCTGATTTCGGCTGCGCGTTGGTACTCGGCGATTGCGAAGGTGACGGCGTTCGAGACGATCAGTGCGAGCAGCACTGCTGCCGCGAGTTCGAGCCACAAGGGGATGCGCCATGCCTTCATGCGGCCACCGGTTCGGCGGCGAAGACGTAGCCGCCGCCGTAGACGGTGCGGATGATTTTCGGCGCGCTGGGGTCCTGCTCGATCTTGCGGCGCAGGCGCACGATCGCGTTGTCCACCGCGCGGTCGAACGCGGTGGCGTCGCGGCCTTGGGTTAGATCGAGTAGTTGTTCACGCGTCAGCGTCAAGTTTGGACGCTCGATCAATGCGCACAGTAGGCGGTACTCGCCGTTCGAGAGCGGAACGCCGATGCCGGTTTCGTCGCTCAGCTCGTGGCGCACGAGGTCCAGCGTCCAACGGTCGAACTTGATGCGGCCCGCAGATGGTTCGCGCTTCGGCGGCATGGCGTTGACGCGCTTTAAGATCGCGCCGATGCGGGCGATGAGTTCGCGCGGGTTGAAGGGCTTGACCATGTAGTCGTCGGCGCCGAGTTCGATGCCGAGTATGCGGTCGACGTCTTCGCTGCGGGCGGTGAGGAACAGCACGGGGATCGGGTTCGTCTCGCGCAACGTGCGGCAGAAGCTAAGGCCGTCTTCGCCCGGCATCATGACGTCGAGGACGATGAGGTCGAACGCGTGGGTGCGCAGGTGTTTGCGGGCGGCGGCGGCGCTTTCGGCGCCAGTCGCGCGGTAGGCGTTCTTCTGAAGGTACTTGACCAGCGGCTCGCGAATCTCGCGGGCGTCGTCGACGACCAGAATGTGTGGGCCTGCTTCGCTCATGCAGGCCGAAACATTGTCGCAAACTGTGTCAGAAGAACGGCGGCGCGACAGGTCGCGACCGTTGATTCCGTGCCGCTCCGGCCGCCTTCGGGCAGCATCTCCTCGTCAGCCCCGCGGCTTTTCGCGAGGGCACAAACGATAAGGATATTAGCCATGACGACGATCAAGACCTGGGCGATTGTAGGCGCGGGCACGATGGTGGTGGCGGCCGGTGCTCTGGCCGTGGCGTTCGCTGCCAACTGGGGCGGTGGGAGCAAGGCGCCGCGTGTGAGTGCCTCGGCCGGTGGGTCGAGTGCGTTGCGGATGGTGCAGTACGACAGCGACAAAGACGGTCGTGTCACGCGCGCCGAAGTAGACACCGGGATCATCGCGCAGTTCAACGCCGCCGACACGAATTCGGACAGCAGGCTCGATGCGGCGGAGATCCTGCGCTTCAATGACAAGCGCAAGGCCGATCGCCGCGCGCGCTATGAGGCTTGGAAGGCGAAGGCCGCGGCGCTGGGCCGCGATCCGGGCCGCCCGCCGTCCGACCGCGACACGGTCGACAATCTGCGCGCGGCCGATTGGAACCTGGACGGCGTCATCTCGGCCGACGAGTTCGGCGGCAAGACCCGCGCCCTAGCGATGCGCGCGGATCGCAACGGCGATGGCGTGATCGATGCGGAGGAGTTGAAGCGGCGGGCAAGCAAGCGCGCGCAAGAACGCACTGCGTCCAAATAGTGACCATACCGCCCCCACTGCAGGGCGGTCGAACGTTCGAGCACGAAGTGCGAGAAGGTTCGGGTGGGGGGGGGCGCCAGCGTCCGAGGAGAGGCACCACAATGGTTGACGAGTTTGTAAAACGCCTTCCTCGCAAGATGACGGGACCCGAGCTGGCGCTTTGGCGGGTGCTGCGACTGCTCAGAAAGACCGGATTCATCGTTCGGCGCCAATCGCCCTTTGGCATCTACGTTGTCGATTTCATTTCCCATCGCGAGCGGTTGGTGATCGAAGTCGATGGCGTCACGCACGAGAGTCCGGAACAGAAGTTTCACGACGCCGAGCGTACTAAGTTCATCGAGTCGCGCGGGTACTTCGTCGTTCGTTTTTCCAACGACGAAGTGCTGTACTGCACCACTGACGTCGTGAACCGCGTCAAGCAGATGCTCGTCGAGCGGCGCGCTGCGAAGTTCACGGCAATGCCGCCTCACCTTCTAGCGGAGTTCTCCCCACCCGAAACATCTGCGCTTCGCTTGAAGTTTCGACCGCCCCGCGGTGGGGGCGGTATTTTCTAGATTGGCGCCAATCGCCCAAGAACAAGAGGATCGGGGCTGCGATGAATACCGACGAGCTCGCGGCGACGATGATGCCGAAGACCATCGGGATCGCGAAGCTGGCGACGGCGCTGCCGCCCCAGATTGCCATCGGCAGCATCGCGACGAGGGCGGTCACCGACGTGTAGAGGCTGCGGCCCAGCGTTTCGTTGATGCTTCGGTCGATGATTTCGCGCAGGGTCAGGCTCTTCATGAGGCGCATGTTCTCGCGCATGCGGTCGTAGACGACGACTTTGTCGTTCACCGAATAGCCGATCAGCGTGAGCAGTGCGGCGATGGCTGTTAGGTTGAACTCGAGGCCGGTGAGCGCGAAGAAGCCCACCGTCTTCGTCACGTCGAGCACCAGCGTTGCGATCGCGCCGACCGCGAACGGCCATTCGAAGCGAGCCCAGATGTAGGCCAGCATCGCGAGGCTTGCGAAGATGACGGCGAGGATACCGGTCGTTGCAAGCTCGCCGCTGACGCGCGGACCAACGGCGTCGCCGTGGATCTTGGCGCCGGGGTCTAGCTTAACAAGCTCGGCGCGGATTTGGCGCACGGCTACTTCCGTGTCGGGCTGGCTTTCGACGCGGACGATGAGCAAACCGTCGCCGCTTTGTTGGAGCTTGATCTCGCCGAGTTTGAGTGCGCCGAGTTTGGCGCGAACCGCTGCGACATCTAGCGGCGCTTGGGTTGCGACATCGAGCTGTATGCCACCTTTGAAGTCGACGCCGTAGTTCAAGCCCGGGCTCACGAACAGTGCGATCGACGCGAGCGACAGGAACGCCGAGAACGCGAGGCCCATGAAACGCGCGCGCATGAACGGGATCGCCGTGCCGTCCGGGACCAGCTTCAGGCGAAACATCGGCTCGATCACGAGCGTCTTCATTTTGCGGCGCCGCACGATCTCGCCCATGACGACGCGCACGACGGTCACCGCGGTAAACATTGAGATCGCGATGCCGAGGCCCATGGTGACGGCAAAGCCCCGAACCGGGCCGGTACCGAACATAAAGAGCAGCGCCGTAGCAATCAACGCCGTGAGGTTCGAGTCGACGATGGTCGAGAACGCTCGCTTGAAGCCCGCGTCGAGTGCGGCGATCGCGCTCATACCTTTGCGGGTTTCTTCGCGGATGCGTTCGTTGATGAGGACGTTCGCGTCGACCGCAAGGCCGATGCCGAGCACAATACCTGCGATGCCGGGCAAGGTCAGTGTCGCACCGAGTAAGGTGAGTGCTGCGAAGGTCAGGATCACGTTCAGAGCCAACGCCAGGTTTGCGACCAAGCCCCAGCTGCCGTAGAGCAGGCAGAGGAATGCGACCACGAGCACGAAGCCGATTGCGCCGGTAAAGACGCCGCGCTCGATCGCATCTTTGCCTTCGTCCGGACCGACGGTGCGCTGCTCGACAACTTTGAGGGGCGCGGGCAGCGCGCCAGCGCGCAGCATCGCGGAGAGGTCGGAGGCGCTTTTTGTGGAGAAGCTTCCGGAGATTTGGCCGCTACCACCGATGATCGGCGATTGAATGACCGGCGCGGTCAACGCTTCGCCGTCCATCATGATCGCGAACGGGCGTCCGACATTGGCCTTGGTGATCGCCGCGAAGATGCGCGAACCGGTGGCGTCGAAGCGAAACGTAACGACCGGTTCGCCCGTCGTTCCGTCCACGGCCGGACGCGCATCGGCCAGATGTTCGCCCGACAGCATCGGCCGGGTTTCGATGGGCACGCGCTCGGTCGAGCCGCGAAGCTTTGCCCACGAATAGCCCGGCGGCAGAGCCTCGGCGGGACCGGCCATGCTGACTTTGTGGAACGTTAGCTTCGCAGTGCTGCCAAGGACTTGATCGATGCCGGTATCGCCGGTGATGCCCGGAAGTTGAACGATGATGCGATCCTTGCCAACACGTTGGACGCTAGCCTCTGCGAGACCCAGCTCGTCGATGCGCTTGCGGACAATCTCGAGCGATTGTTCGACGGCCAAAGACGTCAGAGTTGCGACGCCGACGTCGGCGTAGGAAAGGCGAAGCTCCGTCGGCGATACAGTCCGTCGGTCGAGGTCACCCGCCTCGGTCGAAAGTCGCGCCATAGCGGCTGAGGCTGCATCCCGCTGATCGGCCGCGCGCAACGTGATGACCGTTGTGTTGCCGTCGAGGCGGATGGAGGCCGGGCGGATGTCGGCGTCGGCGAGCGTAGCGCGCGCCTGACGCATTAGATCCAGCGAGCGGGCGGCGACGAGTGCCTTCGTGTCGAGTTCTAACGCAATGTGCGCGCCGCCGCGCAGGTCGAGGCCGAGCACCACCTGGCTCTTCGGCATCCAGTCCGGCACGGTCGCAAGTTGTGCGGGCGTCAACACATTGGGCAGCGCGGTCAACGCACCCAAGAGAACGATCAGGGCATAGGCAATCATTCGCCAGGCGGACGTGCGCATGGGCGTCTCCAACATCGCGTGCACCATGGGCGCCGCTGCGCTCTTTCAAGCGCGCGCCGTCCCGGCGTTTGTTTTGGACATGAAAAGAAGCGCCGCGGCCTAGCGGCAGCGGCGCTTTGGCTTCACGCGAGATTCGCTGGAGGGGCGCGAATCTTGATCCCGCGTTGAGCTATGCGGGTGCCGGCGTCTTGGGGACGCTGCGCGATGCGATCGTTTTCGAATGCGATCGGTGCGGTTTCGACGGAAACGAGCGCCAAATCGGGGCTGGTCGCGGGCTGCGAGGGCAGCACGCGGATTTAGATTTTGGCGCGGACGACGATGCGTTCGGCGAGGCCGCGGGTGGCGCTGGTAGCTTCGCTGGAGCGGTTGTTTGCTGCGGAATTCGTGGGG
>JABFRX010000197.1 GCA_013140995.1 Alphaproteobacteria bacterium | reverse complement strand
CGAATGCCGGTCGGCGAAGGCCGCAAGCCGCGCGAGTTCGAGCAGGCTCGCGCCCAACGCGTCGGCAGCTTGGTTCCAATTGACCGCGTCTGCGGCCGTATTCTTGCCGAGCGACGCGAGATGCGACGCCATCGACTTCAACCGCCACGCTGCCTCTAGCCTCGGATCGTTCTTGATCTCGCTGACGCCGGCGGCTTGCTCCATCACAATCGAAAGCTCTGCCGCAGAAACCGCGCGCTGCTCTGCCAGGTCGGGGGCAAGCTTCGGCAAATCGCCGGCCGAACGGCTCTTTCCCATGTCGAGCAGCAGCGGAAGCATGTTCGCGACATAATGCGTTTCGTCGGCGATCCGCGTGATCTCGGCATTCAGCGTCGAAGCGCCAACCGGCAGCTGCGCCGGGGCCGTGCTCATCTTGCCGCCGATCTCGTCGAGTTCGCCTTCGATGCGGTCCATGTCAGCGCGTAGCGAGGCCGACGACTTGCAGTCGACCGACGGGCAGGTCGAAGTCGCGCACTGCTGCGCGACGGTGCGAACCGACATTGCGATCAGCAACGCTGCGGCCGGACGCGAGTCGTCCTCAGTGGCGCACGTCGAGGCAACGCGTGTGGCCGGCAATTTGCAGAAATCTTCCGACGTGCAGCGACCGGCCCAGTCCGTCAAAACGGAAGCGGCGGCTTCCGCACGGGATGCCGCCACCTTGGCTGCTTTCAATTCTTCTTCGCGGCGCGCAAAGACTTCTTTCTCGTCCGAGACTTGACTGAGCGCGGTTTGCAAAGCCTTCGCCTGCGTGCGCGCCATCTCGGCGCGGCGCGTGAACGTCTTGGCAAGCTCCGCCATGTCCGAGCAGTACTTGCAACCACTGGCTGCGGCTTGAATCGTTCGCGCTTTTTCTTGCTGCTCGATGCTTGCGACAACGTCGGCCGCCTTGGGCCGGAGCAGATCTAATCCTGGTGGTGTGAGATCGACGCTATAGTGACCGGCGGTAACACCGAGCCCCAACGAAATGATGATAACGGCGATAACCGCAAACACATGACGCATGTACGGAATTCCCCAACTCCGGTCTCCCACCCCGCCCCCGGGCTGGGGAGACCCCCCGCTTGTTGCGGATAAACATCGCAGAAGTGATTTCGTTTTTCAATTTCTACCTGCTTGAAATATTGACCATGCTATGTCTCTGATTCGTCACGCCCACTAGATGCTGTGTTTGTGACCGAACTGCCTAGCGAAAGCGCGGGGAACCGCTACCATCGCACTGCTGATTCGCGTTGTGGATCAAGCGGTTCTGCATCAGGCCCGGCGTTGGCGGGCCGGAAAACGGCGGTAGTTCCATGCCTTTGCCCTTTCTCCACAGGTTTCGGGTCTCCCTCAGGGGAAACAAATTTGAACATCAACTTTCGCGTGCAGAGACCCACCATTTCTGGCCGTTAAGCATGCTGGGTCCTGAGGGGCCGCAGCTTCTCATGTTCGAAATCCTGGGGCTGGGCGAAGCCGCACCGAAGGGACCGGGCGTCTTTATGTACGCCCGGCGGCGTGCGGGCGAGTGGCAGGCGCTCTACATCGGCGAGAGTGCCAACATGGCCGACCGGCTCGCCTTCAACGAAATCGCCGCCGACGCGCTGCTCTCGGGTGCGACCGACATCCATGTGCTTCGCCTTAAAGAGGACGCCACCGCCCGGCGCGACATCGTCGACCGTTTGATCCTGACGAACGCCCCCGCTCTCAACGAAGACGATCGGACGCGGCTGTCGACGGCGGTGGAAGAGCCTAAGGCCAAAACGCGCGCAGCTTAGCGGCGCCTTCCCCGCTTGCGGCCAAGTCCGATCTGTTTTGCCAACGCCGACCGGCGCGCCGCATAGTTCGGCGCGACCATCGGGTAATCGTGCGGCAGCCCCCATTTCACGCGGTACTGCTCGGGCGTTAGACCGTAGGAAGACCAAAGATGGCGCTTGAGCGATTTGAACTTCAAGCCGTCTTCAAGGCACACGATGTGGTCGCCGGTCACCGAGCGCCTGATCGATACGGCGGGCTTTGCCGCCTCGACCACAGCCTGGGGCCCGTTACCCAGCCCGATGATCGTGCGGTGAACGGTCTCAACAAAGCCGGGCAAATCCTCCGCCAGAATGCGGTTGTTCGACACGTAGGCGGCCACCACGCGCGCGGCGATCTGAACGGTGTCAGCAGTGTCCGTCATCGTGCCCCTTCACGAGCAAGCTGAATCGCAAGGAGCCCCAAGGCTAGGAGAGCGATGCGCACGCGATCAATGCAGCACAACCGCCGAAAACAACGCGCGATTGTATTTCGGCGAATTCTTTGGAAGTGTTGCGGGGCCATCCGATACCAGTTCGCCCATCGGGGGAGAGGGACGTTGCGGTGACACCACCAACGCTTAAAGCGCTTAGGCTCGCCGCCGCCGGCATCGCAGCAACGGTCCTGTCATGCGGAACGGCGATTGCCGCCGATGCAGCGCATGTCGACGGTGCGGCGTTGACGGCGCTTTGGGCGATCCCGTTTGTAGGGCTGCTTCTCTCGATCGCGATCTTGCCGCTCGCCGCGCCGGGGCTTTGGCATCATCACTACGGCAAAGTCACTGCCGCGTGGGCTTTGGCGTTCCTCGTTCCGTTCGCGCTGATGTACGGAAGCGACGTCGCGACGTTTGAGTTCATGCACGTCATGCTGCTCGACTATGTGCCGTTCATCGTCCTTTTGTTCGCGCTCTATACGATCTCGGGCGGCGTCTATATCTCGGGTGATATCCGCGGCACGCCGCTCACGAACACGGGGC
>JABFRX010000057.1 GCA_013140995.1 Alphaproteobacteria bacterium | reverse complement strand
ATCACACGCTGCGCCTCGTCGTGCAGGGGTTAGAGCCGGACACGACCTATTTCTACCGCTTCGTCGCGGGCGGCGATCAATCCCGCCTCGGCCGCACGCGCACGGCGCCCACACCGAACACGGAGCGGCCCGCGCGCTTTGCGTTCGCATCATGCCAAAATTACGAGCAGGCGTTCTACGGCGCGTGGGCGCGGATGCTGGAAGACGATATTGCCGCGCCGACGGAGCAACAGATCGACTTCGTGCTTTTCCTGGGCGACTTCATCTATGAGGTGCGCGGCGACCGCTTCGACGCCAACATGCAGAACCCGAAGTGGCTTAAGGGCGCGGACCACCGCGACCGTGCCGTGCCGCCGTTTCCGAACGGGTCGAAGCCGTGGCCGTCCACGAACTGGAACAAAAATCCGGGGGCGACGAACGCAGTTTCGCTTGAGGATTATCGTTTCCTTTACCGGCTCTATCTCTCCGACGCGAATTTGCAGGCGGCCCGAGCGCGCTGGCCGTTCGTGAGCATCTGGGACGATCACGAGTTCACGAACGACGCGTGGCAGTCGCACGACACGTATTTCGACAACGGCGGTAAGCCCGCGCAAAAGCGCAAGGTGGCGGCGAACCAGGCGTGGTTCGAGTATATGCCGGCGTTGCTCTCCGGCATGCCGGGATCGGGCAGTTTCGACCGGCCGAACGCAGTCGAGAACCGCGCGCGCGATTTCAAGTTCGTCGATGTCCAGGACACGCCTTATCTGGGGCCGCAGCAGGATTGGGTCGATCCGAACGCGGACAATCGCGCGGCGCTGGCCTCGCTCACCACGTATCGCACGCTGCGCTGGGGCAAGACGGTCGAGATCATCTTGACCGACAACCGCTCCTACAAGTCGCCGCCGCCGCGGCCGCCGAAGATCGAGGGGCAAGCGCTGCCCGCGATCGAGCATGTGAGGTTGCTCGATCAAGGCCGGACCGCGAATGAGGGCAATCCGCCGTCGACAATTCCGGGGACGGAGATCGTCAATCCGCGCCGCTTGATGCCGCGCGGGTCGGTGCTCGGGCCACAGCAGAAGGCTTGGTTTAAAGAGGTGGTGAAAGCCTCCGATGCGCGGTGGAAGATTTGGGCGAACGCATTCCCTGCCCTGCCCTTCCGGCTGGACCTTGGCAGCATTTGGTTTGCGGGGATCAAGGACTCGTTCTTAGGGATCGACGGGTGGAACGGTTATCCGGCCGAGCGGCAGGAGTTGATGGAGTTCATCCGCGACCAAGGCGTGAGCAACGTCGTCGCGTGCGCGGGCGATCATCACATGCACATGGCGGGGTTCCTCGTCGACGATCCGGACGCGGAAGCACCGCAGCCGGTCGCGGTCGAGTTCGCATGCGCGGGTATTTCGTCGGAGTGCGTGTTCACCGGTGCGGAGCGTGCGTCGCGCGGCAATTCCGTGTTCCACAGCATCGTCACTTACCAAAGCGCCGACGAGGTGGTCGAGAACTTCAACCTTGCCATGATCGGCGGCGTGAACACGGCGCTCGCGCGGTCGTGGACGGGATCGAGCTGGATCTCCGACCTGTGGTGGAACGCGAAGGCGAACCCCGGCCTCACTTATGTCGACACCAACGCCAATGGCTACGGCATCATGAGCGTGAACGCGGGCCGCGTGGAGGCGCATCTCGTGACGATCAAGACCGCCGAGACCGACTACGGCCCCAAGGGTGCGCCCGAACTACGGCGCGCAAAGTTCACGCTGCGCGCCTGGACGCCGGGACAAACGCCGGAGCTGATCGGGCCGGCGTTCGAGGGCAAGCCGCCGTTTCCGTTTGGGTGACCCTTCTTCCACGCTTGCTCGCGCAGCGGTAGCTGTTGCCGCCCGGACAATCTTGCAATAGTGCGCCACCCAACGGAGAATCTAGCCCCATGCACAGATCGATCTCAACTGCGCTGTTCGTGTTCGCATTGGCCGCACCGGTTGCGGCGGGAGAATTCAGCGATGCCGAGCGGCGCTTTCGTTTGACGGCACCCGGCGGTTGGGTTCAAGAGGCATCGCCCGACAAGATGATCGGACTCATCATCGCCTCGCCGCGCAATGCGACGACGGGCGGCAACTGTCTGGTCGGCGTCTCGGCGAACGAATTGGGCGGTCGGACCCAAGCGGAGGTCGATGAGCTGGCGGCGGGCGCCGTCAACAACGAGGCGTTCTGGAAGAGCGTGATGGCGGGCATATCGCTCTACAAATCCTCGACGATCGAGAAGTGGGGCGCGCGAGATCAAGACGGCCGCAAGGTGTTCTTCATGAAGGCGACGTCGACGGCAGAACTGAACGGCGTGTCGATCACGTTGACGCAATTGCAAGATCTACACCCGGTGCCCGGTACGACCTACAGCGTCACGTGCTCGGTATTCGCACCGGTGTTCGAGGCCGAAGCGAAAGACTTCGACACGATCATGGCCTCGTTCCGCCCCAGCCTGGGCCTCACCGTTTCGTGGATGCGCGGGCAGGTGAATCCCGCTCGCGTGCGCGGTGCGACTGGGTACGCAACGCGCAACGCGGCGGCGATCGGTGCACTTCGCACCGCGCGGCGGCGGTAGAGGTCGTTACGGAACGATCTTCGTCACGGTCTTGTTATTGTTCGCCTCGTTCGATTCTGGGACCATATTGCCGTCGTCAGCTCTGATCTTGAACGCATAGGCGCCGGGCGGGAACACGAGCGCCGGGAAGAATGCCAGCGCGTGGGCGTACGAGGCGCCTGGCGCCAGCATCGGCACTTTGACGGCGGCCTTGTTCGGATAAGCCGGCATTTCGTAC
>JABFRX010000113.1 GCA_013140995.1 Alphaproteobacteria bacterium | reverse complement strand
GGGTTGTGGGCAGTGTGCTCGCGTCGGGCATGTCTTCAGGCAGCGTCGTGATGCGCGTGCCAGTAACGGTGACCTTCTCGACCACTTCGTTGGATTCCGGCTCATTCAGAGTGATTTGGCCGACGCCGATGGCATAGATGTCGTAGCGCTGCGTCTCGGGGCGTGCGCTGTAGCGGTACTCAATGCTCTCCATATCGTCGAAGGTAATGAGCTGCTCGCGCAAGCCCTTGTCGGCAAGCTCCTTAGCGCGCTCGGGCGCGGTCATAGGGTCGGCTTGCCACCAGTCCCAATCGGATAAGCCCGCAATCGATTTCACGGTGCTCCATGCCTGCGGGCCGAGTGCCAACAGAAAAACGATCACGACAACAAAAACAACAATTCCTCTCAGCATAGTCCCGCGCCCCCGCAAAACGAAGAAACATCCTAGACGAACTGGCACCCATCGCGAAATCGCGGCAAAACGAAAGGGCGCTCCGTCGCCGGAACGCCCTCGTAAATTCGCAAAACTCTGCTGAGTTTACCGCTTCGAGAACTGGAAGCTGCGGCGGGCCTTGGCCTTGCCGTACTTCTTGCGCTCGACCATGCGGCTGTCGCGGGTCATGAAGCCTTTCTGCTTGAGCAGCGGCTTCAGCTCCGGCTCGTAGTTGACGAGCGCGCGCGAAATGCCGTGGCGCACCGCGCCGGCTTGGCCGGATAAGCCGCCGCCTTTCACGGTGGCGACCACGTCGAACTGCGTCTCGCGGTTCGTGACGACCAACGGCTGGCGCAGGATCATGCGCAGCACGGGGCGCGCGAAGTACACCGCCTCTTCGCGGGTGTTGATCGTGACCTTGCCGGAGCCAGGCTTGATCCACACGCGCGCGACCGCGTTCTTGCGCCGGCCCGTGGCATAGGAGCGGCCTTGCGCGTCGCGCTTCTTCGTGGGCGCTTCTTGCGGCTTCGCGTCCGTCGCCGGACGCTTGATCAGCGTCGCCTTGACGTCGCTGAAGGAACGAACTTCTTCGGCCATCTGTTAGCGCCTCGCGTTCTTAACGTTCATGGATTTGACGTCGAGCGGCTTGGGCTGCTGCGCCGTCTGCTTGTGCTCCTTGCCGGCATAGACAAAGAGGTGGCCGAGCTGAGCGCGGCCGAGCACGCCACCGGGCAGCATGCGTTCGACCGCTTTCTCGACCACTTGCTGCGGGCGCTTGCCGGTGAGCAATTTGCCGACGACGCGATCCTTGATCCCGCCCGGATAACCGGTGTGATAGTGGAAGATCTTGTCCGTCATCTTGTTGCCAGTCAGGACCACCTTCTCCGCATTGATAACGACGACGTTGTCGCCGCAATCCATGTGAGGCGTGTAGGCAGGTTTGTGCTTGCCGCGCAGGCGCGTCGCGATCACAGCGGCAAGGCGGCCGAGAACGAGCCCTTCGGCGTCGATCAGCACCCAGTCCTTCTTGATCTCCGACGCCTTCATCGAATAGGTCGACATAGAGGTGTCCGAATTGAGAGTTGGCGTTCAAACGAAGGCGCGGTGAGTACGGGGACCACGCGCGCAAGTCAACGCAAACCACCCCAAATGCGGCGAAAAAGCTCAAAGAATCGGCGGCGGTAACATAGTACCGCACCTGGGAGCGCCGGCCTCCGGCCGGCCCTTAGGTTCGGACAAGTGCCGGCCGGAGGCCGGCGCCCCCAGGGACCCTCCCCCGGTAGAGCAGTTGGCGTTATCCTGCGCTCATGTCTGACATCCTCACCGCCCGCGACGGCGCCGTTCTCACGCTCAAGCTGAACCGCCCGCAACAGCGCAACGCCCTTTCCGAAGGCCTCATGGCGGCATTCCAAGCGGCCCTCGATGCCGCAGGGCACGACCCCACCGTGCGCGTCGTCATCATCGCCGCGAACGGCCCCGCGTTCTGCGCCGGTCACGACCTCAAAGAGATGACCCCGCATTGGCAGGACGGCGACCGCGGGCGACAATACTACGACCGCCTGATGAAGCAGTGCGCGCGGTTGATGCAAACGATCGTGCGCCTGCCCAAACCGGTGATCGCGCAGGTGCACGGCATCGCGACCGCGGCCGGCTGTCAGCTTGTCGCGAGCTGCGACCTAGCGGTGGCCGCCGAAGACGCGCGCTTTGCAACACCAGGCGTCAACATCGGTCTCTTCTGCTCGACGCCGATGGTCGCGCTCTCGCGCAACGTCGCGCGCAAGGAAGCGATGGAGATGCTGCTCACCGGCGACATGATCGGCGCGACACGCGCGCGCGAAATCGGCCTCATCAACCGCGTCGTGCCGCAAGCCCAGCTCGCAACCGAAACGCTAAAACTCGCGCACCAGATCGCCGCCAAATCCCGCGTCTCGATCGCGATCGGCAAAGAAGCGTTTTACCGCCAACTCGAAATGGGCCTTTCCGACGCCTACGCCTTTGCCAGCGAAGTCATGACCCGCAACATGCTCGAAGCCGACGCCGAAGAAGGCATCGGCGCCTTCATCGGCAAACGCGAGCCGAAGTGGCAGCCTTAAGCGGCTGAAGCGAACACCGCGCGCGCCAAACAACCGCCACACGAACTCGTGACGGTGTTTGGGCTTGCGCTGTGCCCTGCCCTCTTGCGAACACATCGACCGGGGATTGGGGGTCGTATGCGGCGCGTTTTGCTGGTTGGGGGCTTGTCGCTCGCGCTTACCGCGTGCGTCGGCGACTACACCGGCCCAGGCTTGCCCCAAAGCGACACACCGACGGTTTGGGGCCAAGAGATCCCGTCAGACACCGCCGTGTGGCCGTCGCAAACGTGGTGGCACGGCTTCGGCAGCGGC
>JABFRX010000085.1 GCA_013140995.1 Alphaproteobacteria bacterium | reverse complement strand
GTTCGAGACGTCACCGGATCGTCCTTCGCCGACACGCTCTACGGCAGCTCCGGTGCGAACGTAATGTCGGGCGGCGATGGCAACGACAACATCCGCTTCGGCCTGAACGCGGGCAGCGACACGTCGAACGGCGGCACCGGCATCGACTTCATCCAGATCGACACGGCGTCAACCAGCGCCGGCTGGATGCAGGCGGTCGCCTCGGGCTCCAATCCACCGCTTGCCGCCGGCGATTGGCTGCTGCAACTCGACACGGGTCAGACCTACGTGCTGCACGGCTCGGGCGCGACTTACGACTTCGGCGGCGTCCACGCCGGCTTGCTCACCGCCGCCGACGGCAGCCAGATGCAGTTCAACGAGTTCGAAGGGGTCAAATGGTAGCTGAGCGCTAGCCACCTGCACGGATTGCCGGGCTTTACCTTGACCCGTTGTGCCGCGCGCGACACACGCGCCGGGTGAACAGTGCGCACTCGCTTGGCGGCAAGCAGCCGCTACTGTACGTCGGCTTGGATGGAAAGTCTTCTGCACGATATCTCTTGGGTGCTGCCGCTCCGCTCGGACGCGGCCACGATTGTGTTCAACGCGTTCACCTACGCAGGTTACACGCCGTTCTTCCTCGTCCTGCTGCCGCTCGGTTACTGGCTCTGGGACAAGGCGATGTTCACGCGTGTCGCGTTCCTGATCGGCTTCGTCGGTCTCACGAACACGTTCTTGAAAGAGCTGTTCATGGACCCGCGTCCGCCCATCGCCTTCGCGCTCGATGGCCGCGTCGGCGAGTCGTTCGGGTTCCCCTCCGGCCACGCCCAGATTGCGGTCGCGCTATGGTTTTGGCTCGCGATGGAAATCAAGCGCAGCTGGGCTTGGATCGCCGCTGCAATCATCGCGGCCGGCGTCTGCTTCTCGCGCATCTATCTGGGCGTGCACGATGTCGAAGACGTGCTCGGCGGCGCGGCGCTGGGCGTAGCCTGCATCTTCATCTTCAAAGGACTGACGCAGGAACGCGCGATCGCCGAAGCGCATCCCGCAGCCCAGCTTCTGGGGATCGCAGTCATCGCGCCGGTCGCATGGGTGCTTTGGCCGCGCGACGAGGCGTTGCCGCCTTCGATGCTGGCGCTCGTCGCGTTCCTGTTCTTCTGGCGGACCGGCCGGCTGATCGAGGAACGCTGGATCAACTACCAGCGCCACGGCAATTGGGCGGTGGCCGGCATCGCGACCGTAGCGGGCTTGGCGGTGCTGTTCGTCTTGTTGAAGGTAACGGGCGACGTTGCGGGGGCGGCAGGTTTCGCCGGACAATGGGCTCAGCCGTTCCAAATGGGGATGATCGCGCTCTACGTCACCGCGATCGCGCCCGCCTTATTCCGCGCCACGCGCCTGGGCTGGTAAGCCGCTTTGAGTCTTTCCGGCCACACCCGCGAAGCTGTCATCTTTCGTTCACCCAAGGACGCGTAGAAACTCGTTACGCTGATATCAGCCGTGTGATTCGCTTCATGGAGTCACCTTGAGTCCTAGTGCCCGCTTAGGGATCACGTTTGGACCTTCGCAGGCGCCGCGCCCTAAAAAGCCCGGCGTGCCTTGCACCCGACACCGCCGATCACGCGAAAAATTTCCCGATTTTAGTTTGGTTTGGACAGCTCACGCGATCCTTGCGTGCGCGTCCGCGTTTGAGGGGAGTTAAGCCTCATGGGTAAACGTGCAGCCCGCCGCCGCTTGCGTGAAGACCACCACGATCATGGGAAAGTCCGCGCGCTGTTCCCGAAGCGCGAAAGCTGGTCGCCACTCGACCGCGACCAAGGGACGGGCGAGCGCGCCTATGTCCGCCACGTAAAGCCGTGTTCCGACAACCAACGCCGTCTGATGGAGGCGATCGACAAACGCAATCTCGTCGTCGCGGCCGGTCCCGCCGGCACCGGTAAAACCTACCTCGCGATCGCCAAAGCGGTAGAGGCGCTGGAGGACGGCAAGTGCTCGCGCATCATGCTCTCGCGCCCCGCAGTAGAAGCAGGAGAGAACCTAGGGTTTCTGCCTGGCGGACTTGAGGACAAGCTGGCCCCATATCTGCGTCCGCTCTACGACGCGCTCTCGGATCGGCTCGGCAACAAACGTCTGAAGACCTATCTCGCCGAAGGCGTCATCGAAATCGCACCCATCGCCTATATGCGCGGCCGCACGCTGAACAACGCCTTCATCGTCATCGATGAGGCGCAGAACTGCACCTATGGCCAGCTGAAGATGCTGCTCACGCGGCTGGGTTGGCAATCGACGATGGTGATGACGGGCGATCCGGATCAAACCGACCTGCTGCCGGGCCTGAGCGGCCTTGGCCAAATCGCCGACCGCTTAAGCACGCTCGAAGACATCGCGGTAATCAGACTGGAGGACAAAGACATCGTACGCCACCCGCTGGTAGCCGCGATGCTAACCGTACTTTAGGCGAACAGAACCGCCTGCACGCTAACGAGCGCACCGAGCGCGAGACACGCGAAGTACGCCGCGAACGAGGAGCGGCTACCCCAAGACTTGGGCTCGGTGAACATCGTGGTAGCAGCATGGACGAACCCCATCTGCTCGCGCTGGATCAGCTGCTGACCGGTGAACACCGCAACAATGGCCGCGGCGATGAACAAAGCATCGCCCGGCTGCACTCTGCCCAGTTCGAAAAGAACGAGGACCGCACCCATCAGCGCGACAACCAAGCCATTGATGATGCGGTTCAACATTGAAGCCCCTGTTTCACGAACGCATGCTGCACGTGCGAACTGAAATAGGAGTTTCAAACAGCTGTTTCAAGCACAAAAATGACGCTATCGTCACCAATTCGTGAATGTTAGAGGACGAATGCGGCCAGCGCCGCGTAACCCAACACGCCAGACCAAACGAGCCCCAATCCAAAACAGCTGGCGGTGTAGGTAAACGGCCAATCTCCGCCCCGCAGCGACCGGTCAGCCGCCCTGACCAGAATATGCGGCCCGGCCAGCAGCATGATCCCCACCACCGCCAGCCGCCGCCAGTCGGACGTGACTGGAAAGTGCAGCAAAGAGGCCCCGTTCAGCATCAGCTGGAACAGGTTCGACATGATCCCCGAGATCGCAAACCCGATCACAAGAGCAACGATCAGGGTCAGGCTGGCGTCGATGAACATCTTGGGAAAATCCGCAGTGGTGCCAACACCGCTACGCAGTCCCCATGCCAATCGCAGATTCGCTGGAGGCCTTGTCCCGCTTTGCGACAACAAGAGCGCCACTCGCCTATTGCGGTGCCCCGCCCGGCACGGCACGCTCAGAAACAGACCTGTTGCAGATTGACCACGACGAAGTTGAGAGAATGCAACGCTGGAAGATTCCAGAAACCAATCGCGCCGATAAAGTACCCGCATGAAATTGGACCAACGCGACGCCGACGCCGCCTTAGGGGGAGAAGTCCACGCTCATTCGAGCTGGATCCTGCCCGCGATCTTTCTTGTGGTCGCCGGACTGATCGCCGGCGGCTTCTACATTTTGTTCACGGGGCCAACGGTCGACGACCTGCAAGGCAACACGACCTGGCCGACCGCCGACACGGCCACCGTCGACATCCGCATCGACAACGCCGTCTTTCGCGTGCCTGCGAACTACACGAAGGTGCGCCGCTCGCGCTTCGACGGCGACGCAGACGATCTGCCGATGTACGCGCTGCTCCCGAGCCTGACCGGCTGGACGCAAGCCGATGCGAAGGAATTCAACTCGAACGCTTGGAACGGCCGCGTCGTGCAAATCGTCCTCGCCGTCGATCGCGCCAAACTGACTTACCAAGACAAATTCGAACGCGGCATCAAACCCTATTCCTCGACGCCGGACGGCATCCCGGGCCCGCACGGCCTGACCACCTACAAGTTCGAAGCCGGCACCGGCTACGAGAACACAGAGTGGCTGACCGCCACGCTGGAAGATGGCTCGAAATTCGTCATGCGCTGCGACGCGTCGGCCACCGGAAACTTCGGCACAAGCTGCATGCGCGTGACGCGCCTGAAAGATGGCGTTGGCCTCACCTACAAATACAAGCGCGCCTATCTCGCCCAGTGGCAAGTTATCGACGCCAAGATCATGGCAAAAATCGACGGCTTCCGGGTGAAATAGCCTACTTCTTCTGAACGGCCGAAGCGGGCGGCAGATCCATCTCCAGGATCGCCATCTCGAAGTGATAGGTCGTCTCGCCGTCTTCGGTGTCCTTGAAGATGACGCCGATGAACTCGTCGCCCACCATCACCTCGACGGAGTCGGTCTTGTTCGGCCGCGCTTCGATTTTGATCGTGTCCAAGCGGAACAACGACCGCAGATACTTCTCGACGCGCAGGATTTCTGTTCTGTCCACGTACCTTCGGGCTCCAATCGTGAGGGCGTACTTAATCCTCGACCAGATAGCCCTGCAACCACAAGCGCCCGGAAATTTCGTCCCCAGGCTTCGGCCGGTAGCCCTGGGGCAGCACGTGTTCGGCCGCATAAAGCGCCACGTCAACCATGCTCTGCCCGGTCCGCGCCACAGTTACGCGCATGCGATAAACCGTCCCAGTCTCGAGCCGCATCGGATAGACGTGCTGCACCGTCGCGCGAAACTCGTAGTCGTCGTTGCCGCCGCTGCGCGCGGGCCTGAGCACATCGGGCAGAACGACCGTGTCATCGCCCTGCACCACTTTCAGTCCGAACGGCTTTAGCGAATAGGCAAACGCCGACAGCGCGAACTGGTAGCTCTCGCCCACTTGATAGTCGGAGCCATTCTTAAAAAAAAGCGGATCGAAGAATGAAATCTCCGCGCCGTCTTCGGTGCGCCCACGAACTTGGCCCTCGGCACCGGATCCCGTCGAGGCCACTTGATCGATCGTCACCGCATGCGCGATCGCGCCCGCCGCAAACGGAAACGCCGAGAGCACGCACCCCGACGCCGACTTCCGTTCGGTAAGCAGTAAAACCATGTGGCGAACATCGCCGTCGCCTTCCGCCATAGCGGTCAGCGTGTCGGCGTGTTCGCCGTTCGGCATCGCTTGCGCTTCGGGAAGTTCCACTTGCGCGATGATCGTCGAATTCGCGACGACGCTTTTGATGCGCGCACGAATGGCGTCGGGCGCATCGGGATAAAGAGAAGCCCAATGCGTCGCGTGTGCATCGATCACAGCGCCGGTTTTTTCCATCATCGTTTTGCGACTACGCACAGTTCTCGCGCACTTGGCAAGAGCACGCCCCCTCTTGATGTTTTCGCGAAACTGGTCTTGGGAAGGACGCATGACTGCTTCGCGAAGCGACTCATATTACATCGCAACGGCGATCGGGCAACGAGCGCGCGCGCAACTGAACGGCGCGCGTGAAACAGATGTGTGCGTGATCGGCGCGGGCTACACGGGCCTCTCGTGCGCGCTGCATTTGGCGAAAGCCGGCATGAAAGTCGTCGTGCTCGAAGCCGAAACCGCAGGCTTCGGCGCTTCCGGCCGCAACGGCGGCCAGGTGATCACCGGACAGCGCGTCGATCAAGACGAACTTGAGCGGCGTTATGGTGAAGCGCACGCACGTTCGCTGTGGAACCTTGCCTTGGATGCAAGGTCGTTGGTCCGCGCCCTCATCGCATCGAACGCAATCGAGTGCGATGAAAGCCCCGGTCACTTCACAGCAGCGGTTCGAGAAAGCCACGCCCGCGATCTCGAATCATATGTCGAGTTCTTGCAGGCGCGCTACAACTATTCGACCGCGCGGTACGTGCCCGGAGCGCAGGTTCCCGAAATCGTCGCCTGCCACAACTACAAGGGAGGGATGCTCGACTCTGCAAGCTTCCACTTGCATGCCCTAAACTACGCATTAGGCCTGGCGCGCGCCTCGGACGAAGCAGGCGTCGAAATTTTTGAACACGTGCCGGCGCGACGGGTCGATCACGGCAACAACGTCAGGATCGAGACCGCCAACGGCAGCGTTTCCGCGAAGTTCGTGGTGTATGCGTGCAACGCATACCTGGGCGACCTGAACCGCACGCTCGCGCGCACGATCATGCCGATCTCGAACTACATCGCAACGACCGAACCGCTTGGCGATTCGCGTGCGAAAGCGCTGATCCCATCAGGTGCGGCAGTCGCCGACACAAAATTCGTACTCGACTACTACCGCCTCACCGCCGACGGACGCTTGTTGTTCGGCGGCGGCGAATCCTACGGCGGCCGCGACCTCGCCAAGGTGGCCGAGATCGTGCGCCCGCACATCGAGAGAGTCTTTCCGCAGTTGAAGGGTGTGAAAATCGACCACGCGTGGGGCGGCAGGCTCGCAATCACGATGCCCCGCCTGCCCCACCTTGGCCGCCTGACGCCGAACGCCTACTTCGCGCAAGGTTACTCAGGCCAGGGTGTCGCGATCGCAACACTGGCCGGAAAGTTGATCGCCGAAGCGATCCAAGGCCAAGCCGCCCGCTTCGACGTTTACGCCAGTCTGAAAATCCCGGAACTCCCTGGCGGCACGCTATTCCGCAAACCGCTGCTCGCGTTAGCGCTAACCTGGTACGCGCTGCGCGACCGGTTGGGTTAATCGAAAAATCCTCTCGACGCGCTCTGCGACTCATGAAAATCTGACCGCCTCGTGTTCCATCAACGAAAGGAGGTGATCCAATGTCGAGTGAGATCTTGGTGCTGTTACGGAGCCTGAAGGTCACGCGGACGCTGGAGCAACCTCCCGGAACCGCCTGAACTTCGGATCGCAAGATCGGGGCTTGAACGTATCGCCCATCTCACGGAAGGGCCGCTCGCCAGAGTGGCCCTTTTTGTTTTGAGGAACTCAGACCTGACGCTCAGTTGGCCCGCGCGAATTTGGCCGGAAACTGTTTGGCGATGCCGGCCGCGAGCATGTCGGAGAACATCAGCATGTGGGCACGCCCTTCGTCATAGGCCTTGATGTCGGCTGCCCAATCCTTCTTCAACCGCCCGGTGACCTCCTCAGTCGTGAGTTCGAGATGCCGGCGCAACATCGCCTTGAGCTCGGCTTGCGGCAAATGGGGATTGGCACCGCTCAAGAACACCGCGATCGCATCGCCGTTGTCCTGCCACTTCTTCTGCGCCGCCGCCAGTTGCGCACTGTTGCCCTTCGTGGCCGCACTCACGACCTCCGTCGCGACCAGGATATGATCCCTGAGCAATGCCGCCAGTTTCTGCCCCGCGGCGCTGCCATAGTAAGGCGCGATCGCTGCGCCGATGTCGTCCTGGTTTTTGAGCAGCCGTTGCGCGACCGCATCCTTGTCCTCAAGGTTCGCCAGCGCGCTGATGATGTAGTTGCGCGTCCAGGTGAGGTGATCCTCCCAAAGTTTGCGCATCTCGGTTTTCAGATCGCCCGTCCTCGGCGCAACGGCGGATGACGCCATTGGCGCGTGCGCGACTGCCGGCGAAAACGCCACAGCCGAGCCGATCGCGGCAAGAACGAACGTGAGTGTTGGTAACAACCTCATGAGAATGACCTCCATTCATGCGAGCCTCGACAGGCTCGTGCTCATTAGACGCGCAGAGACGAGAAAAGTTCCCGCCGCCGTGGGCCAACCTGCGATTGAGAAGTTTCAATCGGCCAGATGTTCGCCAATCGCGCCGAGCAATACGCGCAAGGGCGAGACTGGCGAAGCCTGAAACGAGCGGCCCTTGTAGGGCTACGGTGAGATCAAACTGAGTCCAGGGAAGTTCGTTTTGAAGCGTGCGACATCGCGCGTAATGAGGGAAGCTTCTAACGCCGCCGCATGAGCGCCGACAAAGAAGTCGGGTAGCACGCTCGTCCTCGGTCCTTTACATGCACGCTCGAACATCTGCGCTCCTTCGGCCGCCGTCCCTATTCAGAGACCCAGAAACGCCAGCACCTTCTCGCCCCAGACCATCGCTTTGGCGAAAGTGCCTGCAAACCCATCGGCCTCCACCGTCAGCAAAGCCGCTACATCACCGCCGTTACCGATCAGCCGGCGCACCACATGAGAGGCCGTACTGGTGCAGGCGATGCTAAGCGCGATCACGCCGAGCGCGCCGCCTAGAACCGGAAGGTGATGCCCCAAACGTTGCACCTCGACCAAAAAAGATCGCCGCTTCATGTCTCGTTCCTCCAATTGCGGCTGCTGTCGTTTGTGCACGCCGCCAAGACCGTAGCCTCCGGCGCTTGCCACCACCGCGTCAGCAGAACGCGCAAGAGCCAGAAGAGCATCAGTGCCAACTGCTGAAGAACTTGCAGGACTCGAAGACCACGCGCGGCTGCGTCGAAAGTCTGCTGATGCCGCTGCTCCACACCGGCGATGTCAGCATGGACAAAATCGCCGAGACCATGGCGATGAGCCGCCAAACGCTGTTCCGCAAGCTGAAGGGCGAAGGCACGACGTTCGAGAAAGTGCTGGACGAACTCCGCCACAACATGGCCCTGCACTACCTCGGCGGAAAAAAAGTCTCGATCAATGAGACGGCCTACCTGGTCGGCTTCTCCGAAGCCGCCGCCTTCTCCCGCGCCTTCAAACGCTGGACCGGCAAAAGCCCTCGCGAAATGCGCAAGGCCTAGCGCAAACGCTAGATCTGATAATCCAGCGGCACGTCTTCGATGATCTGGTTCATCTCGTGGCTGGGTTGGTCGCAGCCCGCACAACCCACCACGCGCGCAGGGACGCCGGCCACCGTGCAATGCTCCGGCACATCGGCGAGCACGACGCTGCCCGCGCCCACGCGGCTGTTCGCGCCGATTTCGATATTTCCAAGAATCGTCGCGTTCGCGCCGATCATCACGCCGCGCCGGACCTTGGGATGCCGGTCGCCGGTTTCCTTGCCCGTACCGCCCAACGTCACGCCGTGCAGCATCGATACGTCGTCTTCCACGACCGCGGTCTCTCCGATCACGACACCGGTGCCGTGGTCGATCATCACGCCGCGCC
>JABFRX010000081.1 GCA_013140995.1 Alphaproteobacteria bacterium | reverse complement strand
CTCTCATCCCGGCGCGGCCGATTCGATGCTGAGATATGGCTGCGGCGCGACGGCGACCCGCGTGAGATGACGGACATCGAGGCTGACGATCAGCTCGGATTCAAATGCGACGCCGTCGGCTGCGTCGTTCAGATTCGAGGGCATCCCGAAAACACCGTCACGGTCGCCTGGAGTCGCGAGGCGTCGCTCGACGACTGTGCGGCGACGGCGATCTTGATCGACTTAACCCGCGGCTGGCAGCCGCCATGCGATGCGGCCATGCTCAACGTCACGCGCCGGTTCCTGGACACCGAAGGCGCAATAGCGGCAAGCGTTACCGGCAGCAGCGTTGAATGGACGTCTGTCGCACGCGAGCGCGGCGACAGACCCTGGAGCAAGACTCAATAACGCCGGACGAGCCCGACCAAGCGGCCCTGCACCTTGACCCGATCCGGCCCGAAGATGCGCGTTTCGTAGGCTGGGTTGGCGGCCTCAAGCGCGATCTGCGAACCGCGTTTGCGCAGCCGTTTCAACGTCGCTTCGTGGGAGTCGACCAACGCCACGACGATGTCGCCCGACGATGCGTCGTCCGTCCGGTGGATCAGCACGGTGTCGCCGTTGAGGATGCCCGCGTTGATCATCGAGTCGCCGGTCACTTCGAGCGCGAAATGTTCGCCCGAACCCAACATGGCCTCGGCAACGGGTACGTTGTCGGTCGCGTTCTGCAGCGCCTCGATCGGCGTACCGGCGGCGATCCGGCCCATGATCGGTACTTCGATAATCTTCTTGGAGCCCGAGCCGATGGTCTTTGCATGCGGCGGCCGTATACCGCCGCCATCGACGACACCAAGGCTTGGCTTGTGCCCAGCGGCGGACACCGTTCGCGCCCGGGGTTTGGGCATGTTCGAATTCTCAGGCAGCTTGATCACTTCCAAAGCGCGTGCGCGGTGCGCGAGGCGTCGCAAGAACCCACGCTCCTCAAGCGCCGTGATCAAGCGGTGGATGCCGGACTTTGACCGCAGGTCCAGCGCCTCCTTCATCTCGTCGAACGACGGCGCCACGCCGGTTTCACGCAGACGCTCGTGAATGAACATCAGAAGTTCGTACTGCTTGCGGGTGAGCATGGGGTTGGGCCCTATATCTGGGAACAGAGTCGGAACAATCACCGTTTGTTCTAGTGTTGTTCCCGCGGTTCGTCAACAGGGAAATTTGTGGCGCTAATCCAGACGCAAGACAGCCACTGCGTCCCCGTCGGCGCGTGCGGGATCGCCCGGCGGCCGGACAATCAGACCATCGGCATGCGCCAACAAGCGCAGCATGCTCGAATCCTGCACCGGAAATGGCTCGGCGGTCAGCGTGCCGTCGCTCTCGGTGCGAAGGCCACAGCGCACATAATCCTGACGTTGCTCGTTCGCAGCCAGAGTGCCGGCGAGGCGCGCGGTAAGCGGCGTCTGCGCATCATCCCGACCGAGCAGCTTTGCAATCATCGGTTTCAGAAACAGCTGAGCGCAAACAAATGCGGACACCGGATTGCCGGGAAGGCCCAAGAACGGCATCGAGCGATACTTGCCGAAGATCAGCGGCTTGCCCGGACGCATTGCTATCTTCCAGAACGAAACTTTGAGTTCCGGTACCAGCGCCTTCTGGACGAGATCGTGGTCGCCAACCGACGCGCCGCCCAGCGTCACGAACAGATCGGCCCCATCGCTCGCCGCCGCCTTGAAGCGGATGTCGTCGATCCGGTCGCGCGCAATGCCGAGATCGCGGATCGTTGCCCCCCACGCCAACGCGTTGGCTCCAAGCCCTGCCGACGTCGAGGCGATGATTTGCGCTGGCCCGGGATCGCCGCCGGGCGGCACCAACTCGTCGCCGGTTGCCAGGATCGCGATGCGCGGCTGACGAACGCACGGCAGCGCCGCATGGTTCATCGACGCCGCCAGCGACACGTCGCGGGACGTCAGCACCCGCCCGGCCTTGAGTAGTTTGTCACCCTTCTTGAAGTCGAGCCCCGCGCGCCGGATGTGACGGCCCGCGGGTGCGGCGCCATCGACCACGTAAACGTTTTCGCCCTCGACCTTCGTATTTTCCTGAATGACGATAGTGTTCGCACCCTTCGGTACCGGAGCGCCGGTGAAGATGCGCACCGCTTCGCCCTTGGCCACAGAGCGCTCGAATATCGCGCCTGCCGCGACCGAGCCGACGACCTTCAGCGTCGCCGGAAGGTTCGTAACGTCTTGCGCACGCACCGCGTAACCGTCCATCGCGCTGACGTCGAACGGCGGCTGAGTTCGGTTCGCAGCGACATCGGCGGCGAGCGTGCGTCCCGCCGCAGCTGCGACCGACACTTGTTCGGACCCCAAACGCTTGAGGCCTTCAAGAACCTTCTCTTGTGCATCGGCGACGGTCAGCATGCTTAGCTGCGATAGAGGTCTTCAGGCGCGACCTCCGCTGCGGCCGCGAGTTTTTCCTCTTCCGCCTTCGTGAGCATCGGCGTCCGCCCATGCAGGAAGCTGAAGATCAAACCGACCGCGACGCCCGCATCCTTGGCCCAAGCATGCGCCGTCAGCCCGCGCGCCGCCATGAAGCGGCGAAGCGCATCGCGCCGCCCTGCATTGTCCGACGCGGACTTCCGCGGCGGGCCTTCGGCATCGACTGGTGTCGAGCGATGCCTAACTAGCCGTGAGGTCGCAGCGGTCGAGGCTCTGCGCACCAACCGCCCGCGCGCTTGGCCCTTCTCGGGCTCCGCGCGGTAGGTCCCCGACTTGCCGCCGTCCTTCGACAACAGCCGCACCGCCTCGATCACGATGCCGCGCTCGGCCGCTTTCAGCATGTCGTAAATGGTGAGGGCCGCAACCGTCGCCGCCGTCATCGCCTCCATCTCGACGCCGGTTTGCCCCGAGACCTTCACGCTGGCGAGCACGCGGATCAGCGAGCCTTCCTCGTCAGGTTCGCACGCAATGGTCACGCCGGAAATCGGCAGCGGGTGACAAAGCGGGATGATCTCGGAGGTCTTCTTTGCCGCCATGATCCCGGCAATGCGCGCAACCGCGAGCACGTCGCCCTTCGGTGCCGTCCCATCGAGTACGAGCGCCAAAGTTTCGGGCTTCATCCGCACGATCGCCTCGGCCATTGCCGTTCGCGTGGTCGTATCCTTGCCCGAAACGTCGACCATCTTCGCCTTACCGTGTTCATCGAGGTGCGTGAGCTTGCTCATGCCGCACCTTTGAGCAGCGCGCGCGTTGCGGCGGTTACGTCGTTCTGGCGCATCAGGCTTTCACCAACCAGGAACGCGCGAACACCGGCTTTGGAGAGCCGCACCAAATCGTCATGTGTGTTGATCCCGCTTTCCGAGACAACCATGGCCGACTTCGGAACCAGCGGCGCGAGTTCCTCGGTGACGGCGAGCGAAGTTTCGAACGTCTTCAGATTGCGGTTGTTGATCCCGATCAGGGCAGGCCCCAATTTCAACGCCCGCTCGAGCTCCGGCCGATCATGCACCTCCACCAACACGTCCATGCCCCACTGCAGCGCTGTTGCGTTCAGGATTTGCGCTTCTTGGTCGGTGACCGCGGCCATGATGATGAGGATGCAATCGGCGCCCAGCGCCCGCGCCTCGACCACTTGATAGGGATCGAACAAGAAGTCTTTGCGAAGTGCTGGCAACCTCGTGGCAACGTGCGCTTGTGTCAAAAATTCGTTCGCACCCTGAAACGACGGCGCGTCGGTCAACACGGATAGGCACGCCGCGCCGCCGTTTTCATACGCACGCGCCAACGCGGGTGGATCGAAGTCCGGCCGGATGATGCCTTTCGAGGGGCTTGCCTTCTTGATCTCAGCGATCAACGCGAACCCACTGCGCTCGGACGCCGCGCGCAACGCAGCGGCGAAAGGACGAACGGCAGGCGCCCGCTTCGCACGCGCTTCCACCTCGGCCAATGGTACCGCGGCTTGAGCGCTTGCGATCTCAACGCGCTTGTAGGCTGCGATCTTGTCGAGCACGCCGGCACTCTCCGTGTTCGACGCGGCCACCAGCTTCGCCAGTGTCGCGCGCGCGCGCCCGTCGTCGATCGCGCGCTGAGCCATCGCGACGCCATCCTTCAACGACGCCGCTTTCCCGGCCACCACCAGCGCAGCGCCCGCATTCAGGCAAACAATGTCGCGATATGCGCCCGCTTCGCCGTCGAGCAGGCGGCGGATAGCCGCTGCGTTCGTCGCAGCATCGCCGCCGAAAATCGCGTCGAGCCGGTGCGTCGGCAAGCCAACTTCGGCAGGTGCCACCGTGAACCGCCGCACGTGCCCACGATCGAGTTCGACAATGTGGCTGGGTCCCGTGACCGTCAATTCGTCGAGACCGTCGCTGCCGTGCACGACCCAAGCCCGTTCCGTGCCCAACGTGTGCAGCACGCGCGCCAGCGGCTCGATCCACTGCTCCGAAAAGACGCCGACAAGCTGCCGCTTTACCCGCGCCGGATTGCAGAGTGGGCCGAGCAGGTTGAACACCGTGCGAAACCCAAGCTGCTGGCGCACCGGCCCGACATGTTTCATCGCGTTGTGATGCGCAGGCGCAAACAGGAAGCCCAACCCGGCCTCGCCGATGCAACGCGAAACCTGTTGCGGCGTGAGGTCGATCTTCACGCCAAGTGCAGCAAGAACGTCGGCCGAACCGCTCTTCGACGACTGCGCACGGTTGCCGTGCTTGGCGATCTTGACGCCACATGCGGCGGTGACGATCGTAGCCGCCGTGGAAATGTTCAGGGTTCCCAAGCCATCGCCACCCGTACCGCACGTATCGATGGCGTCGGCCGGTGCATCTACGGTCAGCGCCCGCGCGCGCAAGGCATCGGCCGCTGCCGCAATCTCTTCGACGGTCTCGCCGCGCATATGAAGCGCTGTGAGGAAGGCTGCCAGCTGAACTTCGCCAACCTTGCCGTCCATGATCGCGTCGAACGCATCGGCGGCTTCGGCGGCGGTCAAAATCCCGCCCGATGAAACCTTACCGACCAACCCCTTGAATCGATCGACGCTCATGCCGCGTGCGCAAGTTCGAGGAAGTTGCGCAGGAGCGCATGTCCATGCTCGGTCGCGATGCTCTCCGGGTGAAACTGCACGCCATGCACGGGGTGTTCGCGGTGCTGCACGCCCATGATCACGCCGTCGTCGGTTTCAGCCGTGATGGTCAGCGTGTTCGGCAGGCTTGCCCGGTCGACGGTCAGCGAATGATAGCGTGTCGCCTTGAAAGGGGAGGGGAGGGCCTTAAACACCCCAACCCCCGTGTGCCGTATCCCGCTGACCTTGCCATGCATCGGCGCCGGTGCGCGGACGACCCTACCGCCGTAGATCTGCCCTATCGCCTGATGCCCGAGGCAAACGCCCAGGATCGGTGTCGTCTCCCGCGCCCGCTCGATCAGGGAGAGGCATATGCCCGCCTTGTCGGGGTCGCACGGACCGGGCGACAGCACGATTGCTTTCGGTCGCTTCGCCATCGCTTCATCGACCGTCAGTTGATCGTTGCGAACGACCTCAACCGCGGCGCCAAGCTGACCCAGGTAATGGACCAGGTTCCAAGTAAAGCTGTCGTAGTTGTCGATCAGCAGGATCATGAGCGGCGGCGCCGGTTTGGTGACTCGAAGAGCGGCAGGTAATCACAACCGCTGGGGGATAGTAAGGCGGCTTTCCGGCGCAAAATTAAGCCGCCCCCGCTCGCTTTGCCGGACGCAACGGCCTATATGGTGGCCCATCCGTATTCACCAAGTTCGCAGACACATCCACGAAGGAGCATCCCCATGCAGAAACGCCTCCAGTTTTACATCGACGGCAAGTGGGTCGACCCCGTCACGCCGAAGACGCTCGACGTCATTAACCCGGCGACGGAAGAGCCGATCGGGCAGGTGAGCCTGGGCTCGAAGGCCGACGTCGACAAGGCCGTCGCCGCCGCCCGCCGCGCGTTCGAAACGTTCTCGCAAACGACGAAGGAAGAACGCCTCGCGCTCCTGCAAAAAATCCTCGACGTCTATCAACGCCGCTACGGCGAATTCGTCGAGACGATCTCGCTCGAAATGGGCGCGCCGAAATGGCTGTCGAAAGCGGCCCAGGCCGCGACCGGCGTCGCGCATCTGACGCAGGCGATGAAGAATCTCAAGGACTTCGAGTTCACGACAGTGCAGGGCACGACCGGCATCGTCTATGAACCCGTCGGCGTCGTCGGCATGATCACACCGTGGAACTGGCCCGTGAACCAAATCATGTGTAAGGCCGCCCCCGCGCTCGCCGCCGGTTGCACGATGGTGCTGAAGCCGTCAGAAATCGCACCACTGAACGCCATGTTGATCGCCGATGTCTTCCATGAAGCGGGCGTTCCCGCCGGCGTCTTCAATCTCGTCAATGGCGACGGGATGGGCGTGGGCGAAGCGATGTCGTCGCATCCGGGCATCGACATGATGTCGTTCACGGGCTCCACGCGCGCCGGCATTGCGGTCGCTAAGGGCGCGGCCGACACGGTCAAGCGCGTGACGCAAGAACTGGGCGGCAAGTCCGCGAACATCGTGCTGGAAGACGCTGACCTGCAAAAGGCGGTCTCCGGCGGCGTCGTCAGCTGCTTCATGAACTCCGGCCAATCCTGCAACGCCCCAACGCGTATGTTCGTGCCGAGGGCCAAACAAGACCAAGCGATCGCCATCGCCAAAGCGACGGCGGAATCGGTCAAGGTCGCCGATCCGTTCGCCGAAGGCATGAACATGGGGCCGGTGGTCAGCGAGGCGCAGTTCAACAAGATCCAAGGCCTGATCAAAAAGGGCATCGACGAAGGCGCGACACTCGTCGCCGGCGGCCTCGGCCGTCCCGAGGGCTTGAACCGCGGTTACTACGTGCGGCCCACGGTCTTCGCGAACGTGACGAACGACATGACGATCGCACGCGAAGAAATCTTCGGGCCCGTCCTCTCGATCCTGCCCTACGACACGGAAGAGCAGGCGATCAAATTGGCGAACGACACGCCCTACGGCTTGTCGGGCTACGTCCAATCCGGCTCCGTCGAGCACGCACGCAAAGTCGCCGCGCGCCTGCGCACCGGCAACGTCCACCTAAACGGCGCCGGCGCCGACTTCAACGCCCCCTTCGGCGGCTACAAGCAGTCGGGCACAGGCCGCGAATGGGGCGAACACGGCTTCAAGGAATTCCTCGAAGTCAAAGCCGTGCTCGGCTACCAGGCGGCTTGAAGCTTCTTGCCATCAGAAATGCAAACGGCCTGGGCAGCGACGCCCAGGCCGTTCTCGTTTGTCGAACTTATACCCGCTCGATAATCACCGCAGGCGCCATGCCGCCGGCCGCGCACATCGTGACCAACCCGCGCTTCAGGTTCCGCCGCTCGAGTTCGTCCAGCATCGTACCGATGAGGATCGAGCCCGTTGCGCCGATCGGGTGGCCCAGCGCCATCGCACCGCCGTTCACGTTGACCTTCTCGCGGTCGAGCTTCAGGTCGCGGATGAACTTTTCGGCGACGACGGCGAACGCTTCGTTGATTTCCCAAAGGTCGATGTCGTCGACAGTCAATCCCGCCTTCGCCAGCACCTTGCGCGCCGCCGGAACCGGCGCGTTCAACATGAGCGTCGGGCTGTCGCCGACGTTCGCGATGGCGACGATCCGCGCCCGCGGCTTCAACCCCTTCTTCTTCGCATAGTCTGCCGAGGCGAGTAGCACCGCCGCCGCACCGTCGACGACGCCCGACGAATTGCCCGCGTGATGCACGTGATTAAACTTCAGATCGGGATAGACCTGGCGGATCAACCCGGCGAACGACGTGCCCTTGCCATCGAGATCGAACTCGGCCATCGCCTCGAACGAAGGTTTGAGCGCGGCAAGTCCCTCGCGCGTCGTCTGCGGCCGGGGAAACTCCTCGCGGTCGAGCGCTAGCGTGCCGTCTTCCTTGTACACCGGCACGACGCTCTTCTTGAAATGTCCGCCCTTGATCGCCGCATCGGCGCGCTGCTGGCTGACCAGCGCCAGATCGTCCACCGCCTCCCGCGAGATACCTTCAAGCGTCGCGATCGCATCTGCGCACACACCCTGATGCGATTGCGGATGCCGCGCGCGCAGGCGCATGTTGCCGCCATCCATCAGCGTCGGCGGTCCGGCCGCGTCGCGCAGGCTTGCAGTGTAGGACATCATCTCCGTGCCCCCCGCAATAATCAGATCCTCGTAACCCGCGGCGATCGAGCCGGCCGCGAAGTTCACCGACGTGATGCCCGACCCGCAGAACCGGTCAAGTGTCACACCGCTCGCCTTCGTGTCGTAGCCGGCGTCGAGCGCGGCCATACGGCCCATGTCCATCGCCTGCTTGCCGCGCTGCGTGGACGTGCCCCAAATGATGTCGTCGACTTCGGCAGTGTTTAGATCGTTGCGCTTGGCGATCGCCTTCAGCACAGTCGCCGCCAACTGCTGCGGGTGAATATCGGCCAGCGCACCCTTGCCGATTTTGCCGATGCCGCGCGGCGTGCGGCACGCATCGATAATGTAAGCTTCGCCCATAGGGTGGTTCCTCCGGTGATGTCGATAGCCTAAGCATGGGCGATCATCGGCACGCCGCCAAGTCAAATCCGGCAGTTGCCCGGCACTCTGCCGTAGGGGCAAAGTCGAAAGCCGCCGGGGTGTACGACCGGCTTTGACTTGGCCGCGAAGCCACTAAGGGTTCCGTTACTCCCCATGGATCGGGATAAGCTCATCGCCACAATCGCGGCCTCCGTGCTTCTGCACCTGGTGACCTTGATCTATGTCGCGACGACCTGGGGCGCCGTGCGCGAACTGCCGCAAGAGGCCGTTGCACGCGTGATGGCCGTGGCGGCGCCACCGCCTCCGCCGCCACCCCCGCCGCCGGAAATTTTGGACGTGAAGATCGACAAGCCGCGCTTCCGCCCGCGCC
>JABFRX010000061.1 GCA_013140995.1 Alphaproteobacteria bacterium | reverse complement strand
GCCTTACCACCACCGTAGCGGACGCCCGCTTCTGCAAGCCGCTCGACGAAGATCTGATCCGCCGCCTGGCCGCGAACCACGAAGTGCTGATCACGATCGAAGAAGGCGCGATCGGCGGCTTCGCGGCGCACGTGATGCAATTCATGGCCAAAGCCGGCCTCTTCGACCGCGGCTGCAAATTCCGCCCGATGACGCTCCCCGACATCTTCATCGACCACGACAACCCGCAGAAACAATACGACATCGCCGAACTCAACGCCCCGCACATCGTGGCGACGGCGCTGACCGCGCTAGGCCACGCCGCAGCAAGCAGCGGGTTGCGGGCATAAACTCCTTTTTCGTCATGGCCGGACTAGACCCGGCCACCCAGGGCCACGCGCTCAGGCTGCGACACTGGGTGGCCGGGTCGCGCTTCGCTTGGCCGGCCATGACGGATAGATTTGATACGATGACAATCTACGACAGCATCACACCAACCCGCACCCTCGACATCCTCCGCATCGGCCACAAGGGCGATGGCGAGACGGCGGACGGTATCTACGTCCCGTTCACCGTGCCCGGCGACAAGGTGACGGTGGAAGTGGAGGGCGAGCGCGGGCGCATCGTCCAAATCGTCGAGCCCGGTCCCACGCGGGTGAAGCCGCTGTGCCAACACTTCGTCATCTGCGGCGGCTGCGCGTTGCAGCATGTCGAGACGACGGCCTACCACGACTGGAAGCGCGACCAAGTCGTCCAGGCGCTGAGCCAACGCGGCATCACCGGCATCGACGTCGCCCCGCTCGTTGCCGTTGCCCCCCGCACGCGCCGCCGCGCAGTGTTCACAGCCCGCCTCGTCAACGGCGCCGTCATGGTCGGATTTCAGGAACGCGGCAGCCACTTCATCGTCGACATGGCCGAGTGTCACGTCGTGCACCCGGACCTGTTCGCGCTAGTGCCACGCCTGCGCGAAGCGTTGGCGGATGTTTTGCCCGAACAAGCACGCGCCGAGGTCGACGTGATGCGCGCCGGCAACGGCCTCGACGTAGTCTTGGGCGTCGGCCGCATGACGCTGGACGGCGCGCTGCGCACGCGCTTCGCGGACATGGCGGGCAAGCTCGGCATCATCCGCCTCACCGTGAACGGCGAACTCGTCGCGCAGTCCGAGGCGCCCGTGCTCGACTGGGCCGGTGCCAAGGTCACGCCGCCGCCAGGCGCCTTCCTGCAAGCCGTGCCCGACGCAGAAGCCGCGCTGCAAACGCTCGTAACCGCCGCCGTCGGCAACGCAAAGCGGGTCGCCGATCTCTTCGCCGGCTGCGGCGCCTTCACGTTCCCGCTCGCGCGGCATGCTGCCGTCGCCGCCTACGACAGCGAGACCGCGTCGATCGAAGCGCTGGCCGTGGCCGCGCGCAACGCGAAGGGCCTCAAGCCCATCACCGCCGAGCGCCGCGACCTGTTCCGCCGCCCGCTGCTGAAGCACGAACTCGACACGTTCGACGCCGTCGTCATCGACCCGCCGCGCGCCGGCGCGAAGGCGCAATGCGAACAGCTGGCAACGTCGAAGGTCAAAACGATCGCCGCCGTCTCCTGCAATTCCACCACCTTCGCCCGCGACGCCCGCACGCTGATCGACGGCGGCTACACGCTCAAATCCGTGACCCCGATCGACCAATTCCTCTGGTCCCCTCACATCGAACTTGTGGCAGTATTCGAGCGGAGCTGAAGCCATGGCAAACCCGATCGCCCGCGCCGCCTATCGCCTGACGCAATCCGCGCGCGTCGCCTGGTACGGCGGCCACCACTTGCTCGCGAACCGCCTGGGTCGCGGCACCGCGTTCGCCGAACGCAAAGTCGAGGTCGAAAACGACTACCCGAAACGCGACGCCTTCCTGCGCGAGATGCAGGCGCTGTTCGAACGCGACTGGAAGAACATCGAACAAGGCCTCTACGCGGCTCCCGCAGCTCTCGACGCCGGCGCGATCCGCACGCTCCGCCGCTCGCTCGATTTCCTGCGCGATGTGCCCGACGTCGCAAGGCGCCGCCGCGACCACGTTCACGACGAAGTGCTGACCGAGGAAGCGCGCAAGAATTTCCCGCGCTATTACCTGCAGAACTTCCACTACCAATCCGGCGGCTGGCTGACGGAGGATTCGGCGAAGCTCTACGACTTCCAAGTTGAGGCGCTGTTCGCCGGCACGGCCGACGCGATGCGACGCCAAGCGCTGGTGCCGATCGCCGCCCACATGAAAGGCTGCGATCAGCGCCAGATGAATTTGCTCGACGTGGCGACCGGCACCGGCCGCTTCCTCACGTTCGTGAAAGACACCTGGCCGCGCTTGAAGACGACGGCGCTCGACCTCTCACCAGCCTATCTCGACGAAGCGAAGAAGGCGCTGAAGCCCTGGCGCGACGTGACGTACCTGGAAGCGAACGCCGAAGCGATGCCGCTCCCCGGCGCCAGCCAAGACATCGTGACCGCGATCTACCTCTTCCACGAACTCCCGCCAAAGGTGCGCACGATCGTAGCCAAGGAAATCGCCCGCGTGCTGAAACCGGGCGGCTTGTTCGTGCTGGTGGACAGCATCCAACCCGGCGACACCCCAGGCTTCGAAGCCCTCACCGAATTCTTCCCCCAAGCCTTCCACGAACCCTATTTCGAGAGCTACCAAACTTGGAACGTTGCTGAGACATTCGAATCGGCTGGACTCTGGCACCAATTCCAGACACCGGCGTTTTTATCGAAGGTCGCCGTGTTTGCTGCGCCCAAACATTGACGGCGGATTAATTGCCTCCTTCGAGTGCAATGCGCCTTAGCAACGTCTTCACGCCCTGCGCGTAAAGTTGTCGGCAACCAAACGCGCGAACAATTGCCCGCCGATGTCCTTGACGCCCATCTTTCGCCCACGCTTCGGCCGCCCGATCAAACCGGGCGACGGCACGCCGTCGGCGCTGGAACTTCAGATCCATAGTGTTGCCGCCAGTGCGCCCACGCTGTGCATCAGCGGTACGATCATCGCGGCCGCCGTCATCGCGGCGTTCTGGGGAACGGTACCCACGCCGGTTCTGGTGGCATGGGGCTCGGTCATTGTGCCGGTGAGCGCAATCGTGCCGTGGCTTCTCTACGACATCGGCAAGAACACACTGAACGACCGCGAAGCCGCGCACGTCATCGAACTGATCGTCATCGCGAGCGTCGGTCGCGCGCTCTGCTGGAGCATCGGCACTGTGGTCTTCTACCAGCACGCCTCGCCGTCACAACTGACGTTGCTCGCGGTGCTCATCCTAGGCGTCGGTATGGGCAGCGGTTCGGCGCTGATGCCGATCCCGCGGGCGGCGATCTATTTCGCGCCGTGCGCGGTGGCACCGTTGGCCATTGCCTTGATTGCAAGCGGAACGTTCGAACACGTCCTCGTCTCGGTGCTGCTGCTCGTCTGCGCCCTGGGTCTGCGCTCGACGGCGGGTCAGGTGATCAAGTTCGTGACCGGCGAAGTGGCCCTGCGCCAGGCCTTGATCGACAAACAGCAAGAACTCGTGCGCGCCAAACTCGACGCCGAAGGCGCGAACCGCGCGAAGTCCGAATTCCTGGCGCATATGAGCCACGAGCTTCGCACACCCCTCAACGCCATCATCGGCTTCTCGGAAACGATCAGTGGGGGCGTCTTCGGCCCGGTCAGCGAGCGTTACGCGGACTACGCCAAGGACATCAACGACAGCGGCTTCCACCTGTTGAAGCTGATCAATGACGTGCTCGACCTCTCGAAGATCGAAGCCGGCGCCTTGACGGTGAACGAGCATGTCTTTGCGGTGGACGAAGCTGTCGAGGGTGCTCTGCGCTTGATGCGCGAACGCGCGGAACGCAAACGCTTAAACATCGAGTGGCGGGCACTAGCCGCTCTGCCGCAGATCAAGACGGATCAGCGCCTTGTGCAGCAAGTGCTGATCAACCTTGTGACCAATGCGATCAAATTCACGAACGAGGGCGGCCACGTGATCGTGACGGCCGAAGTCGACGCGGACGGCGCCGTCGCACTCACGGTTGCTGACAGCGGCATCGGCATGACGGCCGACGAACTGAAAGTTGCGCTGACCGCCTTCGGTCAAGCCGGCAACAGCATGACCGCCCGCGCCGAAGGCACGGGCCTAGGCCTCCCCCTCTGCAACCGCTTCGCCGAAGCCTTAGGCGCAACGTTCACGATCGAAAGCACACCGGGGCAGGGCACGACAGCAACGTTGAAACTCCCCGCGCGCTGTAGCGAGTTGCCTGTCGAAGCACGTCACGCGCTGACGGCCTAGGCACGCCTTCGCCTATCCGGTGATCTTCTTGATCGCCGCCGCCACCATATCCTCCACGGCATTGCCGACCGCACGCTCGACTGCCTTCTCAACCTTCTTCGCTGCACTCTGAGGCTTGCGCCGCGCAGGAACTCCAAGCGCCGTCTCCAAAGCCGAACGCTTCTTCGCCGGCCGCTTGCGTTTGCGTTTCGGTTTGCCGAAAAGATCGTCGAGGCTCATGTGCGCTATCCCACCTGTCCGCGGTGCCTTAGCAGATGATCGGCCAGCACCGCGGCCATCATAGCCTCGCCCACCGGCACCGCGCGAATCCCGACGCACGGATCGTGGCGGCCCTTCGTTTGGATGTCGGTCTCTTGGCCGTCGCGCGTGATCGTCTTGCGGGGCGAGAGGATCGACGACGTCGGCTTCACTGCAAACCGCACCACGACGTCTTGCCCCGTCGAGATGCCGCCCAGCACACCGCCGGCGTGATTAGACAGGAACGCAGGCTTGCCGCCGGCCATGCGCATCTCGTCCGCGTTCTCTTCGCCGGAGAGAGCCGCCGCGCCAAATCCGTCGCCGACCTCGACGCCCTTGACCGCGTTGATCGACATCATCGCCGCAGCGAGATCGGCGTCGAGCTTGCCGTAAACCGGTGCGCCCAAACCCGCGGGCACGTTCTCCGCCACGACCTCGATCACCGCGCCGCAAGACGAACCTGCCTTGCGCCGCTCGTCAAGGTACGTCTCCCACAGCGCGGCCGCCTTCGCATCCGGCGACCAGAACGCATTGCGCTCGACCTCCGCCCAGTCCCACGCGTTGCGGTCGATCTTGTGCGGCCCCACCTGGATCAGCGCGCCGCGAATCTTGACCCCGCCCGGCACGATATGATCGAGCACCTTGCGCGCGATGGCGCCTGCCGCGACCCGCGCCGCCGTCTCCCGCGCGCTCTGCCGCCCGCCGCCGCGATAATCGCGCACGCCGTACTTGATGAAATAGGCATAGTCGGCGTGACCGGGGCGGAACTTGTCCTTGATGCCCTCATAATCCTTCGACTTCGCATCGACATTGTCGATGTGGAGCGCAATCGGCGTACCGGTCGTTACCTGACCGCCAGTCGTATCGTCGCCAAACACGCCAGAGAGAATCTTGACGACATCCGTTTCCTGCCGCTGCGTCACAAACTTCGACGTCCCCGGCCGGCGCTTCTCCATCCACGGCTGAATGTCGGCCTCGGTCAGCGCAATCCCCGGCGGCGTCCCATCGACCACGCATCCCAAAGCCGGCCCATGGCTCTCGCCCCAGGTCGTGACACGGAAGAGATGTCCGTAAGTGTTATGACTCATCCTCGCCTTCGCCTAAATCAAATCCGCCACCAATAAACTTGTGTCATGGTCCGCGTAGGCGCACCACCCACGACTCTCTTTGCTGCGGCTCAAGTTATCTCACGCGAAGCCGCGAAGAAAACGTCCGCGCCTTCGCGTGAGACAAAGTAAGTCGTGGCTGGATACGTCTAACCGAGTCCACAGCCGAACGGTAGGGAAACGCGCGCGTTTAGAGTTCGACTTCGGTTCCCCGGCTTAGACGATAAACGCGATCGTGGAGCGGATCGCCAGAAAACGCGATCTGCTCCTCTGGCATACCGAGGTTCAGCCCACGCAAAATGCGTCCAACCGCACCGTGCGCGACAACCACGACGTCGCTACGGAGATCGCGCGCCCAGTCTTTGAGCCGCTCGCTGGCTTGGGCGAAGCTCTCGCCGTTGGGCGGCATATGAGCCCATTTGGCAGTCTGCCGCACGGCCCATTGTTCGGAGAACCGAGTCTCGATTTCCTTGAACGTTAGTCCTTCCCAGTCGCCGAACCGAACCTCAGCGAGCCGCTCGTCGATTTGATAGCCGTAGTCGGGCAGTCCGATCCGCTCACGAATGATCCGAAGCGTCGCGCGAGCGCGGCCAAGAGGGCTGACAACAAAAGGCAGGACGGTTATCTCGGGGACGGCCTCAATCAGGGTCTGCGCATTTGCAAGCGCCTGTGCGCGACCGCGTTCTGTGAGGGGGCTATCGATACTGCCTTGCAACCGCCGTTCAGTGTTCCACACGGTCTCGCCATGCCGCACGAAGTAAATCGTGTGCGGCGTCATTCGTCCGGCGAGAGCGTCGTCAGCAGTTGCGCGCTCTCTTGCACCTTCTCGACCGCAGCAAGGCCCACCATGTGGTAACCGGCATCCACGTGATGCACTTCGCCCGTCACCGCGCGGCCCAGATCGGAGAGGAAATAGAGCCCCGAATTGCCGACCTCTTCGATCGTCACGTTCCGGCGCAACGGCGCGTTCAGTTCGTTCCATTTTAGAATGAACCGGAAGTCGCCGATGCCTGACGCCGCCAGCGTCTTAATCGGCCCCGCCGATATTGCGTTGACGCGAATACCCTTCTTGCCCAGGTCTTCGGCCAGATACCGCACGCTCGATTCGAGCGCCGCCTTCGCCACGCCCATGACGTTGTAGTGCGGCATCACCTTCTCTGAGCCCAGATAGGTCAGCGTCAGCAGCGAGCCGCCGTTCGGCATCATCTTCTCCGCCCGCTGCGCGATCGCCGTGAACGAGAAGCAGGAGACGTTCATCGTCAGCTGAAAATTGTCGAACGTAGTGTCGACGTAACGGCCGCGCAATTCGTCTTTGTTCGAGAACCCGATCGCATGCACGACGAAGTCGAGCGAACCCCATTCCTTTCTCAGCGTCTCGAACACGGCATCCATCGAGCCCTGCTCGGTCACGTCGCACGGCAGCACAATCTTTGACCCGATGCCGGCGGCCAGCGGCTCAACCCGCTTCTTCAACGCGTCGCCTTGGTAGGTGAAGGCGAGTTCGCCACCATGGTCGTGCACGGCCTTGGCGATGCCCCATGCGATCGAGCGGTCGTTCGCGACCCCCATGATGAGGCCGCGCTTGCCGTGCATTAACCCTTTGATTTGGCTCATAGTTTGGTCGCCAGCACCGGTGCGGTCGCCCGTTGTTTCGTTGGCCGCGGACGCTAGTCAAATTCCCCCGCCCGGTCAAACCGGCAGGGTGCCTCAGTTAAGATCTATGGCGAAGCGTTTGAGGTCGGCAAGCTCCGCGTGCTCCAGCGCGCCTTCCTGCGTGGCGGCGAGCACGACACTCGGCGCATTGCCCGCCAGAAACGCCTCCTGCCAACGCGGCGCGCAAAGACACCACCGGTCGCCGGGCTTCAAGCCCGGGAACTGGTATTCCGGCATCGGCGTCGAAAGATCGTTCCCCCGCGCCTTCGAGAACGCAAGAAACTCCGCCGTCATCACTGCACAAACCGTATGCGACCCCACATCCTGCGGCGACGTGTTGCAACAGCCGTCGCGAAAGAATCCGGTGACAGGATCGGTGCTGCAGGACGCCAACTCGCCACCCAACACATTCTTCTGCGACCGCCGCCGCCCGCCATCATTCTGATAGGCCATCACCGACCTCCACGCACGCCGCTGGTTGAATTGCTCTGAGTATGGGTGCACGGTGACCAATTGGGAATAGGGACAAACCCATGATCTTCGGCCTGCTCGCCCTCATGACTGCCGCTGCCTTTGCGGGCGCCGCGATCTACATCAACGTCGCCGAGCATCCTGCCCGGTTGAAACTCGACGCCGGCCCGCTGCTCACGCAGTGGAAACCCGCCTACCACGCGGGTTTCATCATGCAGGCCTCGCTCGCCGTGATCAGCGGCGCCTGCGCGCTCGTTGCGTTCTTCTTCGATTGGGATTGGAAGTGGCTGGTCGGTGCCGCCGTCATTCTCGCGAACTGGCCTTACACGCTCTATGTGATCATGCCGACCAATCACAAGCTCAACGCGATCGACCCCGCGAGCAGCAGTCCCGACATCCACCCGATGCTCGTGCGCTGGGGCCACCTCCACGCAGTGCGCAGCGCGCTCGGCACGATCGCCACGATCTTGTTCTTGGCGGCAGCGCTCTAGCTCAGCGTCCCGGCCATCCGTGCCGCTCGAGCGCGGCGACGCCATGCTCGACATCCGCACGCTCCACATAGATCTGCGCCGACAACCGGCACAGCAGCTTGCCCTGAAACGCGTTCGACGCAATCTGCACCTTATGCTTTTCCCAAAGCCCTTGCATCAGTTGAAGCGCGTCGTCGGGCACGGCCTCGCGGCGCTGGGGTAGGGTGTAGGTGCACATCGCGGCGAACATCGCATCCGGCGCCGTCGGCTCCGCCCCAAGACGCGCCATCAGCGCCACGCCTTCGCGCGACAGCTGCATGAGATAGTCGCGCACCTTCGCCGTATCGAACCGCTCGATGAAATCGATCGCCGCAGGAACGCTCAGGAACGCGCTGACGTCGCGCGTGCCGACATAGTCGAACGCGCGCGGAAATTTCAGCTCATGCCAGTGGCTGACCGAGAGCGGCACGGTCTGGCCCGCGACCTCTTCGGTCGCATAGAGAAATGCGGACCCCCTCGGCGAATAGAGCCATTTGTGGCAGTTCGCAGTGTACCAATCCGCCCCGATCGCCGGCAGGTCGAGCGCAAGCTGACCCACCGCATGAGCCCCATCGATCAGCACGCGCACGCCCTTCGCCTTCAGCGCCCGCGTGATCTCGGCCACTGGGAACACAACGGCGGTCGGCGAGGCGATATGATCGATGATCGCGAGCCGTGTCTTGGCCCCCGCTGCATCGGCGATCCGCTCGGCGACGTCGTTCGCGGTGAGCGGGATCGGCAGCGAAACCTTCACCACCTTAGCGCCAGAAGCTTTGCAGACCTCCTCCGACGCAAGGCGCACGGCGTTGTAAACGCAATCGAGCACCAAGATCTCGTCGCCGGCCTTCAGCCTGAGCGACCGCAGTACGGTGTTGACCGCTTCCGTCGCGTTCGTGACGAACGCAATCCGCTCGCATTCGGTGCCCACAAACCGCCCGAGTCGCTCCGCCGCAACGCGCAACTCGTTGTTCATCAAGCGAGGGGAAACGGTGTACCGGAAGAACGAGTCCGGTTGCCGCTCCATCAAAAGCCGCCAGCGCGATTGCTCCGCCAGCACGTCCTTCGGGCAAGCCCCGAACGAACCGTGATTGAGAAACGTCCCCTCGTCGTCGAGGTGCCAGTGCGAACGAAGATGGCGGCCGAAGGTTTGCATGGCCCCAAATTAGAAAGGGCCGCAGCGGTTGTCACCCACAACCGCTGCGGCCCAAAGGCAGGACGTTTGCAAACTGCCGGAGTAGGGCAACCCCGTTGGAGCAGCTCAAGGTATCGGGCGTCCCACCCTTACCGGTTCAAACCCTCAGGCCCAAAGGCCCGCATAAAAACCTCGGCGCAGAAGCGCGAGCGCCGCTCGATCTCGTTCGGCGTCATCTCGATGTCCCGGCCGAGCAACCCGCGCGTCTCAAGCCGCGCGGTGATCAACCCTAAGAAGTGCTCCGCCGCGACGGCAGGTTCGCCGCCCGTATCGAGCCGCCCGATCCGCTCCTCGCGCGCGATCCAGGAGGTCAGCGCGTCCAGCACCTGCTTTGGCCCGGCGTCGTAATAGGCCTCGCCGATTTCGGGGAACTGCAGGCTCGCCCCGATGATCATGCGGTAATAGCTGAGCTCATCCGCGGTGCAGAAGTGCGTGTAGTACTGCCGCGCCACGTCGGCCAGCATGTCCCGCGGATGACGTTCCAATGCGTGGACTTGCAGCGGCGCCTTCATAGCGGACGCCCGGTCTGCCACCATCGCTTTGAACAGGTCTTCTTTCGAACCGAACTGGTTATAAAGCGTCTGCTTGGAGACGTTCGCGGCGGCCGCGATCGCGTCCATAGACACGTCGTAACCCTCACGGCGGAACATCTCGGACGCGGCTTCCAGAATGCGCGCGCGGATCGACAGGATCGCGGACTGCGAAATCGGAATGTTGTTAAGAGAAACGGCTGCTGCAGAACGACTCATCGCACACCCAGTTGTTGGCCCCCGCCAGCGAATCGAGGTGATTCGCTCATGGGTTAATGGTGCCGAATCACTTTTGGACTGAGAAGTCTATTCGCCCGGCTCGTTTCGAAATTTGTCGCGCGCGACGCCGCGCGATTGATTCACGAGTGATTCACGAGCGCCCGTCGCGCGATTGCGTGAGCAGGGACAAAATGAGTCCACAGTTTGGACCAAGATACCCGCAACTAAATGGACTCTAAAGTCCATCAAACCTAACCAATTGGAATATCAAAGCTTTTCGAGAGAGCTCTCGATCGCGCGGCAGAGCGTATCCGTAGGTTCCAGGCCGATCGAAAGGCGGACAAAGCCCTCAGGCACACTGTCCCCCCAGCGGATGCGTCTTTCGGCGCAGGTTCTGACGCCGCCAAAGCTGGTGGACGGTTGGACCAACGGACAACCGTCGATGAAGCGCTCTGCTGCGGGCCCGTCGGCAAGCGTGAACGAGATCATCGAGCCAAACGTCAGCATCTGCCGCGCGGCAATCGCGTGGGCCGGATCGGAGGCGAGGCCCGGATAGCGCACCGCCTTGACCTTCGGGTGCGCCGCCAGAAGCTGTGCAACAACACGCGCCGTCTCGCACATGCGCGCGAAGCGAACCTCAAGCGTCTCAAGCCCGCGATAGACCAGCCACGCTTCGAACGGCCCGGCAATCGTGCCGGAGAACTTTCGCCATTCCTTGAAGCGCTCCATCAAGTCCGCGCGCCGCGTCGCAACGTGCCCCATCAGCGTATCGGAGTGACCGCTAACGGCCTTCGTGTCCGAGCAGACGGCGACGTCCGCGCCATGCTCCAGCGGCCGCTGCCCAAGCGCGGTCATCGTCGTGTTGTCGACCGAAAGGATCGCGCCTGCGGACTTCGCCTGGGCCGCCGCCGCGCGCAAATCGCAGACGTCGAGACCGGGGTTCGAAGGCGTCTCGATATGCACCAAGCGATAACCGGCAAACCCGCCGTCGAGGAACTTAGCCGTAGGCCGTGTATCGACCGTCACGCCAAGCGGCACCAAGAACCGCTCCGCCAACGCACGCACCGCGAAATATCCGTCGGCAGGCAACAGAATGCGATCGCCCGCGCGCGCCGTCGCAAAGAAGACCGCGCCGATGGCCGCCATGCCCGATGGGAACACCAACGTCTCCGCACCTTCGAGTACGCCAAGCGCACCCTCAAGCGCTTCCCACGTCGGGTTATGATAGCGGCCATAAACATGCGAAGCGTTCGCCGGATCGCCGGGCAAATGAAACACCGCCGAAGACACGATCTCAGGCACGACCGATTGCCCAGGCAGCAGCTTGAGGCCGTAGTGATGCAGCAACTTAGCGGCCAGCGCGTCGATATTGCCTTGTGCCATGCGCCGCAGGTTAGCAACCGCCGCGCGAAAAACCAAAACGGCGGGGCAGGCGAGGAGAGGCCGATCGCGCCCTACCGATGCTTCATCTCCTGCGCCGCATAAGCGAGCGCCGCCAAAATGTCATCGCGTTCGAGATAAGGATAGTCGGCCAGAATCTCGTCGTAGGTCATCCCGCCGGTCAGCATGTCGAGCACATCCGCTACTCGAAAACGTATGCCGGGCGCTGCTTTAGCGCGGCCTCATGCGTCGCCGAACTTGCGCCGCGGCTGGTAGGGGTGCGCGGTTTCCCACCTCTTTACGATGTCGCTCAAATGCGGGTCCGATTGATCGGGCAGCACGATCTGCAGCGTGACCAGCTGATCGCCGGACGCCTGCAATCCGGTCCCGGGAATGCCCTTGCCCTTGAGGCGGAACGATTGCCCCGCGTTCGCGCCGGCCGGCACCGCCATCGTGACCGTCCCTTGCAGCGTCGGCACCTTCACCTTACCGCCGTGCAGCGCTTCGTTCAGCGTGATCGGCAACGCCAGATGAATGTCGCGCCCGTCGCGCCGGAAATAGGGATGCGGCTCGATCGCGATCGTGATCAGCGCATCGCCCGCAGGTCCGCCCGGCAAACCGGGTTCGCCAAGCGCGCGCAAGCGGATCGTCTGACCCTCTTTCACGCCGACCGGAATCTTCACGTCGAAGCGATTGCCGGAGGGCAGCTTCACCCGCCGCGTGCCACCGAGTGCGGCCTCCTCAAACGTGATGTGCAGGTCGTAATGCGTGTCCAGGCCCTTGCCCGGGGCAGGGCGCTTACGGCCCGCCGAACGCTCGCCGAAGAACTCGCCGAACAATTCTTCGACGCGGCTCTTCTTTTCCGTGGCAGGGCCTACGCCGAACGCCTTCTCGAACGTGCCGCGAAAACCTGCGGCCTCGCCGTTCGCGTGACCGTTCTTCGCTTGCGGCCGCTCCGCAGTCGCGACATCGCCAACTTCGAATTCTTGCTCCGCAGCCGCAGGCTCAGGCCGCGGGGTGTAGTTGGCACGCGGGTTTCCGTGCGCGTCAATCTCGCCCCGGTCGTACGACCGGCGCTTCGATTGGTTACCCAGGATCTCGTAAGCGATCGACAGGTCCGTGAAGCGCCGGCCTTTATCGGCCGAGCCTTCCGGCGTGTCGGGGTGGAAGCGCTTCGCGAGGCCGCGAAACGCTTGTTTGATCTCATCGTCGTTCGCTTGGCGCGAAACGCCGAGCACCGAATAGGGGTCGTACATCGAGGACTCACGCAGCCGAAGTGGGGGGTAACGGCACGTTCGAGCCTTGATACTACACGCGGTTGTTCAAATGGCAAATTACTAATGCAAGTAGATGATTAGGGGTCGTTCTTCGTGTGCGTGTTCGGATTTTTGGCCAGGGATTCCGCGATTGCCCGCTCCGCCGGAGCCATGGAGGTGAACACGAGTCGAAACGCCTCCACCGCCTGTGGTTGTCCTTGTACCGCAGCAAGTTTCAACCACCGGTAGGCCTCAATCATGTCCTGTCCCACACCTTCGCCCGACTCATAAAGGAGCCCCACCCGAAGCTGAGCCTCCGCATTCCCCCGTTCAGCCACCGCCCGCCACGTCGCAAACGCCGCCGCCTTGTTGTTCGCGGCGTAGTGCGCGAAGCCGTTGTTCATCAGCGTCAGATCGCCCGCCGTCATGGTCGAAGCTGCACCGGTGCGCATCGGCATGCCAGGCGACGAGCGCCCGGTTCGCGGTGCGTCGGGCAGCCGCCCACTATGCGGCCAAGCCTCGTCGGGATTGGCGTCCGCCGGGGTGGGGGCGGGTGTTCCGGCAACCGGAGCGCCCATCGCCTCAAGCCGCGTGCGCGCCGGCCCGTAACCGTTGCGCGCCGCCCGTTCCAGCAACGCCCTCGCCCTTACAGGATCACGTTCGACCCCAATGCCCTGCTCGTACATATCCGCAAGCTTCACCTGCGCCAGCGACAAACCCGCTGTCGCCGCGCGCGCGTACCAAACGACAGCCTCTTTCGTGTCTTTCTCCGTGCCTTCGCCGCTCAAATACATTTCGGCAACGTTCGCCATCGCCGTTACGAAGCCCTTTTCAGCCGCCTCTTTGTACAGATCGAACGCTTTGCCAACGTCCTTCTTCACGCCCTTGCCCTGGCGCAGCATCTGCGCGGTATTGCGCATCGCGGCGAGATCGTCTTCGTCCGCCAGCGCCGACCAAATTTCATACGCGCGCGGGAAGTCGCCCGCGTCATACGCGGCCGTCGCGAGGCCGAACCGCATGCGCTTGTCGGCAACGACGTTCGTCACGCACCCGCTCAACAGCAGCGCGAGCGTCACCAAGACAGCGATCCGCGGTTTACCATTCATGGCGGCTGCAAGTGCCTCTCAGAATCACGCGACAATTCGAGCGGCGGCGAGCCGCCGGAGACTATATACTGGACTGCCCTGCCACAGCGTGAGCCCCGAATCCCCGTGGATGTGAAGTCCAAAGAAGACGCGACGCCGGAAATCGTCCTTGACGAAAGCCCTTTTCCGCTGTTCGGCGAGTGGTTCGCGCTGGCCGCCGCGAAAGAGCCGAACGACGCGAACGCCATGGCGCTCGCAACCGTCGATGCGGACGGTCTGCCGAACGTGCGCATGGTACTCCTGAAGGGATACGACGAAGCCGGTTTCGTCTTCTACACGAACTTCGAAAGCGCGAAGGGCAGGGAGCTGCTCGGCCAACAGAAGGCGGCCCTCTGCTTCCATTGGAAATCGATCCGCCGCCAGATCCGCATCCGTGGACCGATCTCGACCGTGACCGACGCCGAAGCCGACGCCTATTTCGCGACCCGCCCGAAGGACAGCCAGATCGGCGCCTGGGCCTCGCGCCAATCGCGCGCGCTGAAAGGCCGGTTCGAACTCGAAACCGAAGTCGCGAAATACGCCGCCCGCTACGGCCTCATTAAAGTGCCGCGTCCGCTGCATTGGTCGGGCTTCCGTCTGACGCCGGTCGAGATCGAATTCTGGCGCGACCGTCCGTTCCGCCTGCACGACCGGCTCGTCTATCGCCGCGAGAGCGCGAACGCACCGTGGCGGACGGAGCGTCTGTTCCCATGACGAACGCCGACGCAATCGGCAAGGTGAGTAGCACGGAGGCGGAACGGCTGAAGCGCCTCGCGACTTACGCTGCCGTCGCCGTCGCGGCCACGCTGATCTTGATCAAGGTCTGGGCGTGGGCCGCGACGCACTCGGTCGCGATGCTGGCCTCGCTCGTCGACTCCACGATCGACCTCGTTGCGTCAGGATTGAACCTCGTCGCCGTCCGCCATGCGTTGACCCCCGCGGACGACGAACACCGCTTCGGTCACGGCAAGGCCGAAGCGCTCGCGGGTCTCGGTCAGGCAGCCTTCATCGGCGGCTCGGCGGCGTTCCTGCTGTTCCAATCGTTGGAGCGGCTGATCAGGCCCGAACCTGTCCATGAATCGACGCTGGGGCTTGGTGTCATCGGCGTTTCGATTGTTCTCACCGTCGCGCTGGTTCTCCTCCAGCGTTACGTCATCGCCCGCACCCGCTCGCTCGCGATCAGCGCCGATAGCCTGCACTACGCGACCGACATTGTGACGAACCTCGGCGTGGTCGCGGCACTCGTCATCAGCGGCCTATGGGGTTGGTACGTCGCCGACCCGTTGATCGGCCTCGCCATCGCACTCGTGATCGCCTGGGGCGCGATCAACATACTGCGCGGCGCTTACGACGAATTGATGGATCGCGAATTCGACGAGATCGACCGCCAGCGCATCAAGGAAATCGTCAACCGCCACGCCGGCGTCGAAAGCCTGCACGACTTGCGCACGCGCAGGGCGGGCCACCGTTCCTTCGTCCAGCTCCACCTCGAACTGCCGCCGCACATGACGCTGCTCGAAGCTCACCGCATCAGCGACGAAGTCGAAGACGCAATCAAGAAAGTCTTCCCCGACGCCGACGTCATCACCCACCAAGACCCTGCCGGCGTCGAGACGGTGCCGTCCTTGATGACGCGCTAAGGCTGCGGCGGCTCGGACGGCGCCGCGGCCTTGCCGCTGTAGACGACCGGCCCCGGGACCTGAACCTTCGCGTCCTTGAACAGGATCCAATCGGCGACGAGCTGGAAGTAGCCTTCCGAAAACCGCGTCTCCAACCGTTCGCTGTTCTTCTCCTCGAACTCGATGATGCCGTGATCGGCCGTCGGGAACATGACGATATCGAGGTTCGGCCGCGAAGCCTGCACCTCACGCAGAATGCGCAGCGTGTTCGCACTCGGCGCCGAGCTATCGCGACCCGCCAAGATCCAAAGATGCGGCTTATCGTAGGCCTTGAGCGCGGGTACCGGATCGTGCTCCCACGACGTGCCGACATCGAAGATCGGTCCCAGTATCTTGAGGAGCCAGTTCGGGTTCTGCAAGAAATCGCCCGTGAACTCGCCCTCGATCTTTGGGTACCAGGGCTCCTTCTCGTACTTCGCACGCACCGCGTCGAGCCCATCGAAGCCTTGTGTGAAGTCCGACGCCATCACGCGCCCCGTCGCGTCAGTAATCTCGCGCGCCTTTGCAATGACGTCCTCGCCGTAACCCGCGGTGCGCAGATCGTCGAACACCTCTTCGCGATCTTCCGCAAGCGGGCTCTCCGCAAGCCCATAGCCGACAACCACGAAGTCCGCGTTCGCCTTGCGCGCGGCCAGCGGCTCGATCCATCCCGCCTGGCTGCCGCCTTGAAAGCCAACCTCGCTCGCGAGCGCACCGGCCAGTTCGCGCGCCTTCTTCAACGCAGCCGCCGCATCGTCGGACAGCAGATTGAAGTCTTGCGAATAACTCCCCTCGGATTTGCCGGTGCCGCGCTTGTCGTACACAAAAACGCCGATCCCACTTGCCGGCAGCAGATACTGCAAGCGGTTGAACAGGATCGCGCTATCGCGCTCCGAGCCATGCACCAGAACCGCCACCGGAATCGCGCCTTCCAGCCGCGGCATCACAAGCCGCCCGGCGAGCTTCAAACCGTGGCTCTCGAAAGTTGCATCGGTGGTGTCGAGCGTTTGGCGCTTTCCCGTGAGAAACTTCGGACCGTGATGCTCGATAGTCATTGTACCCGCGGCACACGAACCGAAGGTGACTTGGTCTCCAGGCCAAGCCCGGTCTGTCCATCCCTCTTTCATGCCGAAGAGGGTGTCGTCACCCGGCGCGGGATCGAGCCGCCACGTCTGGCCATCCAGGAATGTGATGCGCAAGGATTGCGGTCCGCTCGTCGGCGTGACGGCAGCAACGCGTCCGCCGTCAAATTCATAAGCGCCGTAGTGGCACGCAAGCCGCGCGTCGGGCGGCGCCACCGGCCGGACGAAATACGCCCACGCTGCAAGCGCGAGAAATCCCAGAACGATCGGAACCAAAAATAGCCGGCGAACCCACATAGCGTCCCCCTAATCCTTCGCGTCATCAAAGCACGCATTCACCGCACCGAATCAAAACAAAATGCTGTCATCCCGGAAGCTTAGGCGAGCCCGTTGCGAAGCAAGGGTTTGCGAGCCTTGCTATCCGGGACCCAGGCGAACAAATCCGGCCTCTTCCCCTGGGTCCCGGCTCTCGCTTCGCTCGGCCGGGATGACAGTTTTAGGTTTGCCGTAACCCCTCCCGCCGCACCCATTCTTCCGTTTTGTCGAGCGCGCGGGTGAAGCGGTCGAACATCTCGTCGATTTCCGCCTCGGTAATGATGAGCGGGGGGCAGAACGCCAGCCGGTCGGCAAGCATCGCGCGGGTGAAGATGCCTTCCTCCTGCGCGAAGCCGGCGCACATCATGCCGACCGCCTTGTCGGCCGGGAAGTTCTTCCGCGCCGCCTTGTCCGCGATGAGCTCCACGCCGCCGAGCAGACCCACGCCAACGGCCTCGCCCACCAGGGGATGCTCGTTCAGCGCCTTCAACCGTTTCGCAAACGTCGGCGCAACGCGCCGCACATGCGCGACGATGTTGCGCTCCTCGTAGATCTTCAGCGTCTCGACGGCCACCGCCGCCGCGACCGGATGCGCGCTATAGGTAAACCCATGCCCGAACGTCCCGATCGCGCGGCTCTGATCGAGCATCGCCTGATACATCTCCTCGTGTATCAGCATCGCGGAGATCGGCATGTATGCCGACGACAACGCCTTCGCGCACGATAACGTATGCGGCCGCATGTTGTAGGTCTGCGCGCCCCAATAGTTGCCCGTGCGCCCGAACCCTGTGATCACCTCGTCATCGATGAACAGAATGTCGTACTTCGCCAGGATCGGCTGAATCCGGTCGAAGTAAGTCGGCGGCGGAATGATCACGCCGCCCGCACCCATCACGGGCTCAGCAATGAACGCCGCAATCGTCTCAGGCCCCTCGCGCTCGATCAACGCTTCCAGATTGCCCGCCAGCCGCGCCGCGAAATCATCATCGCTCTCGCCGGCTTCCGCGTTGTGATACGCGTGCGGACAATCCGCATGCAGAATGCCGCCGAACGGCAAGTCGAACCCGCGGTGATTGTTCGGCAACCCGGTCAGGCTCGCCGACACCAGCGTCACGCCGTGATAGCCCTTCGTCCGGCTGATGATCTTCTTCTTCGCGGGCTTGCCCTTGGCATTCCAGTAATACCAGGCAAGCTTGATCTGCGTGTCGTTCGCCTCCGACCCCGAATTCGCAAAGAACACTTTTGACGCCGTGAACGGCGCCACCTCTTTCAGCTTCTCCGCCAGCTCAATCCCCGGCTCATGACTGCGCCCGGCGAAGATGTGGGAGTAGGGTAGTTCCCGCATCTGCTTCGCGGCCGCCTCAACCAACCGCTCTTCGCTGTACCCCAGGCTCACACACCAAAGCCCCGCCATCGCATCGATGTAATCGCGCCCATGCGAGTCGAACACGCGTATCCCCTTGCCGCGCTCCAGAATAACCGGCCCCACCTCCCGATGCCGCGCCAAATTCGTATAAGGATGAATCAGCGCCTCGACATCGCGCGTTTGGGCATTGGTCAGGGTCATGGGTAGTCCGCTTTTGTGATCGAACGCACGCTTCTACGAGGACGCCCAACCGGTCAACCCCTCGCGCCCCACCCGCCAGCCCGCTGCAGGCGTATTGTCCGCCAACACCGGCGCCAATATGATCGCTGCAAAACCACCCTTGGGAAGGAAACTCCGATGCTCGGCTCCATGCAGGATTGGCCCCTCGTCGTTCCGCAGATTCTCGACCACGCGATGCGCTTCCACGGCGAGCGCGAAGTCGTCACCCGCTCGGTCGAAGGGCCGATCGTGCGGACGAACTACGCCCAGATCCACTCCCGCTCGCGGAAGGTGGCGAAGGCGCTGACCCGCCGCGGCATCCGGCTTGGCGACCGCATCGGCACGCTCGCCTGGAACTCCGGCCGCCATCTCGAGGCCTGGTACGGCATCATGGGGATCGGTGCGGTCTGCCACACGATCAACCCGCGCCTGTTTCCGGAGCAGATCATCTACATCGTCAACCACGCCGAAGACCGGATGATCTTCGTCGATCTGACGTTTGTGCCGCTGCTTGAGAAGATCGCCAAACAAATCGACGGCGTCGAGACGTTCGTCATCATGACGGACAAGGCCCACATGCCGCAGACGACCCTCAAGAACGCGATCGCATTCGAGGACCTGATCGGCGACGTGGACGACGACTTCCACTGGGTGAAGTTCGACGAGAATACGGCGGCGGGCCTCTGCTACACCTCGGGCACGACCGGCAACCCGAAAGGCGTGCTCTATTCGCACCGCTCGAACGTGCTGCATACGCTCGCCGTTAACAGCGGCGATTGCGTCGGAGCGAAGTCGACCGACACGTTGCTGCCCGTGGTGCCGATGTTCCACGCCAACGCCTGGGCGACGACGTTTGCGTGCCCAGCGGTCGGCGCGAAGATGGTGATGCCCGGCGCAAAGCTCGACGGCCCCAGCGTGTACGAACTGCTCGACACGGAGAAGGTGACGATCAGCGCCGCCGTGCCGACTGTCTGGCAGATGCTGCTCGCCCACTTGGAAGCCAACAATCTGAAGTTGCCGCACTTGCGCAAGGTGATGATCGGCGGCTCCGCATGCCCACCCTCGATGATCGAAACGTTCGAGAAGAAGTACGAAGTGGAGGTGATGCATGCTTGGGGCATGACGGAGATGTCGCCCGTCGGCACGATCGGCTCGTTCAAGTCCGGCATGGAAGATATGCCGTGGTCCGAGCAGCTCAGGGTGAAGTCGAAGCAAGGCCGCGCGCTGTTCACCGTCGAAATGAAAATCACCGACGACAACGGCAAAGACCTACCGCACGACGGCAAAGCGTTCGGCCATCTCATGGTACGCGGCCCCGCGATCTCCCGCGCCTATTTCAAAGGCGAAGGCGGCCGCCACGGCACGGACTCGATTGTCGATAAGGACGGCTGGTTCGATACCGGCGATATCGCAACGCTCGACCCCCTCGGCTTCATGCAAATCACCGACCGCGCGAAGGACGTCATCAAATCGGGCGGCGAATGGATCTCCTCGATCGACGTCGAAAACGTCGCCGTCGGCTGCCCCGGCGTCGCGATCGCCGCCGTCATCGGCGTCGCGCACCCGAAATGGGACGAACGCCCGCTGCTGATCATCGTGCGCAAGCCGGACTCGAAAGTGACGAAGGAAGAGGTCCTAAAATACCTCGACGGCAAGATCGCCAAATGGTGGATGCCCGACGACGTCGCCTTCGTGAGCGAAATCCCGCTCACCGCGACGGGCAAGATTCAAAAGGTAACGTTGCGCGATCAGTTCAAGGCCTACAAACTGCCAAGCGCTTGAGGTGGGCAAAAAACCCTGGGACCGCGGGCGGCCTCGCCCGCTCTCTCTGAACCGCTGTCAGTAAAGAGCCGGCGAGGCCGCCCGCGGTCCCAGGAACTCTACCGCAGCGGCTCCAAATCCGTGTTCTTCACCCAGCCCTGGTTGCCGTTCTCGTCCTCGACCTTCCACCACGCGCCGTCCTTCTCGCCCAGCGGATAGAGCCGCATACCGGGCTCCAAGCTGCGAACGACCGTTGCGCCGGGATCGGGGAACTTGCGCAGCTTCGTCGCGCGCATCGTTTGATAGGCACGCTCCGGCGCCACGCTCTTCGCGTCGGCGGGCAGCGCGCCGAGATTGTTCACGAGCCGCACATAAGCATCCAGGAACGCCAGCGACACGACCTGGCCGATCGGCGTGTCTTCATAGCCGCCGCCGACCACGCCGCCCCATCCGCCCCAACCGCCGCCGCCAGCACCCAGCGCGAACGACACGTCCGTCTTCTTCGCGCGACCTTCTTCGACGGCCTTCGTCTCGGACGTGCGCACGTCTGTGACGGAGAGAATTGCCTGCGCTTCCAAGTCGCGTGTGCGCAACCCGCCGCCGATTGCGCCGCCGATCGGCCCACCGACGATGCCGCCGATGATACCGCCGACCGCCGAGCCGCCGGTGTCGCGGTCGGCCGCCACGACCTCGGCGACGAGAACATAGTCCGCAGCACGCACCTGACCGCCGCCGACATTCGATCGCCTCTGAAGCGTACCCTGCGCCTCAAGTTCGCGTTCCTTTTGCGCGGCGTCGAAGCCGGTGCCGCGATCGACCAGCGTGAAACAGCCGGATTTCTGCACGTAGAGCTTCAGCAGCTTTTGCGGCGATTGCAGGTCGTAGACCGTCCACCCGCGCCGGTCGCCATCGACGATCGTGATCGCGCCGAGCGGCCGGCTGCACGTTGGAATTTGCGGCTGCGTCTTCTCGTCGTCCGCCCGCGCCGGCAACGACGACACAAGCATGCAAACCAATGCCGCGCCCACGACCAATCCAAATCGCATCATAAAGAATGCCCCCGAAAATTCACGTCCCCAACATCTGCTATACACGCAACGCGCAATCGCTGACAATCGAACCGCAAAGGCGAGTGCGCGACGAAAACGTCGCCTTGCGCGGGAATGCGCAACCGCTGCAAACTCCGCCGCAACGATACTGAGAGGGAGAATTTCGATGAGCCATTGGATCGCACGCCTCGCACTTGTCGCGGGCTTCATAGCCGCCGCATTCGTCGGCGCCGCAGGGCCGGCGTATCGCTACGCGGGCTTCGAGTTGGGGCACTCATTCAAACTGATGGAGTGGGGCGTCTACGCGGCTGCTGCTGCGGCGGTGCTCGCGATCGTCTGGATCATCGTTTCGGCGGTCACGCGTTCGATGGAGGGGCTGATGTCTTTCATCCTCGCCCTCGTGCTCGCGATCGGCGCGGCGTACATGCCGCTGAACATGCGCGCAACCGCCGAGAAGCTGCCGCTCATCCACGACATCACGACCGACACGGCCAACCCGCCGGCGTTCGTCGCCATTGCCCCGCTCCGCGCAGCTGCGCCGAACGGCACCGACTACAAGACCGACCCGGCCGAGCAGCAAAAGGGCTACGCCGATATTCAGCCGCTAATCATGGCCGATGTCGCACCGGCCGATCTGTTCACCCGCGCCGAAGCGACCGCGCGCGCCATGAACTGGGAAATCGTCGCCGCTGAAGCCGCCGAAGGCCGGATCGAGGCGACCGACACGACCGCCTGGTGGGGCTTCAAAGACGACATCGTTATCCGCGTCGCCGCTGAAGGCACGGGCTCCCGCCTCGACATCCGCTCCATGTCGCGCGTCGGCAAATCCGACCTCGGCAAGAACGCTGAGCGTGTCCGCGCCTTCATCGCGAAACTGAAAGAGGCGAAATAGATTGAAAGCTGCAGACCTCAACGTCGCGCTCCCAAAGCTGCCTGTAGACCGCACGTATGACGCGGCCTATGGGCAGCCTGTCGAGCTGTCGCCGTTGATCCGCCGCGTGTGCGCGCAAAACCCGAACGCGTTCACGTTCAAAGGCACCGGCACCTACATCGTCGGCCGGGGCAAAGTCGCCGTCATCGACCCCGGCCCGCTGCTCGACGCACATGTCGAAGCGTTGCTCGACGCGGTGAAGGGCGAAACCGTCACGCACATCCTGATCACCCACACCCACAACGACCACTCGCCGGCCGCCGCACCGCTGAAAGCCGCAACCGGTGCGAAAACCTACGGCTTCGGCCCCCACGGCGCCGGCAAGAAGCAAGATGGTGTAGACGTGGAGGAGGGCGGCGACATGGACTTCCTCCCGGACGCCACCCTGCGCGACGGGGACACGATCGAAGGCCACGACTGGACGTTCGACGCGCTCTACACGCCCGGCCACACCTCGAACCACATCTGCTTCGGCTTGCGCGAAGAGAAAGCACTGTTCCCCGGCGACCACGTGATGGGCTGGTCGACGACGGTGATCGCCCCGCCGGACGGCGACATGGCGCAATACTTCGCAAGCCTGGAAAAACTAACCACCCGCGGCGACCGCATCTACTACCCGACCCACGGCAACCCAATCCCCGACCCGCAGTCGTTCGTGCGCACGCTGATCGAACACCGCCACGCCCGCGAACGCCAAATCAAAGTCTGCCTGACGCGCGGCCTAACCCGCATCCCCGACATGGTCGCCGTGATCTATTCCGAGATCGACAAGAAGCTCTACTCCGCAGCCAGCATGTCCGTCCTCGCCCACCTCCAACATATGGTCCAAACCGGCCGCGCCGCAACGCATGGAACACCCGGCGCGCGGAGCGAATACCAACTGCCTTAAAGGAGGCGCGCATGAGCCGTAGCATCGTGTTAGTTCTGGCGCTAATCGCATGCGGCGAAGCATGGGCTGCCGACGTCCCACCGCCCTGCCAACCCGGTCCGCTCACCATTCAGATCGATCAGGTGTTTGAGAAACGAGTATCTGTCGCCTTTGCACGTCGGGAGTCTATTCCCTTTGCTCGTCAACCTGGTGTTCCGTTTGGTCATCAACCTAGGGAACTGCGTTCGGCGACAATCACTCAGCGCACGCACGGCGAGACGCAACTGATCGTCCCTATGACGCAGGAGGGGCGTTCGCTCCGCGGCGCTGGCGTAATGACGATGGACGCTGACGACCATATCCGTGCGCGCTCGAAGTCTTGCATCAACAAGCGCATCTTCGTCGTGAATTGGGCGTTGCGAGGCGTGGTCTCGGACCAATGTACGATCGACCTTACCGTCGTTCGCGAGTGGGTCGAGCAGCCCACAAAACGAACGTGCGACCTAGACGTCTTTGGCCAATTCGGAGGTGTTTATCCGCCGATCAGCGAGACATGGCAGGCGTCACTGAAAACCGGGCACGGCGCTTCCACGAAACGGGAGACGGGCAACTTCTCCGGCAAAGACATCAGCACGCTGACCGTCGTCCGCGCGGCGCAAGCGCCATAGTTGACACTGCCATCCCGTGGTGCTTCGAGTCTGCACCGCCACCCGGAGACAACCCCCATGAAATTCTACAACTCGATCGGCCCCAACCCGCGCGCCGTACGCATGTTCGCCGCGGAAAAAGGCCTCACGCTTCCAATGGTCGAGGTCGACCTGATGAAGGCCGAGAACCGCGGCGACGCCTACAAGCAAAAGAACGCCGCCGGCCAAATGCCGGCCCTCGAACTCGACGACGGCACGACGGTGAGCGAGATCACCGCGATTTGCGAATACCTGGAAGACACCCACCCGCGCCCCGCGCTCATCGGCACGACGCCAAAAGAAAAAGCCGAGACGCGGATGTGGACGCGCCGCATCGACCTCAACATCGTCGAGCCCATGGCGAACGGCTTCCGCTACAGCGAAGGCTTGCCGATCTTCAAAAGCCGCATCCCGACCGCACCCGAAGCCGCCGACGGCTTGAAGCGTATCGCGCAAGACCGGCTGCTCTGGCTCGACAAGCTGATCGCGGGCCGCCAATGGGTCTGCGGCGACCGCTTCACCTACGCCGACATCCACCTGTTCGCGTTCCTCGACTTCGGCAAACAAGTCGGCCAACCGCTGAACCCGGAAGCTAAAACGTTAGCCTCGATCTACGACCGCGCGAAAGACCGCCCCAGCGCGAAGGCTTAAGACGTAAGCTCTCATCCCGCCGTAAGCGGGATGAGCACCCCTCACCGCAAATTCCGCGCAAACAGCGCAAACAACCTCTCCCAATGCCGTTCCGCTGCGGCCTTGTCGTAGACCGGGCGGGCGGGGAAGGCGAAGCCGTGTTCGGTTTTGGGGTAGATCTCCACCTCGGCATTCGCGCCGGCCGCCGCCAACGCGCGGCGCAAGGGTTCCACGTGCTCCAGCGGCATCCAGCGGTCCGTTTCGGCGCACGCGAAATAGAGTTCCGCCTTCGCTTGCTTCGCCACCACGTGCGGGCTGTCCGGCGCCTCGGTGATCAGCCGCACGCCGTAGATCGAGGCCGCGGCGGCGATACGGTCCGGATACCGCGCGGCGGCGTTGATCGCGAACTGGCCGCTCATGCAATAGCCGACCGCGCCAATTTTCCCTTTGCCCGCAGCACCGTCGGCACCCGCAAACGCAAGCAGCGCGCCGGTATCGTCCATGATTTTGCCGATCGTCAGAGACCCCATCAGCTGCATCATGCGCGCCCGCTCCGGCGCTTGGCTGTCCATCGGAATGCGGCCCAGCTCCATCACGCCCTCGCGGTAATAGAGGTTGGGCAGCATCACGTAGTAGCCCGCCGTGGCGAGCCGGCGCGCCATGTCGCGCAGCTCCTCCCTGATCGCGGGCGCGTCCATATAGAACAGGATCACGGGGCAGGGTCCGCCGCGTTCCGGGTGCACGATAAACGTGCTCATGCGGCCGTCTTTGGTTTCGATGTCGAGTTGGCGTTCGTGCATGGCGCTCTCGCTGGTCAGAGGATGAGGTTGAGGAAGCCAGCCGCGATCATGAACTGCGCGGCAACATAAGTGATCCAAACGGCTTCGTTGATCAAAGCAAACGGCGCCGCGAACTTGCGCACGGCGATAAGCGAATCCGAAAGCGCGAAGACGGCGGCACCGGCGCTTAAGATCCACGCTTCGCGGATCGAAAGCGCCGCCGCAACCATCGCCATGATGACGGCAAAATACGCAAACACGGGCACCCGCAGGGACCCCAAATGCGGCGCGATCCGTGCGAGCAGTAAGGCGGCAGCCGCAAGCACCGCAGCGATGGCCGCGAGCGCAACACCATCAGGTCGGCTCGCGTGCGGCAGAAACGCGATCAGATACGCCACGTGCGCCGCGAGGAAGCTCGCAAGCCCCGGCACGAAGAACCGCCTCTGGTCCTTGAGCGCCAGGAAAAAGTCGCCGAGCGCCGAAAGCGCCAACGCAACAGCCAGCAGAAGCAGCGCACTCGCCGGCGCATTCGGGGTACCCAGAAAGGTCAAAGGCAGGCTCGAAAGGATAAGAATCCCCGCCGTCTTCACGGCCGTGCGCAAGGCAGACGCGGCGCCGTTCAACAAACCCAGATAGGCGACGCAAACGGCGAGCGCGAGCGCCACGACGATGACGCGCATCGCATCGAAACCGTCGCCGCGAAAGAGAATCTCATCGAGCATGAGCTCAGTCGTAAACCATTGCGCTGGGCCTCCGCAAAACTTGTGATGGACGGCCTCTTGAACCGCGACCCGCACCCTGCGGTAATGAGGTTTGCGGGATTTGAAAACGCCATGAAGACGCTGACGGCCATTGTTGCATTCACAGTCGTGTTCGCGCTGCTCGCGGCCGACGCCGATGCCGCGAAAAAGCGCAAACGTAAATACCGCGCGGCGCCCGCGCCCGTGACGCACGTGGACCGCAGCGGCAACGTCGAACTCTGCAACGGCGGGATGATGGTCACCGCCGACGATCAGATCAAAGGTTGCACCGCGCTGATCGGCTCCTGGATCACGCGCGACCGCAAGGCGACCGCCTATTACAATCGCGGCAACGCCTACGTAGGTAAGAACGACTTCGCTCGCGCGATCGCCGATTACACGGATGCGCTGTCTCAAAGGAAGGACTACGCCCAAGCGCTGTTCAACCGCGCCGTGGCGCAGCGTATCAGCGGCAATCCGCAGCTCGCCGTCGCCGACTACACGTCCGCGATCATGCTCACCCCCGGCGACGCCGACGCGTTCGCCGGCCGCGGCATGAGCTACGCGCGGCTCGCCCAACACGAAAAGGCGATCGCGGACTACGATCAGGCGATCAAGCTAAAGCCCGATCACCTAACGGCATTGACCCAGCGCGGGCACCACCACGTGCGCACGCAGCAATGGGCCTTGGCGATCGGCGACTACGGCTTGGTGCTCGCAATTCAGAAAGTCAGCGTCGAGGCGCTCTATGGCCGCGGCGTCGCAAAGGTTTATTCCGGCGACGTGAGAGGTGGCCAAGCCGACATGGCTCAAGCGCAGGCGTTCGACAGCGGCGTGATCGCGCGCATGACGACGCAAGGCATCCCGCCACCGCAGATCACCGACCGCACACCGGCGGTAGCAGCGGCGGCGCCTGCGGCAAACGCACCCGCGCAAGCCGCGCCGTTGACGGTCGCCCCATCGATGGTCACGGCCGCCCCTTCAACGGTGACGGCCACCCCTTCAACGGTGACGCCGTCAACGGTTGTTGCTCCGGCTACCGCTGCACCCGCGCCACCCTCGGGCACCGTTCAAGGCGGCGACCTGGCGGCATCAGCGTCTGAAGCTAAACCCCGTGGCTTCCTCGACGAGATTTTCGGCGAGCCGCAAACGCAACCGAAGCCGTCACCCTAGTTTGCGGGCGGTGCAGGCGGAGCCGGTGGCACGGGCGGAACCGGCGGTATCGGTGCGACACCGGGCGGAAGCGGCGGCATGGGCGGCATCGGCGGACGCATCTCGTCTTTCTCCAAGACACCGCTCCGGTCGCGATCCATTTCGGCGAAGTGTTTCTCCGCGCGCGCCAGGAACTCTTTGCGGCTGACCTTGCCGTCTTTGTTCTCGTCCGCACCGTCGGGGCCGCGGCGGACGACGACAATGCGCTTTTCCGTCTTGCCGTCGTTGAAGACCTGAACATCGACATCGTCGCCATCGCGTTCGGGCGCGATGACCACGTGCGGGCTGTCCTTTTGCTGCCACGACGGACCGCCGGGGCCCATCGTCTTTTCTTCGACGACGGTCCCTTTCCCGTCCGTCACGGTGCAGGTGCAAACCTGCTTGCGCTCGACGCGCACTTCTTCGGCGGCAACCGAAGCCGTCAAAGCAACCACGGCCGAAGCCGCCAACAACACTCGCGTTCTCACTTGTCCCTCCACTGAAATCAGGTAGGCGACCTTAACCGGGCAGCGCCCGGAGTCTTGTCCGCGTTCACGAAAAGTCGTGGCGAAATGCGTGGGCCGCCGCAAGCTGACAAACTTTGACACAGATTAACTCTGCTTCAGCTTGGCGCGCTTTGCAGGCTCTTGTATCTGATCGGCCACATGGCCGAAGCCATTCCCCACGTTCTGATCGTCGACGACCATCGCGATATCCGCGATGCCCTGTCGCGCTATCTGCAGGACAACGGCTTGAAGGTGACGATGGCGGAGTCCGCCGCCTCCGCGCGCCGCGTGCTGGCGCAGCGCGAGGTGGACTTACTCGTCCTCGACATCATGATGCCGGGCGAAGATGGGCTCAGCCTCTGCCGCAGTGTGCGCGAACATCGCGGCACGCCGGTGATCTTGCTCTCGGCTCGCGCCGAGGAGTTGGATCGTATCGTCGGCCTCGAAGTCGGCGCGGACGACTATGTGACGAAGCCGTTCAGCCCACGCGAGCTGCTGGCCCGCATTCACGCCGTACTCCGCCGCACGAACGAACTGCCGCCGGGACAGCGCCCCCGCAACGGCCAGAGGCTCCGTTTCGGTGCATGGGTTTTGCACGGACCCGAGCGGCAGGTGGTGGGCGCCGACGGCGTCGTCGTGTCGCTGAGTTCGACCGAGTACGCGTTGCTCGCCACGTTCGTAGAACATCCGAACGTGGTGCTGACGCGCGACCAGTTGCTGGACCGCGTCAAGGGCCGCGGCGCGGATGAGGTGTTCGACCGCTCGATCGACACTCAGATCAGCCGCTTGCGCCGCAAGCTGGAAGACGATCCGCGCAATCCGAAACTGATCAAAACCGTGTGGGGTGCGGGCTACATTTTCGCGAGCACGGTGGAGGCGCTATGAGTTGGTTCTCGCCGCGCACGGTCAGGGGCTGGTTCGTGCTGATCGTACTTGGCGCTCTCGCGCTCTCGCAACTTGCATCCTTTGCGCTCATGGCCGGACAGCAAACGATCCTCCGCTCCGCGTTGCACGAGGCTGAAGTATTCCGCCGCACGGCCGGCATCATCGCGCTCGCAAGGGGTGCAAAGCCCGAAACGTTGAAGTCGATCGAAGACACGGCCAGCGGCCCGTCGTTTCTCGTCTCGTTCTCCGGCAAAGCCGCGGTGCCCGGAAAAGCACGCAACGGTGCATTGAGCGAAGCCTTCGCGCGCAGCACCGGGACCCAGCCCGGCTCGGTGCGGGTTGCGTGGGACGCGACGGTCGGCTCGTTCCAGTTCCGGCGCATCGAACGCGTGACCAACGGCGAGCGCACAGTCATCATCACGCGCGGCCCCGGCGGCTTGGCGCCCGAAGCGGAACACGACGTCACGGTAACGATCCCCCACGTTCGCCTTCAGCCGCACATCGTATCGCCTGTGCCGCCGGTTCCGCCGCCGCCACCCGGAACAACGATGGAATGGGTCGTAGGTCCCGATCTCGATGGCGCGGGTAAGCCGCCGTCGCGTCTCGACATCTCAGTCGAGATCGAGCCCAAACGTTGGCTGAACGTTTCCGCAGTCCCGCCGCCAGCGCCCTCCATCATGTGGCCGATGATCTGGACTGGCGCGCTCGCCGCGGTGTTGGTGGCGCTTGCGGCTGTGTGGGCCGCGGGCCGCGTGGCGCGACCGATCGCAGGGCTCACGACGGCCGCCGAACGGATGGGCCGCGGCGACGGCTTGGTGCTGGCGCCCGAAGAAGGGCCGCAAGACGTGAAGGCGGCCGCCGCAGCGTTTAATACGATGGCGTCCAGGCTGCGGCGCATGATCGACGATCAGCGCGCGTTGCTCAGCGCCGTCGGCCACGACCTGCGCACGCCGATCGCCTCGCTGCGCATTCGCACGGAGCTTGTGAAAGATCCCGAACTCCAGGCGAAGATGCGCGGCTCGCTCGAAGAGATGGAGCGCCTAACCGAAGCGACGCTGGCCGCGGCCCGCGGCGGCGAAAGCGGCGAACCCACGCGGCCCGTCGACCTGCCGTCGCTGATCGAAGCCGTGTGCGACGACCTAGCCGACACCGGCAGCACGGTCTCGTTTGCGACCCTGCCGGCCGCCCGTGTCGAAGGGCGCGCAAGCGAACTCCGCCGCGCGCTTCGCAACTTGATCGAGAACGCCGTGCGCTACGGCAGCCAAGCGGCGGTATCGATGACGATAGACGGCGGCTTTGCCAACATCTCCGTCGACGACGAAGGGCCGGGAATCCCAGGTGACAAGCTCGCCCACGTCATGAAGCCTTTCGTGCGCCTTGAAGAATCCCGCAGCGTGGAAACCGGCGGCCACGGCCTCGGCCTCACCATCGCCCGCGCCATCGCCGAACGCCACGCCGGCGAGTTGGTGCTGTCCAACCGCGCCGAAGGCGGCCTAAGGGCGACGCTCCGGCTGCCGCTGGCGAACTGATTTCACACCAAGACGCCGGGGCCAAAGAAGTCTCACACGAAGCAACGAAGCAACGAAGAGTGCAAACCGCGCGCCGAAGGCGCGCATTCGGGTATGATCGGCGCTTCGCACCAAGAGTGTAACCACCCTTCGTTGCTTCGTGTGAAATCTTCTCCTTGGCACCGCCTGCAAGTGCCTGCCTTGTCACCTGACGCGCCGCCTGGCACGATCCTGCAAAATACAAAGGGCGAGGGGCATGCCGGGCAAACTGATCAGCGGCGCAGGCACGTTGCCGCTTGAAGCGCTGCAGGAGCGGGCAGAGCGCGGTGCCTCGGCGTTCGCTTCCATCGGCATCGGCCGCGGCGATGGTGTCGCGCTGATGCTACGCAACGATTTCGCGTTCTTCGAAGCGGGCATGGCGGCGGGACTGCTTGGCGCTTACTCCGTTCCCGTGAACTGGCACTACACGGTGGAGGAGGCGGGCTACCTGATCGAGGACTCCGGCGTGAAAGCCGTCGTCGCGCACACCGATCTATTGCCGGTCGCGCTCAAAGCGGCACCACCCGGCGTGCACGTGTTCGCCGTCGACACACCTCCGGAAATCGCCGCCGCGTACCAACTGTCTCCCAGCGACTGCGCGGTCAAACCCGGCGTGAAAGTGTGGGACGCCTGGATAGAAAGCTTTCCGCGCCGTGCACCGGAGGCGATCGAGGCGCCGGGCGCGATCATCTACACGTCTGGCACGACCGGGCGTCCGAAAGGCGTGAAGCGCTTCCCGCCGACGCCGGCCCAAACGCTCGCCACCACCAAGCTGATCGGCCGCGCCTTTGGTTTCGACAATGTGCTGGTCGCAGGCCAAGCGGAGCGCATCGTCACCGTGGTGACCGGTCCGATGTACCACTCCGCGCCGAACGCCTACGGCGCCTACGCCATCCGCGCCGGCGCCGACGTGATCTTGGAACCGCGCTTCGATCCGGAAGAATTGCTGCAGCTGATCGAACGCCACCGCGTGACGCATCTCCACATGGTGCCCACCATGTTCGTACGTCTGCTGAAGTTGCCCGAAGACGTGCGGCGCAAGTACGATCTCTCTTCGCTCAAATTCGTGGTCCACGCCGCCGCCCCATGCCCGCCCGACATCAAGCGCGGCATGATCGAATGGTGGGGGCCGATCGTCAACGAGTACTACGGCGCAACCGAAACCGGTGCGGTCGTGTACTGCACTGCGGACGAATGGCTAAGCCATCCAGGCACGGTCGGCCGTGCGCAAGCCGACGTAAAGCTCGCGATCCTGAACGACGCCGGACAAGAATGTTCAACCGATGAACCGGGCGACGTGTACGTGCGGCTAACCACGGGCGTCGACTTCACCTATCACGGCGACGACGCGAAGCGCCGCAAGGCCGAACGAGACGGTCTCATCTCCGTCGGCGACATCGGCTATCTCGACAAAGATGGGTTCCTGTTCCTCTGCGACCGCCGCAACCACATGGTCATCTCCGGCGGCGTGAACATCTACCCGGCGGAAATCGAAGCCGAGATTCTAAAAATCCCAGGTGTCGCCGACTGCGCGGTCTTCGGCATCCCGGACACCGAGTTCGGCGAGTCGCTTTGTGCCGTCGTGCAGCCCCAACCGGGCGCCCGCGTGAGCGAGGCGGATGTGAAGGGCTACCTGCGCGACCACCTGGCAAAATACAAAGTGCCCAAGATCGTCGAGTTCCAGACCAAACTCCCGCGCGAAGACAGCGGCAAAATCTTCAAGCGCAAACTCCGCGACCCGTACTGGGAAAACGCGGGGCGCAAGATCTAACCGTTACGGTGGCACGGCCGCCGATGCACGGAAGAACGTGGCAAGTTCGCCGCCGCCGTCGCCGCCAAGCGTCAGCGTGTCGCCCGCGACCGTCAACGTGCGCACTTCGCGCAGCATCTCATGGAAGCGCGTTTCGACATCCATGCCGTAGGCGCAAGCCATCAGCGTCGAACGCATCTGCCCGAAGCGCACGGACGTGCCCTTAAGCTCGTAACTGCCGCCCCACGAATTGCAGCCCCCGCGGCCGCCCACCTGCGTGTCCGATTGGAAATTCAGCGTCGGCACCTGTGGCGCTTTGCCCATCTCCCAACCTGACATCGCCTTCAGCACCCATTGCGACCCTGCAAGCGGTGGCGCAGCTGGCGCGTTTCCTGCGGTGCACGAGGCGAGGATGAGTGCGGCGAGGAGGGTGAGGAGCGGTTTCATAGGCGAGAGTTTATCGCACCTTCCCTTCGCGCGCCAACAATGGGAGAACCCGCGCGCCATGGGCGCCCCTTTGATTCAACTACAGGACATCCACCTCACGTTCGGGGGCGCGCCGCTACTTGACGGGGCAGATCTCATCGTTTCGGAGGGCGAGCGGATTTGCCTGGTCGGCCGCAACGGCTCCGGCAAGTCGACGCTGCTCAAGATCGCAGCAGGGCTGATTGAATCGGACAAAGGCACGCGATCGGCCGCGCCGTCCGCAACGGTGCGGTATCTGCCGCAGGAGCCGGACCTCACGGGCTTCGCGACGACGCTCGCTTTCGTCGAGGCGGGTCTGGCACCGGGCGACGATCCATATCGCGCGCGCTATCTGCTCGAGTGTTTGGGTATGACGGGGGAAGAGCTGGCAGATCGGCTGTCCGGTGGCGAGGCGCGCCGTGCGGCGCTGGCACGCGTCCTGGCGCCTTCGCCCGACCTCTGCTGCTGGACGAGCCG
>JABFRX010000069.1 GCA_013140995.1 Alphaproteobacteria bacterium | reverse complement strand
ATCCTGCAGAAGTACAAGTCGCTGCAGGACATCATCGCCATTCTGGGCATGGACGAACTCTCGGAAGACGACAAAGTCCTCGTCGCCCGCGCCCGCAAGATCGAACGCTTCCTGTCGCAACCCTTCCACGTCGCCGAAATCTTCACGAACACGCCCGGCGTCTTCGTCGACATCGCCGACACGATTAAGGGCTTCGACGGCCTCTGCCGCGGCGACTACGACCACCTGCCCGAACAAGCGTTCCTCATGGTCGGCACAATCGAAGACGCCGTGAAGAAGGCTGAGCGTCTCGCAGCCGAGGCGGCGTAGCAACCAATGGCGAAGTTGCACTTTGATCTGGTCTCCCCCGAACGCCTGCTCATCTCGGCCGAGGTCGACCAAGTCGACGTGCCGGGGTCGGAAGGCGACTTCGGCGTCTTTGCGGGCCATGCGCCGGTGATGACGACGCTGAGGCCCGGCGTCCTCGCGATCGTCGCAGCAGGCAAGGCACCGGAAAAATTCTTCGTTCGCGGCGGCTTCGCGGAAGTCACGCTGCAGGGCCTGACCGTCCTCGCCGAAGAGGCGATGCCTCTGGCCGAACTCGACACGGCAACCCTCGATCAGCGCATTGAGAACGCCGAGGAGGACGTGACCGACGCGAAAGACGCAGCCCTCCGCGACCGCGCGCAAACGACGCTGAACCAACTCCGCGAATTGCGCGTTGCCTTAGGCTAACGAGTTGAATCTTCTGTGACGGCCGCCATGGCGGCGCGCGATTGATTTTGCTATGGTCCGCGCCAAATTAAGACCCCTCGAAGGGTTCAAACAGGTATTTGGATTGGGAGTGCGCGCGATGCGCGATCACTGGACGCTTGATTCCATCGACTGGTCGAACTTCGACCGTGCGAAGCTGAATCCTGAGCTTGTGCGCCTGATGAAGGCGGCCTCCTTGGTTGAGTACAACGCGACGGACTACGTCGAGTATCTGCGCGGCGTCTTTCAGAACGAGCCTGAGATGATGGCCCATCTCCATCGCTGGGGGACCGAAGAGGTCCAACACGGCTCCGCGCTCGCCAAATGGGCCGAGATGGCGGACCCAACGTTCAAGTTCGATGAGGCGTTCGCCCGCTTTCGCAAGATTTACCGCCCCGAACACTTCGTCAACGCCGACGGCTCCGTCCGCGGCAGCCGCGTGGGCGAACTGATCGCGCGCTGCGTCGTCGAATGCGGCACCTCGTCGAGCTACACTGCGCTGCGCGATGCGGCTGAAGAGCCCGTGCTGAAGCAGATCGCAGGGCTGATCGCCGCGGACGAGTTCGCGCACTACCGCCTGTTCTACAAGCTCATGGACATGCAGCCCGAGAAGAAGCCGGGTTTCTGGCGCCGTCTCTGGATCGCGGCGACCCGCATTTCGGAATCGACCGACGACGAACTCGCCTCCGCGTACTACAGCGCAAACTTCCCCGAAGGCGCGCCTTACGACCGCAAAGCCTGCAACGCCGCCTACCAAGCGTCAATGATGCTGCTCTACAAGCGCCCGCACGTCGACAGCGCCATCGGCATGGTCGGCAAAGCGATAGGTATGAACCCGGATTCGGCCGTCCTGAAGTGGACGTCCGGCGCGCTGTTCGGCTTCATCTCTTGGCGTTGGACCAGGCCGCAGGCCGCCTGAACCTTACGTCAATTTGCCGCTGGCCAAGACGCGCGCGTGAACAAAACGTCACGGACACGTTTCTCCGAACACGCATAGGCTTCTGCACGTGGTCGATCCAAATCCAAGGAACCAACGAGCATGTCAACGCTTGCGAAACTGAGTTTCATCGCCTCGCTGGCACTGGCCGCGGCTTTGCCGGCAGCAGCGAACATGGCGCCGCCCGAACCCGAAACACCGGTCACCGATCCCGCGGCGGCGCCGCCCACGGATCCGACCGCGCCCGCTGATCCCACGACAGCACCGGCGGACCCGAGCACCGCGCCGGTTGAACCGGCCCCGGCACCCGAGGCACCGCCCACCGAACCCACAGCCGAAGCGCCTCCCGCTGAAACACCCGCGGAAACCGTCGCAACCGAAACGCCTGCTGAAGGCGGCGGCATGAGCGGCGGTCTGATCGCCGCGATCGTCGGCGGTCTCGCCGTCATCGGTGGCGCAGCCTACTGGTTCACGCGCAGAGGCTAAGGCATCGTTCCATTGCAACGCCGGTTCGCTCAGCCGCGAACCGGCGTTGTGCATTTCTGCCGCGCCTGACATTGCGTAACCGCAACGAAAGCGTCATATCGATTCCGCCAACTCCAGGGAGGATTCGATGGCAAAAAATGAAAAGTCTGGCGACAACCGCCGCGCCGGCGCCGTAAAGAAACGCAGCCAAGCGCTCAACACCAAGACCGGCAAATGGGTCAAGCGCGACACCAAGTCCGGCAAGTTCACGGACGTGAAGGCCGACACAAAGCCGTTCAAAGGCGTCCGCAAAGAACGCTAGTTGCAGGATTTCCGCCCCTCGCGTAGGCCTCGAAGGCCGCGCCAGGGCGCCGTGCCGCACCCGGAAGCGGCATACCGGCGCAGTGCAAACAGCCCCGGCTTTCCCTTATTCTATGCAGCTGTGGTCGACCAACAAAGGAACCTCCAGTCAATGTCCACGTTTTCGAAATTCGCTCTTGTTTCTTCCATCGCGTTGATCGCGGCGATGCCTGTGATGGCTGACCCCGCGGCGACGCCTGCCGCGGCCCCCGCGACGCCTGCTCCGGCGGCGACGCCGGCCGATGCGGCGGCTGACGCTGCTGCGAAAGCGGCGACTGACGCTGCCGGCGCGGCGACCGACGCTGCTGGCGCGGCCACGGATGCGGCC
>JABFRX010000089.1 GCA_013140995.1 Alphaproteobacteria bacterium | reverse complement strand
ATCCCTGCCGGCCCTTGCTGACGTTGAGCGGCCCCAAGAGCCGGCAGGGATGCCGGCGGTCCCAGGAAGTAAGACGCCCCCTTGCAATCCGCACATGGCATAACTATCTTCGCTTATATTCAGTGGCACCGCCGCTCTGTGGCTAGCGCCGCTTTCCCTGGCCGCTTCACCCGGCCAGCGGCTGCGACTTGAACCTGCCTATCGATACCAAAACACGCCGAAAACCCATGTCCAGCGGTGCATTTTTGCCGCGCGCTTTCACCAACCGCAAGCTGATTAAGCATACCAACCACCGCCGCCCGTTGCACCTTGACGTTACATGTAACGGATAAGTTACGCATATGTTGCGTCAAGAACGGCAGACAACCGCCTTTGTTACGCTGTAACGGATTGGATCGAGTCGATTTTCGCAAGTACCGCAAAGCCACAGCTGTCCGCGTGGACCAAAACCTGGGAGCGCGGCCATCCTGGCCGCTCTTTCTGCATCCGAACAAACAGAAGAAAGAAAGAGCGGCCAGGATGGCCGCGCTCCCAGGTGAGCCTACGCTCTTGCAGGGAGGAACCTTGGCATCCGCAGCAACGCCGCAGAGATCAGTGCGACGATCACGCCCACCGGGAAAATCTCCAGGAACGTGAGCCCCATCCGATAGGGCATGTTCGTGGTGTACGCGGCCGTCATGGCGTCCATCTCGGCGACGAGCTTGTCGAGCGCGGCGCCGGTCAGCCCCTTCGCCTTCTCGCCCGCAATGTAGTGGTCCATATAGGCCTTCATGTACGAGCCGTCGGTCGCGGCCATATAGACCTCCCATCCGGCCACGTAGATCACCCCCGCCACGATCGCGATGCCCAGCCCCATCAGGAACGCGGGCACGAACTTGATCACGCCGCCCAGGTCGCGGTCGCGATACCGCTTCACCCCGAAGAAGATCATCGACAAGGCGACGATCATGGTGGTGTAGCCGAACAACAACGAGTTGTCGTTCATGTCCGGCTGCCCGCCGACATAGATAATGAACGCGATCATCGCGCCGATGACGATCAGTCCGGCAAACGTGCCGTAGAGAAAGATGATGTTGGTCATGGGATGCTTGCTGCCCCTCCTCGAGCGTTGACGAGGCCCAAGGAACTACCCGCCAACGCCGCGCAAATGTATCGCCCGAAAGGGTGATTTCGCCGAAATCCGCCAGTCGGTGGACGAGTTATCCCTTGTCGACGCCGCCCGGCTCCCACAGCTGGATCGGGTTTCCCTCCGGGTCCACGACCTTGCCGAACCGCCCGTTCGGATAGGTCTCCGGGTCGATCTCGACCGCGATCCCTTTGCCCCGAAGCTGCGCCGCCATCTTGTCGAGGCTCCGCACCCGGAAATTGAGCATCCACATCTGCTCAGGTTTGCCGAAATAGGTGGTGTCTTGCTTGAACGGCGCGAAGACGGTGGTCCCCGCCTCCTGCCGCCAGGCCTTGCCGCCATAGTCCTTCGGCACCGGGTCAACCCCCAAGTTCTCCTCGTACCATTTGGCGAGCGCCGCGGTGTCCTTCGCCTTAAAGAAGAAGCCGCCAATCCCAGTCACCCGTTCCATCGAAACCTCTCCCGCGGGCTTTGCGCCCGCTGCTTGTATCGCCAAAGCCGCACCGGCCGCCAAGCCCAATGCACTTCGCCGTGTGAACTCATCGGATGTCATGGGATCAGCCGAAGCTCCCGCGCCTTCTGGATCGCCTGCGTGCGGCGCTGCACCTCAAGCTTCTGAAACAGATTCGCAATGTGCGTCTTGACCGTGTTCGGCGAGATGTCGAGCAAGCGCGCGATCTCTTTGTTGGCATCACCGGCGGCGAGCCGCTCCAGCGTGGTGAGCTCGCGCTCTGTCAAACCCAGCGCCTTCAGAGCAGCGTCGTTCCGCTCGAACGGCCCGGTCACAACCTTCGGCGTCAGCTGAATGCCGGCCCAAATCCCAAGCCCGGTAAAAGCCAGCGCAATCAGCGCGATGTAAATCTCCGGCGCAAACGCCCGTGCGACATATTTGTACTGCAGCCACTGCAGCACGAACGCACCTGCGGCCAGCGCAAGCCCGTACAATGCCACCGATTTCACCATGTCCCGCGTCATCGCAGGCGAACGCTAGCACCGGCGTCACACGGCGGCCAGACCCGCCAGCCGCTGCGCGCGCAAACGCTGAAGCTCGCCCTTCAAATGTTGCTCGAAAAACGCGTCGCACCCGAGGCAGACATTCGCGACCGCACGCCCCTTCGGGTCGACGACGCTCGAAGCCTCGCGATAAGCCTCGCGCGACCAACCCGCACCAAGGCCCATAGCCTCCGGATCGCCCTTGTTGATCGCCTCGAAGGCCGGATGGCCGTTGAGACTGTCGAGAATATCGGTCAGGCGCTCTTCGGTCAGGTTGCCCAGCGGCGCCTTCGTCTTCAGACAACACGGATAGACCGACCCGTCCGGCTCGATCGCAACCTCCGACCCAGCCTCGCCGTAGTTCATGAAGTTCTTGCCGCCACTCCAGCGCGCGCAAAAGTTCGTCTCATAGGTCGCATTGGAAAGCCCGTTCGCCCACGCCCGTCCGCGCGGCCACAGCTCGCCGATCCAAGCTCCGGCTGCGCCCCGAAAAACAGGAAGAACGGCCCCTCACCCATCGCATCGCGCCGCGTCGCCGGCGACTTCGCCTTAAGCCGCTCGTCGCGCGCACCGCCAAGGTCGATCTCCTTCGCCCCGAACGGCGCCATCATCGCGCGGATATCGTCCATGAAAGCGAACTTCTTCTCGCCCTCCAACCCCACGTGATAGTCGTCGATCGAAGCCACCGCGATCGTGCGCACGCCGCGCGAAAACATCGCCTCAATCCGGTTCGGCGTCAGTACGTCACCCGTCGTCTGCACCGACACATGCGGCGCACGGTCGCCCCACCGCTCGCGGATCGCCTCAAGTGCCGGATAAAACAACTCCTCCCGCACACCGTCGATCAGCAACTCGCCGCCCGCAAGCACAATCAGGCTACGCTTGCGCGCACCCGTCTTCGGATCACGGAACGTCATGTCGTCCGGCAAGTTCCTCAGCACCGCGCGATAAGCGCGCTGCCCTTCGCCCACCACGCGCTTCAACTCGTCGCGTACGTACGGCCGGAACCGGTCGTCATAGCAGTGGCGGCATTTGCGATGGCAAGCCCACGTCAACACCCAGTAGATGGCTTCCATCAAGCAGCCTTGGCGACAAGTTGCAGCAAGCGCGCTGCCTCATTCGGCTTCGTACGCGCGCGCAGATCGATAACGTGAACAACCGCCGAGTGACGGCCCGCCCGCAAGCTAGCATCGATCCAGGTTTGCACAAACACGTCGCGCTGCGTATGGCTGCCGCCGATCAGGTGCAGCCGCGCGAGCACCGGCCCGATCGCATCCGCAGCCGCCGCGAACCGCCGCTCCGCATACGCAACAAGGCCCTCCGCACAAGGGATCGCAACCGATTCCCAAACGCCGCTGACATCGTTAGCGCCGTGCCGCCTCATCGACGCGAGAAACTCATGCGCCTCACGCCTACGTCCGCCGCGCGCGAGCGCGGTGACGAAATGCAGGTCATTGAACGGAAGAATATGCTCGTGCCAACGCTCGATGACCTTCTTCACAACAGGCTCCCAGCGTTGACCCACATCAGCACCACGAAGCTCAAGCCGCAACAGCGCAGAGATCGCACCGATCTGCTCCTGCGCGAACTCGCGCCAAGTGCCCCACAGATGCTTATCGAAAATCTCAAGCGCCAGCTTCGGCTCCTCGCGATCGATATGAAACAGCGCCAAGTGCCAATAATTGTGCTCGCGCACGAAGATGCTGCGGTCGGCCCAACCGGCCGCATGCTTCGTCAAGAACGCGATCCCCTCATCGGCCTTGCCCCGCGTCTCCATCACATGCGCGATCGCATGATGCGCCCACGGGTCTTTCGCGTCGATCGAAAGCGCCCGATACGCCGCCTCTTCCGCGACGCCGATCGCGTTGTTCTGCTCGTGCGCGAACGCAAGCATACTCCACGCAGCCGCAGTCTCCTCATGCGCCGGCAGAACGCCCTTAGCGACCGCCAACATCGCCGCCGCATCACCCAGATTGAACGCCAGATACTGCGCCCACTTGGCCGCGACTATGTCTGCCGGGTTCTGCGCCACGACAGAACGCAACCGCTTCAGCGCACCAGGCACGTTCCCGCGCCACCAATCGTTGACCGCCGCGACGAACGTCTGCTCGCGCGCTGTCGCACCGGACGAAGCCTTCCGCGCGCGCCGCAAATACCCACGCGCGGTCTTGAAACCAGGTGCCGCCTCCAGCGCCATATGCACCGCCGCCGCGTGAGCATTGACGAGCGCGCAATCCGCGTCTGCATCGGCCGCCGCAAAGATGGACCGCACCCGCGGCCCATAGCCGATCCAATCGCCCGCGAACACGTTGTAGGCCGCAACCGTATCGGCCCGGCCCGTCGTCAGCTGCAAGTCGTGAAGGTCTTTGCCCATGGCACGCGCTCTCGGAGTCACTGGGCTCAAGGTCGTCCTCAAGGCCCACAAAGGGAAGGTATTGTGTCGATAGACGCTGCGTTCAGTTCAAAACGCGTGGCCAGTTGCCGTCGGCCTTGGCAATGAAGCCCGGAATGTCCTTCTCCCACTTCGCCTGCACGGAACCATCGTAATTCAGATAGAGCTTGCCATTCACGACCTTCCAAAACTGCGGATCGCCGGACGCCGTGTAGCCTTGGGATACGGCCCAGGCGCAATACCCGCCGTATTGCGGTGCAAACGCCGCTGGATTGGCACGGAACGCATCCAGATTTTCCTTCGATGCAAACCGCCAAGTCGCGCCTTTGTATTCGCTGGAGAACTGCGCGGCACCAGGTACCGGACGCCCCGCCTTGAAATAGGCGACCGGATCATAACCGCCGACCGCAAGCGACGAGAACGTGCCTGTATAAACGTCCGCATCACGGGCCGATGCGACGGGTATCGAAAACAACACGGCGCCCAGTGCAAAAGTGCCAAACAGAGTAGAAACAAACGATTTCATGAGAAGAGCTCCCGGTTTTTGTGTCTCTGCAAGGTTACTTCGCCCGGTACTGCCCAAAGGTTTCGCGGGTCACAGACACGTGATCACGCGCAACAAACGCCGAAGTTCAAACGAATAGCCTGATGTGCACAGAACACCTTCCATACCTGCAGCCGCGATTGACGCGAGCCCCCCGTTCGTGATGATCGCGCAAGCGGTAATCGAAAGGCTTTGGGCGTTCGTGCAGCAGGACGACGAAACGAGCGAAGCGCCATCCGCCCGCTGGCAGCGGTTAATGACGGCGGCGCAAACCGGCGACAAGCGCGCCTACGCGTCATTTTTGAAGGAAGCCGCCGCCTTCATCCGCGTGATCGCACGCCGCTATCATCGCGACGCCGGCGCAATCGAAGACGTGGTACAAGAGACGCTGCTCACCCTCCATCGCATCCGTGAGACCTACGAGCCCGGCCGCCCTGTCGAACCGTGGGTCGGAGCCGTCGCCAAAGCCCGCGCGATCGACGCCCTGCGTGCACGCACCAGGCGCGCTGCAATCGAGACCGAAACAACGGACGCAACGCAAGATGTCGCCGACACCGCAACCGCCGCCGACGCGCAACACGAAACCCGCGCCGAAATCGCTGCCGCTCTAGCGGCCTTACCGGCAGGACAACGCGCAGCCGTTCGCATGCTCAAAATCGAAGAACTATCGCTCGCGGAAGCCGCCGTTCAAAGCGGTCAGTCCGTCCCCGCGCTGAAGTCGCTGCTCCACCGTGCAATGTTGTCGCTCCGTGTGGCTCTGACGGGTGGTCGCGATGCGTGACACCGGCAAGCTGATTGAGGACTTGGCAACCACGGCAAAACCCGTGAAGGCACTCGCGCCACCACTCGCACGCGCAGGCGTTTTGCTCGCCGGTATCATAGCGGTCATGGCAACGGTCATGGCAGCGTTCGGCGGCCACGTGACGGAAACCCTCGCGCATCTAACGAGCATGCCGTTCACACTCGAACTCGCCGGCGCATTGCTGGCAGGCGTCGGCGCGATCGTAGCCGCAGTGACGCTATCGATCCCCGGTCGAAGCCAAACGTGGTCCTATCTCCCCCTGCCCGGCCTCGCACTCTGGCTCGCAGGCGGCGGCCTCGAATGCTACCGGCAAGTGTCGGACCTCGGCTATACGCCGGTATCGCTGTTCGACAGCAGCGACTGCTTCTTCTTTATCGTTGGGGTGGGCCTGCCCACCGCAGCGGTCACCTATGTATTCCTCCGCCGCCACCTCCCGATCGACGCAGTCCGCGTGACGGCGCTCGCAACGCTCGGCAGCGCTCTGCTCGCCGCCACGCTCCTCCAATTCGTCCACGCCCACGGCACGAACCCGATCGACTTCGCCACGCACATCGTCGCGGTGGTATTGCTGATATTGCTTACGATGACGCTGGCTCGGTTCGATCCTCGTCCGCGCTAACTCGTCAGCATCTCTTCGCTGGTGATCGCGCATTTACCGTCGAGCCAGGCGACGATCTCCTGCGCGGCGGGGTGCGCATGCGCGGCCCACTTGGCGCGCAACCGCTGTACACGTTCACCGAGGTTACCAAGCCCAGCGTCTTGCAGCGATAGCAGATCGCCCTCCAACAGCCGCCCCGCCTCCTCGCCCATCACCGCACGCGCCGCCGCACGAAACGACGCCATGTAGCGGTAGGCGTCACCTTCACGGTAACTGTCCACCAGCGTGAGGGCCGGGATCAAACTCAAATGCGGCTGCAGCGCCGGGTTGATCGCGTGTGCCGCAACGTGCCCTGCCATCGCCGCCGGCCGCCCGGTGAACGCGCGCAGATGCAGATGCTGCGACATCCGCGGCCCGTCATTGACCGGATAGTTGTCCCACAGAAATGGCTTCCGCCGGAGCTTCCCCGCGACGTCCGCAAGGTGCCCCGGCGAATACGCCCGCGCGCAAACCTCTTCGCCGGTCCAAAACACTTCGACCTTCGGATCGAGCAGCCGCCCCAGATCTTCGAGATAGTTCGCAGGCCGAGCCCCAAACACGCGATCGAGCACCGCGTCGTCGGTGTAATAGGACGGACACGTGATCAGCCGCGTCGCCTTCGTGAATGACGCGACGAAGGCAATGATGCCCGCCTGCCGCGTCGCCAAGTCCGCAATATCGCCGCGCATATCGTCGAAAAGGATCGCAAGATCGTCGAGGCCAAGCGAATCCAACACAGCAATCCGTGCGCGAAGCGTCGCCCTCGCGTCGTCGTCGAAATGCCGGTAGACCTCGAACGGACTCAAACCCACGCCGAACCGCACACCCGCCACCCGGCACGCCGCCGCGAAGCCTGCAAGCGCTTCGTGCGTCTCTCTCGGATGAGGCTCTTTCCAGCGCCGCCTCAAATGAGCGTCCGCCTTTGGCGCGTAGATGAAGAACCTGTAGCCGTGATCGGCGAGCGTCCGCATCACATGCGTGCGGTCGTCCCAACGCCAGGGCGTGCCAAAATAGCCTTCGATGATGCCGAGTTGCGGTGCGGTGCTCATGATTGGACTCTAGCAACCGCTTGTCGCGGCGACAAATTCCGATAGGCTTGCCCGCAAAAGATATTGGAGGAAATGGCATGGGCGTGTGGAACTACGGCGACATTATCGACGCAGTCGCAAAGGTCGTGCCCTCATCGGCACCGGCGCTGATCCACGGAGACAAGACGACAACTTGGCTCGAGTTCCACGGCCGCACGAACGCCCTCGCCCGCGGACTGATTCAGGCAGGGCACCAACCCGACGACAAACTCGCGATCCTGATCCGTAACCGCCCCGAATACATGGAAGCGACGATCGCGTCGTTTAAGGGCCGCTTCGTTCACGTCAATGTCAACTACCGCTACAAAGCGGAAGAGCTGCACTACATCTTCGACAACTCGGACGCTCGCGTCGTCGTCTACGGCAGCGAGTTCGCACCGATGGTCGCCTCCATCCGCGACCGCCTTCCCGGTGTGAAAACGTGGCTGCAGGTTAAGGTCGACGGCACGACCCTCCCCGCCTTCGCCCAAGACTACGAAACATTCGTCGCAGCGCATGGCGCAGGCGACCTCGACATCAAGCGCTCGCCCGATGACCTTTTCTTTCTCTACACCGGCGGCACGACCGGCATGCCGAAGGGCGTGATGTGGCGCCACCACGACTTGCGTGCCGCGCAGATGAACCCTGCGCTGATGCCGGTCATCCCCACAACGGTCGCCGAGCACGTGGACATCGTTCGCGCGACACCCGGCAACCGCTTCATTCCCGTCTGCCCGCAGATGCACGGCACCGGCCTCCTAACCTCCTTCGGCGCGCTCGCGATGGGCGGCAGTGTCATCACGCTTGGCGCCGCGACATTCGATCCCGTCGAACTGTGGGAAGTCTCAGCCAAACGCAAAGCAACGCAGATGGCGATCGTCGGCGACGCCTTCGCGAAACCCATGCTACGCGCGCTGGACGAAAACCCCGGCCAATGGGACCTTTCATCGCTCGTGATGATCGTCTCCTCGGGCACGATGTGGTCGCGCGAGGTCAAGCACGGCCTCGTCGCCCACATCCCGCAGGTGACGCTGCTGGATTCGTTCGGCTCCTCCGAAGCTGTCGGCTTCGCGATGTCCGCGACGACGAAGGACGGTGAAACGCCGACCGCGAAGTTCACTCTCGGCACGGACGTCGCCGTGTTCACGCCGGACCACAAACCCGTCGCCGCAGGTTCCAACGCGCCCGGCGTTATCGCGCGCGGCGGCAACATCCCGGTCGGTTATTGGAAAGACGAAGCGAAAACCGCGAAGACGTTCTTCGTCATCTGCGGCCAACGCTGGTCGATCCCCGGCGACTTCTGCCTCGTCAACGCAGACGGTTCGATCACGCTCTTAGGGAGAGGCAGCGCCTGCATCAATACGGCAGGTGAAAAGGTCTATCCTGAGGAAGTCGAAGAAACGCTAAAGCTGCACGACAGCGTCGACGACGCGCTCGTCGTTGGGGTGCCTGACGATAAGTGGGGCAATGCCGTCACCGCCGTCGTCGAACTCGCACCGAATGCGCGATTCGATGAGGGCGCGATACGCGCGCATGTGCGCGAACATCTGGCCGGCTACAAGACGCCAAAGCGCATCCTCGCCGTGCCACAGATGTTTCGTGCCCCGAACGGTAAGCCCGACTACAAAGCCGCGACCGACTTCGCACGCTCCACCCTGGGTCTCTAACGCATGCACGAGATCGTTCAAGCGGCGACGCGCTTTGCCGCAACCCACGTCGCACCCAACGCAGCAAAATGGACCCGCGAAGGCCGTATGCAAGTGGACGCACTCAAAGCTGCCGCCGCAGAAGGCCTGCTCGCGTTCCAAGCGCCGCGAACATGGGGCGGTCACGAAATAGACTTTGGCGACAAGCTCGACCTGTTACAGGTGCTCGCGCATCACTCCTACGACTTCGCGTTCTCGCTCACGAACACGGCGGGTTGCGCCGCAAACCTCGCGACCACGCTTCCGCGCGCGGTGGCCGAACGCTACGTCCCCGCGATGCTCAAAGGTGAACGCTTCGGCGGCAGCGCGCTCAGCGAACCCGGCGCGGGCAGCGACTTCGCCGGAATCAAAACGAGCGCCGTAAAGGATGGCGACGGCTGGCGCCTGACCGGCGAAAAAGGGTGGATCACGAACGCGGCATTCGGCGACGTCTTCATCACCTACGCGCAGACGGATCCCACACAAGGCTGGCGCGGAATTGGCAGTTTCCTCGTTGACGGCACGCGCGACGGCTTTCGCCGCGCGGACCCCGAAGCGCTAGCCGGTGGCGGCGTGATCGGCGCTGGCGGCTTCAAACTTGAGAACTATCGCGTCAACGCGGACGAGGTCGTCGCCCCACCCGGCCAGGCCTTTCGCCGCGCGATGGCCAGCGTCAACCAAGCCCGCACCTACGTCGCCGCGATGTGCGTCGCGATGGTCGATGCCTGCCTCGACACCGCCGTCGCTTACGGCAAATCGCGCGAAGCGTTCGGCAGCCCACTCGCCGCCAAACAGGGCTGGCGCTGGATGGCCGCCGACATCGCAACGGACGCCGAAGCCGCCCGCCAACTCGTAGCCTCGGCCGCCGCGAAGATCATCGCGAACGAAGACGCCGCTCTCGCCTCGGCACACGCGAAAAAGTTCGCAACCCGCATGGCAGTGCAGCGCATCTCGGACGCCTGCCAACTCATGGGTGCCGCGGGCTTGCGCGAAGAATACCCGTTCCTCCGCCACCTCGCCTCCGCCCGCGTCGCCAACTACACGGACGGCTCCACCGAAATGCAAAACGAACGCATCGCGGCGATCCTTCTAGGACCCGCCCAATAGGCAGAAAAGAAAGGTTCACCACCAAGACACCAAGGAACACCAAGCCTGGCACCCGCGCGCGATAGCGCGCATCGAACGCATAACGGGCGCTTCGCGCCGAAGATATCGCCGACCTCTTGGTGAAACTTGGTGCCTCTTGGTGTCTTGGTGGTGAATCTTACTTCCTTCTACTCCCGCGGGCCATGCTGATCGGCCAGGTACGCCTCAGCCCCCTCGACATCCGGCACCCAATGATGCCGGCTGACGCCGAACAGCGAACGCACGGGCTTCGCAAACCCCGGATCGGCGAACGCACCGACCGCAATGCCCACCGTCAGCGGGTCGAGCGAGAAATCCCAATACACGGACGACCCGCACCGTGGGCAGAAATGAAACGTCATCCGCCCGCCGCGTTCTGTCGCCCGCGTGAACGTCTTCGTCTCGCCCTCGACCGCGATCATCTGCGCGCGTTGGAAGTTCGCGTTGTCGCTGAACACGCTGCCCGTGCGGCGCTGACATTGAAAGCAGTGACAGACAACGACGCGCAACGGCTCGCCGCGAACCTTCACGCGCAAACTTCCGCAGCAGCAAATCGCGGTCCGTTCCATGGCAACTCCTACACCGGTTTCAGATCGCTTAGTCTATCGACCTTACGTAGCGCCGGAAACCAATACGACCAAAGCCCGACGATCGCGAGTGTCCCCGCGCCGCCCACGACAACAGCCTGCACGGTACCCCACCAGGCGGCGGTCAGGCCGGACTCGAATTCGCCAAGCTCGTTCGACGCCCCGATGAAGAGCATGTTCACGGCGCTCACCCGCCCGCGCATGTGATCGGGCGTGATCAGCTGCGTCAGCGACTGGCGCACGTTGACAGAGATCATATCCGCCGCCCCAAGCGTGATCAGCATCGCGAGCGACAGATAGAAATTCTCCGACAACCCGAACACGATCGTGGCGACACCGAAGATGGCAACCGACCCGAACATCTTGAGCCCCGCATGCCGGCCGAGCGGCATCGCCGTCAGCACGACCGACATGACCGCCGCGCCGATCGCGGGTCCCGCCTTCAATATCCCGAACCCGACTTCGCCGACGTTCAGAATATTGTGCGCGAAGAACGGCAGAAGCGCCGTCGCGCCGCCGAGCAGCACCGCAAAGAGATCGAGCGAGATCGCACCGAACAACTCCTGCCGCCGCCGCACGTACGTGACGCCCTCGCGCACCCGCTCATAGAGCGATCCGCCGGAGTCCACACGCGGCCGCACCGCCGCGTCGATCAAGTAGATGACGGCAGCACTCGCAACGAACAGCACGAACGAGATCGCATACGCGGCCCCCGCGCCAAGCGTCAGCACCGCACCACCCAAAGCCGGCCCGGAGATCACCGCAACCTGAAACACTGTCGACGACACGGAGATGGCGCGCGGCAATTCCTCAGGCGAAACGATCTGCGGCAAGAACGACTGCGACGCCGGCGCCGAAAACGCGCGCGCCGCGCCGAACAGCACCAGCGTCGCAAAATAAGGCAACGTATCGGTCACACCACCCACAGCGAGCCCGATGAACATCAGCGAGCACAGTCCTTCAACCGCATAGCTCGCCGCCAAGATTCGCCGCCGCTCGAACCGATCGGCGACGTCGCCCGCATAGAGTGTGAGCGCGAACATCGGCACGAACTGGGCCAAGCCCACGAGACCAACCGCGAACGGGTCGCCGGTCAGCTTGAAGATGTGCCAAGCAACGGCCGTCGCCTGCACCTGCATCGCGACATTGCCCGCAAACCGCGAGCCCAAGAAGAGTTTTAGGTTGCGTGTGAGAATGGCTGGAGCCCGGCTAGTTCTTGTTCTTGAGCGACGCGGCGAACGCCCGGATCGCCGCCGTGACGACGACTGCGATCGCAAGCACGGCGATCACGACCCACGACCCGAAGTCGAACCGCTTACCTTCTTCCAGATAACGCGCCAACCCGAACCCCAAGAGCGACACGACGACGAACACCGCGCCGATCCGCAGCGTCTGAAAGAACTTACCCCGCGGTGTCTTCGACGTGCTCATCTAAGCCGCGCGCGAACGCGTGAGGGCGGCAAACACAAGACCCGCGATCAACCCGGCCGCAACCTGCAAACCCAAACCCACAGTCCCGCGCGCACCGAACACGCCCACAGTCCCAAGCGTCATCTTCATCACGGTGAACAGGACGAAGATCGCGGTCGCACCCGCGACCGCAAAAACGACCGGGCGCAAACCGGTAAAGCGCGCGACCAAGCTTCCCACCAGAAACGCGACCAAAAGCGCGACGCCGGCAAGGCCGCCGAACAGCGGCAACATGCCGGTGAGGTCGTGCAGTATCCAACCGGACCGCTCTCCGGCCGACAACGTCGCAGGCACGACGCCATCGCCGATGTCCGTCGCAGCGATCCACGCCTGCTGCACCATCAGCGAATGCGCAAGCGAACCCAAAACCACCATCACGGCGGTGGCTGCAAGAAAGGCGGCGATCCAGCGGACAATCACGGCTCAAGCTCCCCATTTCGGACCCTTTGCTTATGCCCCGAAATAGGGTCAGATGTCTCTATCCTCGTTTTGACCGGAGAGACTCGGATGCACATACGCTGGCTGCTGGCGACCGCGCTTGCGATGGCTGGACACACCGCATTGGCCGACGTTCTGCCCGGTCCGATTCGCCCCCCGCCGCCTCCGCCAAGCACCGCCAAAGTCGTAAGCACCGGCTACAAAGTGACGGAAGTCGCGAAGGGACTGGACCATCCGTATTCGGTGGCGTTCTTACCCGATGGAGCGATCCTGGTGACGGAGCGTGCCGGGCGCCTTCGTATCATCCGCAACGGGCAGCTTCAGCCGCAGCCGATTGCGGGCGTGCCGCCGGTCCACACCGGAAGCCAAGCAGGCCTCTTCGACATCGTCCTGCACCCCAAATTCGCCGAAAACAATTTCGTCTATCTAACCTACGCGCACGGCACTGCAGCCGCGAACGCAACGCGCGTCGCTCGCGCCCGCTTCGACGGCACCTCTCTCCAAGACATCAAGGTGATCTTCGAAGCATCGCCGCTAAAGGACACGAACAACCACTACGGCGGCCGCCTTGCATTCCTCGCGGACGGCACATTCGCACTCACCGTCGGCGACGGGTTCGAGTACCGTGAAAAAGCGCAGGACGTGACGAACCACCTCGGCAAGATCGTACGCCTAAACGACGACGGCAGCGTGCCGGACAGCAATCCGTTCTCGATCGGCGGCGCCAAGCGCGAAAACTGGTCGTACGGCCACCGCAACCAGCAAGGCCTCGCCTTCGACGCCGAAACCGGCAAGCTGTGGGAGCACGAACACGGACCCAAAGGCGGCGACGAACTCAACGTCATCGAGCCACAATTCAACTACGGCTGGCCGGTCATCACATACGGCATGGACTACTCGGGCGCCTACGTCTCGCCGTTCACCGCGCGCCAAGGCATGCAACAAGCCGTCCTGCAGTGGACGCCGTCAATCGCCCCCTCGGGCCTCGCGATCTATCGCGGCGACAAGTTCCCGGCATGGAACGGCGATCTTCTGCTCGGCGCACTTGCGTTTAAGCACCTCCGCCGTGTCGATCTCGACGCGCAAGGCAACGTCGCCGGACAAGAGGAACTGCTGAAGGAGTTGAACGAACGCATCCGCGACGTGCGGGTCAGCCCGGACGGCTTCGTCTACGTGACCACGGACAATCCGCCAGCGGGTGAGAAGACCGGCCGCGTGCTGCGGATCGAACCGGCGTCCTAAGCGCCGTCGTCGATCGACCGGCCGGCGAGATAGACGCCACCGCGGTCGAGTTGCTTCAGCGACGCGTAAGCGCCGGTTACCAATCGCGCATGCGAGCGCATAGTGCTGCTCTTCGGCTCGCCAGCGGGTCCAAGCTGCGTCACCGCGGTGACCCCATTCGTCAGATTGTGCCGCCATAGTTCCTTGCGAAAGAACGGCGGCCCATTCCGCAAACCGCGGATCAGCTCGTGGGCAACGCTCTCGTTGATCGACCTGCCGAACGCACCCTGCGCATAGAGCGCGCTTAGCGCCTGTTCCAACGCTGCATTCGACATCGCGGCCGGTGCGTATTCGGCTTCGCTGGTCTTCGTGTCGACGGCCAGCGCTTCGAACCCGCCACCGCCTTTAACCTCGCGCACGTAAAGGCCGCCGATCCCAACGCCGGAGGCAGCCTTTGACGGCAACTTCTTCCACCCGTCGCCGGTCAGAATAATGTCGGTGATCATCTCGCCGAAGTCGCTGCGCGTTTGACCGTTCGAAAAATCCGTAACCCGCAAGTCCGGCGCATCGGCGACGCGCAACTGCAGCGGCGTAGGCTTCACGGGCACCGGGGGTGTCGGCTGCACTGGACTGCCAGGCCCGACCACCCGGGGTGCGGGCCGCGCGGCAACCGGCCCAATTTGCGGTGCATGACGGCGGCGCTCGAGAAGCACCAAAGCGACGCGCGCCGCGACAAGCAACACGACAAGCGCCAAGAGCATCCCGATCACCCACGGGATGTTCTCAATCGCGCAACCGAACGCGCCGCCGGAATCGCAAGCCGAAGGCATCAAGCCCCACCGTTGATGCAAGGCTCAGGAGAGCCTCATTCACATGATGCAAGCAAGCCGCATTTGCGTGGGTCGATCACGCAGGTGGCTGGAAAAGGACGGAATTCGGGCAATCGCGGCGCTTCGCCGCCACCCGCGCTAGACTGGCTCAGGAATCGGGAGGGTCTTCGCATGTCGGGCGTAGGCACCAGAATCAAAAAAGCGCGCGAAGCGTTAGGCATGACGCAAGTGAGTTTGGCACGCGCCGTCGGCGTCTCGCAGCAAGCCGTGATGGAACTCGAATCCGGCCGCGCGAAAGGAACGAAGCACGGCGCGAAGTTCGCCCGCGCGCTCGGCCAAGATCCGCTCTGGCTCGAAACCGGCGACGGCCGCATACGCGAACCCGCGAAAGCAAAACGCCAAGCGCGAACCGAACCGCAAGAAACTGTCCCCGAACTCGCCGACTACGAGCGCATACCGCTGTTCGATATGCGGCTCGCGACCGGCCGCACTGCACTCGCCGACACGGCAAACGCCATGGGCTTCGAATTGTTCGCAAGCGCTTGGCTGCGCCAAGTAACGTCGAGCCCGTTCTCGCAACTTGCAGCCGTCGCCATGTCGGGGGATTCGATGGAGCCGACACTCGGCCACGGCGATCATGCGCTGGTCGACACCGCACAGCTTAACCTAAGGCGCGAGGGTATCTATGTTTTGAGGCTGGAGGACACGCTGCTGATCCGCCGCGTGACGATGCACCCCGCCACAAAGCGGGTGACCATCGCCGCCGACAACGAACGCTATCAGCCCTACGCGGACCTCGACCCCGACGCGTTGGAAGCACTCGGCCGCGTCATCTGGATAGGCCGGACACTCGGCTAACGCGTCAGACGGCGATGATGCGCTCGCGAAGAGCTTTGGCGACCGCCTGAATACGGGTCGAAACGCCCAGCTTCGCCTTGGCGCTGTCGACGTGGAAGCGCACGGTCCGCGGACTAATCCCCAACAGCTGGCCGACCTCGGCATCCGGCCGCCCGATCGCGACCTGCCGCAGGCATTGCGCCTCGCGCGCCGAGAGCATGTTGACCGCAGCCGGCCTGCCGTCGCGCAGCTCGATTGTCCGGTCCACCGCCGCGTGAGCGACCACCTGTAACAGCGCACGAGTCAGCGGCGAGGTATCGGGCTTCGCCCCACCGAAGTTTGCGGCCGCAAACGGCTGGCCGCCCAGATAGACCGGCACCACCAAGCCTTCGCCGGTGCGAACGACATCCGCCAGAAACTTGGTCCACGGGGCCCCCTTCTGCGCCGGGGCGTCCCGCACCTCGGAAACAAGGAAGGTCTGGGGCGCCTCCATACAGGCGCGAATGACCGGGTGTTGCTCCGCGGTCAGCTCACGGTCGAACGCCCCAACGACGTTCGGAGTATCGCTATGAAGCATCGCTTCACTTATGCCGCCGGCCAACCGCGTCAGGTCGAGGGCAAAGAGATGCGAGTAACCAAATCGAGCCGAGAAATCCTTAACGCCCGGCCAAACGGCTGTTTGAGTTGCAGCGGCACGAATGCGCGCTAGCGCTTCGGTCAGTTCGGCGTACGTGTCCATTGCCCCAACACGACCCTCTAAGAGAACCACCATAAACCAACTTATCCCAGCGACAGCCTAAGCCCGACACTTATGACAACAGCGCGGCCCCCGGTCTTCTGACTAACGCGCCAGGGCTTGAAGCTTTGAGCAAGAGGCGTTCCAAGCCGCACTTTCTGACCGCTCAAGTGCTTAACTCTTCGAAGGGAAGCGTTCGGCTCGCCAGACAAAACACGCTGCATTGCAAAAACACGTTAGGCGTTCAGAGCATGCGCATCGAAACTCTCTCCGTGCATGAGTGCGGTCGTCGTAACCATCGGCTGCGATCAACCTCTGCAACGGCCGGTAACACTTTGCGATCATCGTCCGTGCACGTCGTAAACGATCGGCAAGCGATGCAAATTGCTCCGCATGCGGAAAAATTTTCATCCCCCTCTATTGCAAACCCGAAAGTAGACATACGCTTCTGGGTAGAGTAGTCGCGTGATTCTCTAGTCCATTTGTTGTGAGGCGTATTGCGCGGCTACCGCCTAGGGAGGGCGGCAGTATGCGTAAGGGGCTAAGACGTCCGCGCGGCGTCGGCGAGCGTTGGGTAATTTGGGCGGCGGTGTTTCGAAAAGACGGGAAGGTCTGACGGCGCGGTTATTTTGACCGCGACGTGGTTTCTTCTTCGCGCCGAAGCGGTGGTTTTGAGCCGGTGGCGCGCTTCTTGCGGAGCACTGTATCGCCATGGAACACCGTTCACCTCGTCCAATGGGACAAAGCCGGCTTAGCACGCTGTTGCTGGCAGGCACCGCTGTCTGTTTCGCCGGCACCGCCCGTGCCGAACCGATACAGGGTTATTGGCTCGCACCCACGATGGTCGCAAGCAACCTTGGGATCGAAGCCTCGGTCGCAGCCCAGCAGATCAAAAAGTTGAAAGCCAAAGTGCTGGCGAAACACGATGCCGAACTCTTCGTGGCCCCGCAACCCAATTGGAAAGACCTAACGCCCGCGTTCGACAATCTCGACACGCCGGTTCAGTTCTCCGACGGCAGCGCTGCACAAGCGCCCGTCTCCCTTAAGTTCCGCAGTGCCGCTTTCGATTTGGAACCGTCCGTCGGCGTTAAGGTCGATCGATTGGCGAACGGTTTGAACTTCAGTTCGGTCCCCGCCGAAAGTGCCGGCTTCGACGCGCAACTTTTCAACGGCCGCCTCTCGTTCAGCACCGACATCGTCAAGACAGTCGACGAAGGCGACACGCGCGATTTCCGCGATCCGCAACTGCGTGAGCGCGACCGCTCGACAGGTCTGAACGACACGTCGCGCCGCCACCGCTTCTCGGCCAGGGTCATCGACTCCGAAAACTTGAAACTACTGGTCGACGGCGACTTCGGCGAAACGTCGGAAGGTTTCTCGACGGCGCTGAACGAACTGCCGACCGGCCGTTTGGTGCTGCCGGGCTCGTGGTCCAACCTGTCGTCGAGCATCGAGTTCGGCGAAGCACGTGTAAAGGTCGACTACCAGGACTACGTCACAAACCGCGAAGCGTTGAAGCGCCAAGGCGTGACGCTAGCCTATGCGTCGTCCGCGTTGCAGATCTATCGCAAAGAAGGCATGGAATTTAGCCTGACCCAAGGCGGTCAGTGGTTGAAGCGGACGTCGTTCACCGGCATCAACGCTGACGTCATCGTCGCCGACGTGTTGCCTGACGCGGTTGCCGATGCGATCGACCCGATCCGCCCGCTGCTGCCGACCGTGGTCAGCGGCGGCTTCGAACGAGGCGACGTGATCCGCGCCGAACTCTTGCCGGGGCCCCGCGACCGCGTTTCGACGGCGAATGCTGCGCTCACCTGGGACACACGCCTTGGCGAAACGACGGCGAGCTTTTGGGAGCGCCGCGTCAGGACAGACATCGTGTCGCCGGGAAGCAACGAGGATAGCCTCCCTCTTGCCCGTTCGCGCGACCGCTTCATCGACGTTTCGCACAAAGTCCGCCGCGGCAACTGGCAGTTCGGTGCAGGCCTCTCGATGATCGAGACCGACGACGAGATCGCCGGCGTTCGCAATCAGCAGAGCGAAGTGGCACCCCACATTTCCGTCGCCTACGCGCCCGAGAACGGACCGCGGATCGAACTGCGCTACGGCGCCGCCGACGCGCAGTCGCAGATCATCGACGACAACCTCGCTGCCCGCGCCAAGACAAAACAGCTGCAACTGAGCGTCGATGTGTCGAGCTTCGTGCAGGAAGAACTGAACCGGCCGGACGCGAAACTGAAGCTCGAGTACCGCTACGACCTCAACGGCAGCGACCGCGATCCGGTCAGCGGCCGGGAGCGCGGCGGCGGGCACGCAGTGTTGCTGACGTTCTCTACGCCGCTGAACTGACGGTTTTCCGCCCAGGCATTCGTGCGAACGCGTCGCTCTTGACGCGCACCCTTGGCGTAACGACCTTATGGCGGCCATGAGCACAGTCGCCGTCGCATCCGCCGAACAACCGCCGCTCGCGTTCCATTCGAACGTCGGTTCGCGCCACATCCCCTACGGGCCCCTGCCCCGCCAAAAGCTCGACATCTACGTGCCGAAGAACGGCGCGGTGAAGGCGACGATCCTTTACTTCTATGGCGGCGGATGGGTCTCCGGGGCACGCTGGTACTACCGCCTGTTCGGACGCGCGATGGCCGCGCGCGGCTTCGCCGTCGTCGTACCCGACTACCATCTCTATCCCGCCGCCACATTCCCGGCATTCGTCGAAGACGCAGCACTGGCGTTCAAGTGGATGCATGATCATGCGGCCGAGCTCGGCGGAAACTCATCGCGCCTGTTCGTGATGGGTCATTCGGCCGGCGCCCATATCTCGACGCTGCTCGCGCTCGACCCGTCGTATCTTGGTGCGCATGGCCTAAAGACGTCGTCCATCAAAGGCGTCGTCGGCCTCGCAGGCCCCTACACGCTCGACCCGCTGAAGTGGACGGGCGTCAAAGACATCTTCGCAACGTCGCGTGATGCGCCTCACGTTGCGCGGCCGATCAAACTCGTCAAATCCGATGCGCCGCCGATGCTCCTGCTACACGGCGAACGCGACCGCATTGTGGGCCAGCACGCCAGCGTCAACCTCGCCAACGCGCTCTCGGCCGCAGGCTCGCAAGCGGAAGCCAAGGTCTACCCTAACATCGGCCACTTCGAAATCTTCGCAGCCTACCTCTGGGGCTGGCGCTGGCGTGCAAGCGTCCTGAAGGATACCGAATCCTTCATCGAAGCGCGGCTCGCCAGCCGCTAAAGCACCATCTGCGTCTGCGTTACGAGCGCGAGCAGCTTCCCGTCTTCGCGCGTAATACGCGTCTGCCAAACCTGCGTCTTGGCCCCACGATGAACCGGCGTCGTTATCGCGCGCACCGTCGTTCCCACCTCTGCTGCCGCCAAGAAGTTCGTCTTGCTCTCGATCGTGGTCGTGCCCTTCGCTCCCTCCGGCAGGTTGAGAAACGTCGCGACCCCGCCCACCGTGTCAGCAAGCGCCATCGCCGCACCGCCATGTAAGATTTGCATCGGCGCCGTACAAAGATCGTCACGCACCTTCAGCTCGGCGACGACCTCGTCCTTCGAGACGGACACAAGGCGCAGGCCCATGAGCCTCGCGAACGGCAACGGATTGGCGTTCAGTTGATCAATCGTCAGCATGGCTCTCACCCGTTGGCGGCAACTTATCGGCCCGCGTGCAGCCCAGCGATTACGCAGGAGGTAATCACCCCTCCCGGAGCCTGCGCGCCTTCACCGCAGCGGGGCGGTCCCAGCATCGCTTCAGCCAAGCTTCGAGATGCGGCTTGCCCGCAAGATCGACGAACAACAGCCGGTAGAGCACCGACGCCACATTCAAGTCGGCGATCGTAAACAAGTCGCTGTCGAGATAGGGTCGCTTCGAAAGCGCACCGTCCAACACCTGTAGCGGCCACTCCATCGCCTCGCGCGCATCCCGCGCAATCTTCACGTCGCGCGACTCCGGCGGCAGCAACATGCCGTGCGTTATCCAGCGCACGACAGGTTGATCGAGTTCAGCCATCACCCAAAAGCTCCATTGCCACGCCTTGGCCTCGCCGTGCGGATCGGCCGGATAGAGCTTGCCGTGCTTCTTAGCGAGATAAAGATTGATCGCCATCGACTCCGACAGCGCGAACCCGCCGTCGTCGATGGCCGGAATGTGACCCGCCGGGTTGACTTTCAGATACGCTGGCGTCCGCGTGCCACCGTCCGCGGTCGTTGTCTTGCCGTGTTCGTAGGAAACGCCAAGCTCCTCACATAGCCAAAGCGTTCGGATCGCGCGCGAAGCAGCGTAGCCATAGATCTTTAGTGTCACTTCGGTCCCTCTTGAGCGGGCTTTTCCCGGACTGGTAACCCATAAGATGGCCCATCCGAATCGACGCTAACTGCACCGCATGCAATTCGCCCGCCGCCGCCGCCAAGCGGCTTGGGTTGATCCGAGAAATTGTCACCGCCCTCGTGGATGACGATCGCGCGCCCCCGCACATCATTCACCGAAAGCCGCAACGCATTGACCCCCTCCGTTGCCGACCCGTCCGCTGCCACGTTGAGCAGCGGCAGGTCGCCCCGGTGACCGCCACTGCCCATCGGCCCAACATGCTTGCCCGTCGCATTCGGATCGTAGTGACCGCCAGCGGCAAGCCCGGCTTGCATCTTTCCATCCTTCATCGCGGGACCGCAGTTCGGGTTCTCATGTACATGAAACCCATGCGGCCCAGGCGGCAGACCCTTCAATTTCGGTACGACACGCAAGCCGCCGCGCGAGTCCGAAAGCGTCAACGTGCCGATCTCCGGCCCCTCGCCGTTCGCATCGATCTTGAACATCGAAACAGTGACCTGCCGAAGCGAGCTCGACCCACCGTCGCCCACGTCCACCGAAGTCGACACACCTCCACCGACGTTGCCCGACATGCCCCCAACGCCAACGCCGACAGACATGCCTTGGCATCCAGTGAGCGCCACAGTTGCGCTCGCGACAAACAAACTCTTGCGCATGGAAGACCTCCCTAACCTCATTCGCACCGAAGCTGCCGGAACGAACGATTCGGAGCAATGCCTACACGCGAGACGTTCACGAGCGACGTCCGCGCACGTGGTTGGGGCACACTGTAACGACCATCACGCACGCTGCTCGAACGAAGTACCCCCTTTGCCAGCGGCATTAGATGAACCCTCGCTTGAGCACGCAGGCCGCGTTGGCGATGATTCGAGCCGACACCCGCGCGCGATGGGCGGTGGGTTTGCACCTCCACGGATGAAACATGAGCATGACAGCAAAACTTGGCGCAGCCGCCATTTCGCTTACCGCAACCCTTGCACCCGCTCAAGCCGCGGGCCCCACGGCATCAGCGCAGCTGTTGCAAGCAGCAAGTCTGTGCTTTGGCAAGGCGCCGGCCGGTTGGCAACAGCTGGTGGCCGCTTGCACGACGGTGCTGAAGGAACCCAAAGTCAGCCCGCAAGACAAGGCTGGCGCTCACTACAACCGCGGCTCCGCCTACATCCGTCTTGGCGACGGCCCCAAGGCTCTTGTCGATATGAATGAAGCCTTGCGCCTGAAGCCGGACTTCAGCCGGGCGCTTCAGACACGCGCCGGAATACTAATCGCCCAGCAGAAATTCGATGCTGCGATCAAGGACTTGGATAAAGCAATTTTGATCGACCCCAAGTCCTCGTCGGCCTTCAACAACCGTGGCATGGCGTATATGGGAAAGAAGAACCCCGGCAAAGCAATCGCGGACCTCAGCAAAGCGATTGAGTTGGATCCGAAGGATCCGGCCTCGTACACAACACGAGGCAGCGCCTACATGATCACGGGCGACAAGCCAAAAGCGATGGATGACCTGTCGAAAGCTATCTCGATGGACGCCAAACAAACAGTCGCCTTGTACAACCGCGGCGCTCTATACGCTGGTGGCGGTGACAAGGTGAAGGCAAAGGCCGACTTTGAAGCTGTCCTGGCGATCACGCCCGGCCACAAAGAAGCCAAAGCCCAGCTCGCCGCGTTGGCAAAGACGGGGGGCTAGGGCATGTCGCGCATCCTCGTTGCAACCGCTGCTGCCGCAGCTCTCGCAATTCTGTCAATGCCGGCGGCGGCTGCGCCGAAGGCAAAGGCTGGAACAAAGTTGACGCAGAACGACCTGCGCGTATGCATGGGGGTCGATGGGTCGAAGCCCGAAGATCAAATCCCCGTTTGCACGAAAATCATAAACTCCGGCTTCGTCAAACATCCCCATACAGGAGACTACTACGCGACTCGTGGCGCCGCCTACTTCGCGGTGGGTCAACTCGACAACGCGATGGCGGACTTAAACAAGGCGATCGGCATCCGCCAGGCGCCGGAGTTCTATTTCCAGCGTGGGATGGTGTTCATGTCGCTGTCGGACCTTTCCGGTGCCAAGACCGACTTCGATCAGGTCATCAAGCTCAAGCCGGCATTTGCACCGCCTTACTTCATGCGTGGCTTGGTCGCTTACAGCTCGGCTGATTTCGCCGAGGCTCAGTCGTTCTTCGATGCGACGGTGAAACGCGTCCCGACGCACTACAAGGCGCTCTACGGTCGTGGCGTCGTAAAGAAAAAGTTGGGCGACGAAAACGGCGGCAAGAAGGACATGTCCGATGCGCGCGGAATGAGCGACAGTGTCGAGAAGGAGATGACGCAACTCGGGATCAAACCCTAGAAGCGGCCCGCTCTAACGTTGCGCCCGCTCTAACGTTGCGAACAAAAAAGGCCGCCCCACGGGCGGCCTCTTCACTGTCCCCTTGTCGCAAACTTGCTATTGGCGGCGCGTATTCAAGATAGCGGAGACCTCATCGATATTGCCTGTCGGCCCGTTATGCGTGCTCGCACCATTGTTCGTCGTCGTCGCCGAACTCGACTGCGAGTTGGCGTTGGAGTCGGCCGACTGATTGCCGGTGGAATCCTGATCCACATCGACAATCGCGCCGCTGGAATTATTGACGATAATGCAGGTGTTGTTCGCCGTGGCGGACGAAGCAGCGCCGTTCGCGTTGTCCCCCGAACCGCCGCTCGTGCCGCCACAAACGACGGTCGTTCCGCCGCCGCCGGAGCCCGCGCCGGACGTGCCGTTGCCGTCCTCGACATTCTTGATTATCACCGCCGCACTCAGTCGATTTGTCGGCGTAAAATTCCACGGATCCTTGCCTCCCAACGGATCGGCGCTCGCGGTCGAAAGGCCAATCAAGCAAACGCTCACGGCACCGGCCAAGGCCGCACCCAACTGAAACTTCGTCATGACTTCACCCAATCTTTGGCTTGTCCGAGATGACGGCGGGGCACTTCGCCCCGCCGCCCTTGCCTCTTATCCGACCCGGCTTAGTTCGTCGGGTCTACTTTGCCCACGTTGATCGACACGTTGTTGCCGACCGCTGTTGCGATCGAGCTAACCAGCGGGACCACCGGATCCGGCGTCGCCGCGACGCCGTCCGGCGACGTGATCGTACGCAAGCCAGTGTAGTTGTCCGCCACGACCCAGTTCACGTTCGACACCGCGCTCACGTTGGCATACGCAAATTGCGTAATGTCAGCGATCACGATGTGGTTCGATTTGCCGTAGCAACCAGACGTGCAGCTTCCGTCGACATCCGACTCGAGATTGACCGAGAGGTTGTTGGCGACGGCCGTGGCCGAGCTTTCAACACTCGCGTTCAGGATGTCGTACACGTTAGAGTACGCGTGAATATCGGCCGCTTGCAGCAAGCCGAACGCCGCGCCTAACGTGAAGTACACCGCGAGATCGGTATGGAAGTTGCCGTTCTCATGGTGCGGACCGCCGTTGCCGCCGCCCATACGCGAGTCGACAGCAGTGCGCAGCGCATCGTAGTCGTAGTTGAACCACGTATTCGCTACGAACTGGCCGTCGTGCAGGTACACGGGGACATCCGAGGTGATCGACTGGTTGTTGCCAACCGCCGTCGCGATGCTACGCACGATGGGCAGCTCCGTCGGCGCATACTCCGACGGATCGACCCAAACCGGGACGTAGCAGTAGCAATAGCGGATGTACTCGTACCAGCCATCTTGGTCTTGGGTGTTGTAGATGTTGCTGACCGTCGATTGGGCATCCACGTTCCCAAGGAAGATCTGCAACTTCTCAACTTCGACCAACCCGGTCGTATCGACGTCCAAGTCGATGTAGACGTTGATGTATTCGTTTTGCGTGATCTTCTTATTCCAAGTCCAGTCCACATTGTCGAACGCCATGGCGGGTGTCGCCATTGCGCCGACTGCGAGAACACCCAAGCTTGCCGCAAGGATCCTCGCACTCTTTAGGGTCTTCATTTAGTGGTCTCCCCATTAGGTTTTAGCTGCTCTAGATAAGACGACACGTGGTCGTTCTCTACGAGGGCGCAGCTGGGATCCCTCGGTAGCCGGAGGAATTCTGTCATGATCTGATAGGTTGCCATCTCGGCGACGGTACGCACGCCAAGCTGAAGCGGCTCGTTGCGCGTATGGCCCGCTTCGAGTTCGACAAGCGTTGAGTCCCAGAACCGGAACACGTCGGCCTCGACCTCGTAACCGTAGATTTGCTTCTGCAGCGACGACACGTAAGACACTGCGAAGTTCTTCGAATTGATCACGCGCAGGTCGAGCGCGACGTTCACGACCGCCATGCGTACACCGGCACCAACGCCCGCAACGCGCAACCCCAAACCCCCGGTTACAATGTTGTAGTTAAGCTCTGTCAGCGCGCCGACGATGATGAAATCAGTCGCTGGCAGCTTGCCGAACGCATCCGCGGGGCGGCTGAGACGGTTTTGCTCGGCCAGCTTCACCTCGGCGAGCGGAATGCGCAGGTCGTACCGCTCAACCAGGTGCGCCTTGCCGGTCTTGTAGAGTGCGCTCATCACCATTTCGGCGGCGCCCTGCGTCAAGTTGTTACCCGACTTGTCGTAATAAGAGACCTGTCCGGTCTTGTCGGCGATCTCGCCCACGGCAAACACGGGCAAGCTGCTCGCCTGGACATTCTTCAGTTTACGCAGACACTGACTATACGGCGTATCGTTGCTGGTCACCGGATAGACGATCAACGGCTTCACGCCGCTTGCGTCCCCGGGTGCCAAGCCCGCACAAGATGTCAGTGCCGTCGTGAAGAGAAGCCCAAGTCCTAGTGCCGTAAGGCGCTTCATCGGTTTCCACCCCAGTTCGCGTGACGGAGGAATCCATCGCCTCGTCGCGCTGTTCGGGGGGGAAATTACTTGGAGTTCACGAGCGGCTGCACTGGAGACAAAGGCTGGTACTTCCGAGCCTTCCGAATTACCCCGCCAGCGCGCTAGCCTGTCGAAACACGCAGCGCGTCGAATCCTTCACCATTGGGCGTACTCCAATCGCGTCACGTCTGTGGACGACTACCGATCACCTGCTGCAACGCACCTGCACCTGCACGTTAGGAGTGCGGTTGGCGCAAGATTTGTCCACACCGGTCACCATTTGGAACCATCGCTACTTACTTTGGTGGTACACGCCAATGCTCGCTTCACGTGCCGCGATTCCTTTGCGATGCTCATCAGGCGAGTCGTGAACCAATGCGTTTCGAGGACACCATGAAAGTAACCAGCAGCCTTGCGACAGCCGTCACAACAGCAGCACTGAGTTTGTGTGCCTCGTCGATCGCCGGTGCCGGCGATCAGTACGCATTTCCGAGCCAAAGCGGCGTACAGCTCGGCGCGTCACCCGCGCCGGCCTTCGTTGCATCGGCTTCGGCCCAAGCGGGTCATACTGGGATCACCGTTGGCAACACGTTCGTGTACGCACCTGCATTGAACAGGTACGAACCGCCGCTTCCCCCGCCCAATTTTGCCTACGGAACCTCGGGCGCTGCACCGTATGCCGGCCGGCTGATGAGCCACGCGTTGATGGTTGCACCTTACGCCAACTACGCAGCCGACTACGCGCGCCTTTTCGCGCCAAATCATGCGGTTAGCGCATGGACGGAGCGAGTCTTTGGCGTAATTGATGGCGGCTACACGGCGGTCGATGGCTGGACGGCGGCCGCTTACGGTATGCCGAGGGTAGCTGGACCGCGCCGGCGCGGCGAGTCGTCGCCCGATCTCTCGCTTATGCCCTCATTCCGCGCGCATCCGGAACTCGATCGCGGTCCGGCGACGTTTAGGAACCAGGGAAACTGATCTAAGCGGGCTTCGCCCGGCCGTTCTTGGCGCTATTGCTGCCGTTGTTCGTCAGGCCGTGTTGCACGGCCCATATAGCCACTTGCGTACGGTTGGAGGCGCCGAGCTTCCGCAGCACCGTCTTCAAGTGCACCTTGACTGTCGCCTCGGTAATCGAGAGTTCCTTGGCGATCGCCTTATTTGAGTGCCCGTCTGCCAAGCGGCGGATAATGTCCACCTCGCGCTGCGACAGCGGGATGTCGCCGACGCGAACCCGCTCGCTGGTGCCCAACTGGTTCGCGCGCATCGCGCCCAAGAAATCAGTCAACATGCTGGGAAAGACTTTCTCGCCCAGCGCCACGAGCCGCAAGGACTCGATTAGCGCGCTCGGCGTGATGCTTTTCAGCAGATAGCCGTCGGCGCCGGCACTGAACATGTCGGCAAGATGCGAGAGTTCGGCCGACTCCGCGAACACGACCGTCCGCGCCTGCGGCTGCGCAGACTTCAAAACGGCGACGGCGTCGGCGCCCTGCGCGAAATCGAGAATGATGATGTTGGGCGCAGGCCCGCCGGACCCGCTTAGCGTGATCTCATCGACGGTCGCGGCTTCCGCGGCAATCTCAAAGCCCTTCCCGTCCAATTGCGACCGCAGGCCCGAACGCAACAGCGGGTGAGCATCGACCAGCCATACGACAGTGTGTTCCACCAATGCCCCCCGCATCGTGTCTCTCTTGTTCTGACGGAGCTTGCCGTCTGGAGACCAACGCCCCTGGACTCATTGCGTCCCGGAGTTAGTCCCTAGATTGGGTATGACAACTTAGATGTAAACCACTTGCGTGGATACGCCCCAGTGACGGCCGCAACAGATTCGAATGAATTTCTTCCCAACGTGATGGGTTAACCATGAAGCATATCGGCCTGCGCGACCGCAACGCCTTTTCACACGCGCGCGATGAAATCGCGGATCGTTTGCAGAACTGACGCGGGATCGTCACGAAACGCACCGTGGCCGCAATTTTCGAAGGTCCGCAAACTGGCAAGGCCGGGCATCATGCAGCTGGCCATTTCCTCCGCCAAATGGGGCGGCGTGATTGGATCGTTGGCTCCGGCCAAGATCAGTGTTGGGGATAGGATTTTGTTCAAGGCTGCCCGGAAATCCATACGGCGTATCTCGCGCCCCGGCAGCGAGAAATGGCGGTAAACCTCGCGCCGCGTGATTGCACGGGCGCGGGCATGCTCACCCCCTTCCCTGACCGTCGTGTTGTAAAGCGGCATGCAGACGCGCATGTACGTGTCGAATTCCTCGTCGCTCCCCGATCCCCACATCCTCTCCGCGATGGCGAAAGCTTCGTCACCGCCCTTAACCCGGAAAAGCGCCAAGCTCGCATCGAAGTCCATCCGCGCGGCGGTACTCGACAAGATCAGCGCGCGCGGGTGGTCCGGGTGACGGGTCGCGTACGACTGCGCCACCATGCCGCCGAAGGATTGACCGAACACAATCGGCTTGTGGATACCGAGAGCGTCGCAGAACGATCGAACGTCGTCGCCCCATTGCGCCAGCGTCCACGTGGCGGGATCGCTGGGCACGCTACGGCCGTTGCCGCGGTGATCGATGTACAGAACCTGCGCGATATCCGCGAAACCGTCGAAATCCTGGCGTAAACCCGAGTGATCGAACCCCGGGCCGCCATGCATGACGATCAGCGTCGGCTTCTCGCGCATCTGCGGCCCGTCTGGGGCGAGCTTCGCACCGATGACGTCGAAGAAAATCGGCTGGTCGCCAATCGAGACCTGCACGGGTTAGGCCGCGGCGTCTTGCACGGTTTGCTCGCGGGCCGCGTCGGCAAAACGGCACCAGCGATTGTATCGCGGATCATACAGCTGACACGCACGCGTGAGCTGGAGATGATAGCTAGGCGTCCACACCTGCACGAGCCGCCCGCCGTTCACATCCTCGACTGCCTCTTGCGCCGCCTTCAATTCTTGCAGCGGAATGCCCACATGAACGTGATGAGCCTGATGCTGCATGATCCTATGGAACAGCCGGTCAACCCACTCCGGCAAGACCACATGGACGGTTCCTGCCATTGACTGTTCGACCGTCGATGGAAGACCCGTGGGCATCATCCAACGAACGTCGGGACCGGTATGTTGAACGATCGACAGAAACGAAATGAATACGTTCCAAATGAGAAACGGAATGGCAAAACCGAACACCAGCGCATTGACGGCTGCGTTCCAGATGCTTCCGCCGCCGGCCACACTGAGCGATACGAACGTGCACGCCGTGATGAACAGTACGAAATACGCATAGACAAGAAAGAGGTCGAGCCAAACGCGCGATGACATGGCGGGCGTACGCTGCGTAAACGGCAGGAGCATCTGCGGCGCCCATACGTCGACCAGATAGAAGACCGGCTGCCCCCAAAGGCTGCGCAAAAACCGGTAGTAGGCACGACGCTGCGGCGATGCAGCTAGGTAAGCGTCCACCGTCATCGGCGAGAATGCATTGTCTACGCCGATTTGCGCCGTGAAGCGGTGATGCACGCGGTTGTGATGATGCTCCCACAGCGCGAACGGATGTAGCGCGGGAAGAAACGCGATCGTCCCGCAAATCCGATTCAAAATCTTGCTGCCCGAAAAGCTCTGATGCCCTGCGTCGTGCCCGGCGATCGCAGTCAACGAGATCATAGTCCCGGCGCCGAATGCGAAAAGCAGTTTGAGCCAAAGCGCGTCCGCGACGAGAGCGCCATAGACGAAGGCGGCATACACGGCGAGATCGGCGGCCAAGTACGCGAGCGAACGCCAGACCGACCGGCGCGAAAAAGGCGCCAAAGCCATTCGATCGATGCTACGGTGCGCCATCCCGGCTCCAACGCTCCAAGAACCAACGAATACAACGAAACATGCCCGGCCCACAACAAAGGCCGCAACGCTTTTTCGTTAATCCGCTAGCGGACCGTCAGCTGCAGCGTAATCATGTCGGCGTCGGCGTCCGTTCGGCCTACCAGATTGCCGCGCACCGCATTCCCGGCCGCCGCCGCCGACAGGCCGATCGGCTCGCCCGGAAACGTCAGCCGGGCGTAACCCAGCTGAAGGCTGGTGCCTTCGCTCAAATCATGATGAACACCGAAGGCGAGCCACGTGCGATCCGAATCCGGAATTCTGGGGTCGCGTGTGCGGTCGCGCGTCGGGCTCTCATCGAAGGCAACGCCCGCCCTGAAAATCCAATCCTTGACCGGCTGATAGCGAACGCCGGCCGCACCGAGCCACGTGTCCTTCCAGTCGTACACTTGAAAGTCGTCGGGTTGCGCGGGGTTAGCAAAGCGCGCACGCAATTCTTCGAACGCGCTCCATTGAGTGAAGCCTGCCTCGGCAAGGAGCGAAATTTCTGGCGTCAGAGCGACGTTCACGCCAAGCGACGAGACGGCGGGCGTCGTCAACTTGGTGGCACCGCGCGTATCGACGAAGGCACCCGTTGCCCCCGAAAGGAACGATCCGATGCCGAAAGCATCGAGCGAGAAATCGACCGAGCCTGAGAGTTCATGTTCCACCGCCGACCGGTAACTCGCCCCGAACGTCACACCGGAGGACGGCGACCACAACGCACCGGCAACAAATCCAAATCCCCAGTCGCTGGCAGTCAACTCGACGAAGCCGTCTTGGGCGGCAGGTACCGCCCCTGCGACGCCGTTCGCAAGCCCGATCGTGCCAAAGTCGATGGCATTGGACAGCGTTCCCTTCGCGTACTGCGCTTGGACGCCTGCCGACAAAACTAGGGCCTCGCTCGCGCGGTACGCGATCGACGGCGCGACGTTGACGGTCAGCAGCTTGGACTCGACCGCATAGTATCGCCCCGCCCAACTCGGCGCATACCGCGTACCCAGGCCCCATGGCGCACTAACGCTTAAGCCGAACGTAAGGTTCTCATCGATGCGGCCACGGAGCGACAGACCGGGCTCGTAGGCGTCCAGAATGAAGTCGTCGGGCGTCGCACGTCCGCCTGTTGGCGTCGCGAACGAGGTCGTTGCGACTGTGTAAGACGCTTCGGACGTCGGATAGATAGCGTTGAGGGTAAGCTGCGCGTCCCATTGCTCGACCCCCGAACTCGACGCGGGGTTCGTCCCAAGGAAGCCCGGCGCATCCGCCTGCGCGCTGGCCCCCGCAAAGGCGGTCGCCGTCGCATCGAAGCCGTACTCTCGAAGCGCAAAGCCGGCCGCATGGCTTTCGCCCGCAACGGCGACCGAGCCCATCAAGCAGACGGCCAGCGCGCGCCCTAGCCGCACTCCTTTACGATTGGTATTCAACCCCGCCCCCACAGAGAGCCAGAAAGTTGCTCCAAAACGCGGCAATCGGCTAGCCCAATCTGGTTGGTTACCAAAACAACAACGCAAATGCGCCGTAAGCGCGTCTTTAACTCGCCTACCCGTAGAGTTTTGGGCAAGACCGGGTGAAACAGGTCTGGTGGGGAATTCAAAGTGACTGCCGCACGAGCGACCGACACGCGGGACCGGTTCGCGCTGAACCGGATATTGCTTGTCTTCAAGAACGCGGAGGTCGAGCGCGACTTCAACGCTCGCTCATTCCGCGAATCCGTGCACTTCATTCGCGTGTATCTGATCGCAGCAGCCGTACTCTATTCGATGTTCGGTCTGCTCGACGCGCTGGTAGCTGTTAGGTATCACTCGGTTCTGTTGCTCATCCGATACGGATTTGCCGTTCCGATCGTGCTCGGCGTTCTGGCCTTTTCGTTCGCGCCTTCGTTCGAGCGGTTCGTGCAGCCGGCGCTGGCCTCGGCGATGATCGCGGGCGGTCTCGGCGTCGTGTTCATGACGGCGGCCCTTGGTCCGCCGTTCAACAGTCAATACTACGCCGGCCTCATCATGGTCGTCATCTACTCGGGAAGCTTGCTTGGGCTGCGCTTCTCCAACTCTCTCATGGTGACCATTGGGCTTTGGGGCAGCTACCAGATTGTTGCCCTTTATATCAACCCGATCCCCATCGGCGACTACATCTCGAACAACTTCTTCCTTGGGATGGCAACCGGCGTCGGCTGCTTCTGCAGCTACCTGCTCGAAACCCACATCCGCAACAACTACGTCGCGCAGAAAATCATCGAACAGAAAAACCACGTGATGAAGGCGCTGCTCGACGAGGCCGAGGCTGCCAACCGCGCCAAGAGCGAGTTCCTAGCCGTGATGAGCCACGAACTTCGCACGCCGCTGAATGCGATCCTGGGCTTTTCCGAACTCTTCAAGCAGCAGATGATGGGCCCGCTCGGCTCCCCCAAATATGTCGAGTACGCGGGCGACATCCACAGCAGCGGCCAGCACCTTCTCGCCATCATCAACGACATTCTGGACTTGGCCAAAGCCGAATCCGGCAAGCTGGATCTCTACGAAACGAGCTTCGACATCAACGCCGTCCTCGATAAGACGCTGCGCATGTGCGGACAAAAGGCGCAAGAAGGTCAGATCGAACTCGTACTCACGAAGTCGCCCGGCGATCACCAAATTATGGCCGACGAACGTTTGATCCGTCAGGTGACCCTTAATCTCGTCTCCAACGCCGTGAAGTTCACGCCCCCCGGCGGCCGGGTGGAAGTGTCGGCGCAGACGTCGAGCCTCAACGGGCTGACCCTGCTCGTCAAAGACTCCGGCATCGGCATTCCGCCCAGCGATCTGGAACGCATCCTGCGTCCGTTCGAACAGGTTGAAAGCGCCGTCGCACGTCGCCACGGCGGCACGGGCCTCGGTCTTCCGTACTCGAAGAAGATCATCGAAATCCACGGCGGCACACTGAAACTGTCGAGCCAACAAGACGTCGGCACGACCGTACGCGTCGAACTCCCCGCGTCGCGCGTCCGCATGGTGCATGCGGCCCCGCCGTTGAAGCAAGCCGTCTAGCGCAGCAAAGCGCGCACCTTTTCTTCCGCGACGCTTGCGTCTTCGCGATAAGCGATCGTCCCGTGCAACCGCCCTTGCGCGTCGAGCAAGAACACACTGGCCGTATGATCCATCGTATAGCTGCTCCCAGAGCCGCTGCGTTCATAGAAAACGCCGAGCGGCCGCGCGATCGCCGCAATCTGATCGGTCGGCCCCGTAAGTCCGCGGATGCGCTTATCGAACGACGAGAGATAGGTCTTCAAGGCCGCCACCGTATCCCGCTCTGGATCGACCGTCACGAAGTATGCGCCCAGCTTGTCCGCATCGCCGCCCAACCGCCCCAGCAAAGCGGTCATTGACGCCAGCGTGGTCGGGCAAACGTCGGGACAGTAGGCAAAACCGAAAAATACGATCGAAGGCCGCCCCAAGACTGTGCGTTCCGTGACAACGATCCCATTCTGATCCGTCAGCCGAAACGACCCGAGAACGGCACGGCCGAACTGCGCGTCGCGCTCGGCCCCAACCAGCCCCAAGCCCACCACCGCCCAAACCACAGCCAACACGCCGATCAGCGCAAAGGCGCCATAACGG